>JAJYLS010000422.1 GCA_021787555.1 Acidobacteriota bacterium | reverse complement strand
CATATTGTCCATTGTTTCTCCCTTCGGCGCCCGCGGCGCGATGGCTGGCTGCTTAACTGCTTGATTCTCCCATTCCCCCTATTTACACAGACAAACCTGCGCCGTGCCAGAGGCCTCGAGCGCCGAGCCAGGGGAGTGCAAAATGCAGCCCCCGCGGACGTTCCGGCCCTCCGTTTCACCTGGCCCGCCAACGGGAATTCAAGATTATCGGCAAATATCCGTCAGGCGACTGCAAGAGGGAAGGTGGGGAAGATGGCATCGACAGCGATGACATTCCGGATCCAGCCGGGGATGACCCCGGCCACGATTGAATTCGCCGAAGAAGCGTTGGGGCCGCGGCGCGCCGGGCATGACGCCTCGCGCGCGAAGTTGGGAATCACGCGGGAGAAAGTCTGGGTCGAGAACACCAACCGGGGGGACACGCTGGTGTTCTATCTCGAGGGCGGCGACCTGGACGCTTCGATGAGCATGCTGGGCGAATCAAACAGCATGTATGATCTGTGGTTCAGGGAGAAGATATACGCCCTCACCGGCTCCGACTGGTGTGACTTCCGCCAGGTGAAGCCGGCCGAGCTGATCTTCGAGTCACCACCGCGGATCGCGGACGGGAACGCCGCTGCTACCGCGATTGTGCTCCACGTGCTGCCGGGCGAGACGGATGAGTTACGGGAACTGATGGCCGCGCTCGCCGGCCCGCGCGCCGAGGATTACGGTGACTTCCTCGCCCGTCACGGCCTCTACCGGGTGCGGATGTACCTGCAGCCGCGGGAGGATGCCGGCACGGTGATCATGTACGCCGAGGGCAGGGACCCCGGAACCGCGATCGCGACTTTTGCGAGATCGAGCGAGCCGTTCGACGCCTGGTTTCGCGAGGAACTGCTGAAGATCAACGGCACCGATTTCATCCGCCGCCAGACGGCGCCGGCGCCACACCTGGTGCTCGACTGGCGCGCACCCGTTAAAGGCCGGCAGGCGGCCTAGGGCTCGTCGGTCTCCGGCAGCCCCTCGATATCGCGCCGCGTCAGGAAGCGGCCGTAATTCTCCTGCAGCGCATCGAGCAAGTGCGGCATGAACTCATGGCTGACCATCAACCGGGCGACGACTACCGCCGGGATGTTGCCCTCCTGGTCCTGGCCGGCGAAGTCGGCGTTGGCGAAATCGATCGAGAACTCGAACTCGGAATGATTGACACGCGCCATGTTGGCGTAGACGCCGCGCTGTACCTCGGGAGGCACATTTACCTTTACCTGGGGTCCGCGCGGCGCCTGCGGATGGTTGTTGCCGCCGTTCGATTCGTCCATCTCTTCCTCCCGGATTCCTGTCAGTCGACTTTCACGCGGGCTCTCACCCCGTATATGTCCTCTCGCGGGCATTCACTCTATCCTATACCTGGAAATGAGCGAGGCCAACCGCCGGCGGGCGCGACTATCAAAGATTGGTTTTAGAACCGTAATACCCATTTCTAAAGTAATGCCCATGCAGGTCGATAATTTAAATTGAAAGACCCAATACACAGGACAGAGGCATAAGCCTCCGCCCTAAAAGGGAGCCCGTAGGTTGTGAGTTTAGCCTCCCCCCACCTACGGGCTCATCTTTTTTCCCCAAAACGCTTCTTCTCACCCCGCCCCGCCATATTCGCGGCCTTTGCTTGCTTGTTGCCTCACGCTGGCTGCCGGTATAATTAAAGCTCGCCTTGCCGACCAGGAGTGAGAATTACCATGACTTCATCCCGGACTACCACCGACGCATGTGTCATCGGCGCCGGTCCCGCAGGCCTTAGCGCCGCCTATGTTTTAAGCCAGAACCACAAGGATGCCGTGGTGCTGGAGATGAGCGATCAGGTGGGAGGCATCTCCCGCACCATCGTCCGGGAGGGTTTCCGCTTCGACATCGGCGGCCACCGTTTCTTCACCAAGGATGACGAGGTCGACCGTTTCTTCCAGGAGATCCTGGGCGACGAGATCATCTGGGTGAACCGCACCAGCAAGATCTATTATCAGGGCAAGTACTTCGACTATCCACTGAAGCCGGCCAACGCGCTTTTCGGCATGGGCGTCGGCACGACCGCCAGGTGCATGTTCGATTATTTCGCGGTCAAGGCCCGCGGCCTGGTCAGCAAGCCCGAGATCGTCTCCTTCCAGGACTGGGTGAGCAATGAGTTCGGCAACCGGCTGTTCGAGCTCTTCTTCAAGGACTATACGGAGAAGGTCTGGGGGATCGGCTGCGACCGGATCTGCGCCGAATGGGCTGCCCAGCGGATCAAGGGCATGTCGCTGAGCGTCGCCGTCAGGGACGCTATCCGGCCGCAGAAAGACGGCAAGGTGGCGACGCTGATCGACAAGTTCATGTATCCCCGCCTGGGGATCGGGCGGATCAGCGAGCGCCTGCGTGACGAAGTCGAATCCGGCGGTAACGAAGTGCGCATGCATTCGCGCGTGGCCGCCGTAAACCATGAGGACGGCCACGTCACTTCCGTCGAGATCGAGTCACCCGAAGGAGATTACAGCCTGGAGGTCAACAGCCTCTGTTCCAGCATGCCGCTCACCGAGCTGGTGCTGGCGATGCGGCCGGAAGCGCCCGCCGACGTGCAGGCGGCGGCCCGCTCGCTGCGCTACCGCGACCTGATCACGGTCAACATCATGGTCGACAAGCCGCGGGTGACGGACGACACCTGGCTCTACTTCCACGATCCCACGCTCAAGCTCGGGCGCATCCACGAGCCGCGCAACTGGAGCCCGGAGATGGCGCCGGAGGGCCAGAGCTCCCTCGTGGTCGAATATTTCTGCTTCGAGGGCGACGAGGTCTGGAACATGGAGGACAAGGACCTCATCGAGCTGACCGTGCGTGATCTGGACCTGCGGCTCGGCTTCCTGAAGCCGGATGAGGTCATCGACGCGTTTGTGGTACGCACGCGCAAGGCTTACCCGACGTACGAGATCGGTTACGAACAGCCGTTGCAGAAGGTGAAGGATTACGTGGCGGGCTTCGCCAACCTGGAGATCGTTGGGCGCTACGGCACCTACAAGTACAACAACATGGATCATTCCATGAAGACCGGCCTGATGGCGGCCCGCAACATCCTCGGCGAATCGCGCAATAACGTCTTTGATGTCAACCGCGCCGGCGAGTACCACGAGGAGAAAGTGCTGAAGCGCTAGACCGGGGCGTTCCCGCTCTGAACTTTTTGGGCCGGTCAGGCTACGCCGGTTTGCGCGCCACCGTGATCAGTGTCAGCCCGAAAGGAAAGCTTCGCCCCTCACCGATCCATCTTCCTTCCAGCTCCAGCAGCGATCTGAGCGCCGCGTTCAGAGGCCGGGGCAGCTCCGCGAGGTCCGAATGTGTCTGCTCCGGGTCGACCCTGGACGGCGGATTTAACGCCTTGCTCGCCAGCCGGACGGCCGCCATCCCCGGGAAGAGGATGCTGTTGGCGCCGGTCATCCGCTCGATCTGGAATCCCGCCTCCCGCATCAGCCGCCGCATCCGCCTGCGCGTGTAGCGCCTGAGCGCCTGCTGGGAGACGTCATGCTGGCTGCGCAGGATGGGATAGGCCTGCTCCGAGACGTAATACAGGCCCCCGGGTTCGAGCACCCGGAATGCCTCCGCGACGCCGGCGGCGTCATCAGGAAGGTTTTGCAGGACCTCGCAGCAGGTGACATGCGTGAACATTGAATCTTCATAGGGAAGGCTGGCGGCGTCGCCCTGGACGATGTTCTTGAGGCCCCGCTGCCGGCAGAACTCGATGGCGCGCGGATGGTAGTCGATGCCCCAGGTCTGGCAGCGGCGGCCAAGGATCTGCAGCCGCTCGCCGGTGCCGCAGCCGACGTCGAGCACGCGCGATCCGGCGCCGATCGTGGGCCCGATGAGACGGTCCATGATGGATTTC
>JAJYLS010000421.1 GCA_021787555.1 Acidobacteriota bacterium | reverse complement strand
TTCAGACGTGTGCTCTTCATCTAAAGACCGCGTGTTCGGGCAATATTCGGAGAGCCGCTTCAGCAATCCTACTGAGAGGACCTTTCCACTGGCTTACAACAGCTTTAACGAGTATCCCTCTCACGTGGGCGTTTTGGACTACACCCGCACCGTCAGTCCTTCCATAGTGAATGAAGCACGCGCCGGGGTCAATTACGTTTTCGTGAATAACGGTTCTTCGGCCAACGGTCTCAACAACTTTGCGCAGACGGTAGGAATCCCGGGAGTACCCTCGGAGTTCCTCCCCGGTATGTCTATCGCCGGCGGAAATGTCAGCGGGTTCGGCACCAGCGATGTCTATCAGCTCTTCGCCGACGCGGTGATTCAGGCCGAGGATACCATGATCATCACGAAGGGCAACCACACCATGCATATAGGTTTTCAAGCGTACCGCTATCGTGTGGACACCTTCTACTCCGGTAATAATGGCCGCGCAGGCACCTTTCTGTTCAACGGCAAGTACACAAATGGGCCATCAGCGGCAGCCTCGCAAAGCGGCTTCGGCGATGCGGATTTCCTGCTGGGCCTCCCGAACGAGATTCAGGGCGGCGTCAATGGCGGCACCTGGGGCCAGCGTGCCGACTCTCTGGCCGCCTTCTTCCAGGACGACTACCGGGTCACTCCCAACCTGACCCTAAACCTCGGTTTGCGTTGGGAACTGCACACGCCTTGGGACGAGGTGCACAACCGCCAGGCGAACTTCAACCTTCTCACGGGACAGGAATATCTTTCGGGCCAAAGTTGTCCCTGGAACAACTGCAACGCGCTTTACAACCAGTACAACGGCATCACGAACTTCCAGCCACGCCTGGGCTTGGCTTACACCATGGGTAAGACGGTCATCCGGGCGGGCTACACTATGTCCAACTATCTTGAGGGGACCGGGACGAACCTGCGCCTGCCGATCAACCCGCCGAACGCGGTCGAGCACGATAATCAATATACGACCGCACAGTACAACCTCCTGCCCGGTTCGACGCTCGATCAGGGCTTTCTGCCCTTCAACGCCAATGGCGGCGACCAATTCCACAACGTGACGCTGCGCGTTTGGGACCCGAATATCCGGCCGGCGGTGTCGAACCAATGGAATTTCACGATACAGCAGCAACTTGACCCCTCGCTGACGCTATCCGCCAGCTATGTCGGGCAGCGGACGACGCACCTGATGGTTCCCATGCCGTACTTCCAGAGGGTGCTGAATCCGGATGGCAGTGTTTCTCCGACCCGGTACCTGGCTGGCAATCCTGCGCTCCTGGCGGATATCGGCCAGATCTCCGGCACGGCCACTATCGGCGACCAGAGCTATAACGCTTTGCAAGTCCTGCTGCAACAACGCTTCAGCAGCGGCTTGCAAGCTTCTCTGGCCTACACTTACTCGAAATGCATGACCAACAACCAGGGCTACTACGGCCAAGGCGGCCAGGCCGGTCAGAGCAACTGGTATTATCAGAACATCTACGATGCGGCAGCGGAGTGGGGGCCGTGCGACTACGATGCCACGCACAACTTCGTGGGCAACTTTGTCTATAGCCTTCCGTTCGGCCGGGACCAGAAATTCGGCAGCCACATGAACAAGGCTCTGGATGCGGCAGTCGGCGGCTGGCAGGTCAGCGGCATCCTGAGTCTGCATACGGGCTTCGCGATGACCATGACGGCGGCCGACGCTTCGCACACGCTCTCCCGCGGCGCCCGGGCCGATTGCGTGGCTCCCGCAACCGTATACGGAACCGAGAATTCCCCAAAGGGCGGCTATCAGTGGCTTAACCCCGCAGACTTCGCGCAACCCGCCGCGGGCACCTTTGGTAACTGCGGTGTGGGCACCCTGCGCGGCCCAGGCCTGGAGTCGTTCGACTTCGACCTGTCCAAGAGCTTCAACATCACCGAGCGCCAGCACGTGGAACTTCGCGGCGAGTTCATCAACCTGACCAACACCCCTATCCTGAACTCTCCCAACCGCGCTGCGAACAGTGTCAATTTCGGGCTGCTGCAAGGTGCCCAGGGCGAGCGCAACGTGCAACTCGCCCTGAAATACATCTTCTGAGCGAGGCAGCACGCGGAATATAAGAAAATCGTTGACTGAATAGTTCAATCACGTGCGCCCGGTAGCGACCACGGCCTGCGCTTCGCAGAACGAGGATTCACCCGATAGGAAAGGGGTCTGGAGAAAGTGGTCACGGCGGGCGCGCACACCTGCTTTTAGCGGATCCGGGACGCGCTCTACGGTAGCGTCCGCGATGGCCGCGAGGATGTCCGTTTCGCTCATGCCGGAGCGGTTTACTAAGGCGAATAGCTTCCCGGCTCCGGCATCGCCGAATTGATTCGCAACGTCGAGCATGAAACCTACGCCACGCTCGGAGCGGATGGCGGGGGCAAAGCGGCGCAACGCGTCATAGGAAGCCTGGAAGGCCGCCAGCGCCACCTGCACCTGCGTCTGCTGAAAAGCTACCGTGAGCGCCGCCTGCCGGAAGCGGGATATCCAGGGCTCGGCGACCAGATCGAAGCTGGGATTGAGTGTCTGGCCCGTGGCGGGGTCCACGCCGCCGGATGGTTTGCGGCAATGCGAGATCAGCGCGTCCGCGACCGCCGGGTCGCCAACTCCGAAGATGGTTACGAAGCGAGGGCGATCCGCGATGGACATCGCCTCGATAATCTCCGCCAGGCGGCCAGGCCGCTGCGCCCATTGGATCAAGCCGAAAGAGAGGCCGGCCCGGTCGGTATTCCGATTCAGGGCCGCAAATTTCCCGGCGCCCTCCATTTGTGAGACCAGGCTGAGAATTTTCCGTATCCCGGTGGAAGGGAATCCGAGCGCCAGCCCCAGGTAGGCCGTCGAGGCGCGGGGGTCGGAAGCCGGCGCAGCGACCATTTTCCGCAGCAGGACACTATCGATGTCAGCCGATTGCGGCAGCCCCTGCTGCTGCCGGAAAGATGCGACAGCCGCGGCGGTTCTGGGGCCGCACACTCCGTAGGCACTGGATAAGACCGTGGGCAGGCCGGTGAATCCGAGGCCGGTCAGGAGATCCTGCATGGCGCCAATCGCGAGCGGGTCGCGATCGGCCATGTTGAGAGGAGGCGCTCCGTCTTCCTTCATGAGCTGGTCAACCCGGGGAATTCCGCAGGCCAGGACGATATTGGGAGATGCGGCGGCAGCGGCAGGCGGAGGTATGGGCCGCGGCTGCTCAGGCGGAACGGGGTTGGGCGAATCCGTGGCGCCGGCCCAAATATAATTTCCATCCTGGAGGCGAAACCAGTAGCTGTTCCCCTGGACCCGGTCGCCCTGATCCGTGAATGCCGCGGCGGCTTCGATGGAATTGGCGGGAGCCACGCGAACGATGCGCGCGCTCGAGGAGGGCGCACCCTCGCGCACATTTGCGTTGGAGAGAATCCGAATCTGCCGCTCAACCGCGGCCGCATCCGGCGGCTGGGTTTCCGGGGCCGGGATTTGCTGCAACAGTTCCTGGCGATCGAAGCCGGCCCCCGGGCAATTCCTGCCAGCCCGGATCTCATCGTGCAGAATGACGTGGTCCGCATCCACCGTGATTTGCCATCGCGCAGCGATTTCGGCAATCAATGCGGCAGCCGCGGCGAGCTGAGTTGCGGGAACCCGGTCGCCCGCCTTTCCTTCGAGCTCGATGCCTACCGTGTAGAAGTTCGGATTCCGCCCGGGTTGGATCAGGCGCCATGTGGCGTTCACGACTACGCCGGCATGAAATGCCGCATCCTTCTCCTCGACATACTGATGAACCGTGCCGTCGTTGCCGACCGCGTAATGCGCCGAACTGAACGTTCCGCTCTTCCCGCACCGCGTGTCGATCTCGGCCAGAGATCCGCCGCTACGATGCAGCACCACGGCCTGCGGCCGGAAGCCGGCGC
>JAJYLS010000088.1:9461-19537 GCA_021787555.1 Acidobacteriota bacterium | reverse complement strand
GTTCACGAACCTCGCGGGCAGCACCGTCGTGGCGCCGGGCGTTCCGTGGCCCACCAGCCTCGGAGGCGTGAGCGTGCTGGTGAACGGCATCGCCGCGCCCATCTATTTCGTCTCGCCGGGCCAGGTGGCTTTCGAGATGCCCTGGCAAGTGCTCGGCGACTCGCAGGTCTCGGTGGTCATTGTGCTCAACGGCGCCCGCAGTGCGGCGCAAACCGTGAAGCTCGCGGCCGACGGCCCCGACCTCTTCTCCATGAACCAGCAGGGCACCGGTCAGGGCGCCATCCAGATCGCCAACACGATGCTGCTCGCGGCCCCGCCCGGCGCGGTCGCCGGGTTCCTGTCGCGGCCGGCGCGGCGCGGCGTGGATTACCTGACGATCTACTGCACCGGCCTCGGCGACGTCTCGCCGCGTCCGGAAAGCGGCGCGCCCGCACCGGCCAGCCCCCTGGCGCAAACCGTCGCGGCGCCCACGGTCACCGTCGGCGGCGTCACCGCCCCCGCGCCCATTTTCGCCGGGCTCTCGCCCGGTTTCGTCGGCTTGTATCAGATCAACGTGCTGGTGCCCGCTAACGCGCCTGTGGGCGACGCGGTTCCGGTGGTCGTCACCGTCGGCGGACTGAAATCCAACACCGTCACCATAGCGGTGCAATAGAAGCGACTCACGGTCGCGGCTCCGTTCTGAGCCGCGACCGGAGGGAGCCGTCCTCTCGCCTACAACAGTTGCGGCAGAATCTCCGCGGCCGGCCAGCGCAGCGCGCAATCCACGATCTGCGAGAACGCCGTCTCCTCCAGGTTGATCTCGATCACCTTGGCGCCACCCTCTTTCGCCAGCGGGATGAGGCCCGCGGCGGGATACACCACGGCCGAGGTGCCGATCACCAGGAAGAGTTCGGCCGAGCGGGCGGCGTGCTCGGCTTCCTGCATGATGCCGGGCGGCAGCGGCTCGCCGAACCACACCACGCCCGGCCGCGCCAGCCCGCCGCAGGCGCAGTGCGGCGGGATTTTGGGCAGCGGCACGCGGCGGTTGGGAAACTCGGCGCCGCAGACCGTGCACCGCAGGCGCCAGATATCGCCGTGGAGCTTCAGGATCTTCCCGCTGCCCGCGAGGTCGTGCAAGCCGTCCACGTTCTGGGTGATGAGCGTGAAGCGCGGGGTGCGCTTTTCGATCTCGACCAGCGCGCGGTGCGCGGCGTTGGGACCGGCCCCCGCGATGCGCTCGCGCCGCCAGTTGTACCACTCCCAGACCAGCTTCGGATCGCGCTCGAACGCCTGCGGTGTGGCCAGGTCCTCGGGGCGGTAATCGCGCCACAGGCCGCCGGGACCGCGGAAGGTAGGGACGCCGCTTTCCGCCGAGATGCCCGCACCGGTGAGCACGGCGACCGACGCGGCGCGGACCAGCCATTCGCGCGGTTGGGAAAGATCGGGCATAGTTCAGTGTAGTGCGGACCGGCTTGGGGCGGCGCGCGCTATTCCGCGGCCGCGCCGGGGATCTCGACGATCCGGCCGAGCGCCTCGCGAACGCGCCAGAGGACTTCCTGCGCATCCGGGCGGTCCACGCGCACAACAGTGGCCTGCGGGCCCGCGGGGCTCCAGCGGTCGTAGAAGCGCGGAACCGGAAAGCCGGCGAAGATGCTGATCAGCGGCACATCGGAGGCGGCCGCGACGTGCTGCCCGGCGGAGTCGTAGCCCACGTAGAGCCTCGCGCGGGCGATAATGCGGGCGAAGCCGGAAAAGCTGCCGTCCCACAACGTGGCGCCGGCCGCGGCCCCCGCCCGCTCCACAGCGCGCTCTACGCGCTCGGCCTCTTCGCCGCCGGCGCCTTCATCGACGATCAGGGGCAGGCCCGTTCTAGCGAGCAGCCGCAGCAACTCCTCCTCGAACGGATCCGGCAGGCGCTTGGCGGGATTCTCGCCGACTCCGAGGCTGACGGCGATGTACGGCTTGGGATAGTGCGTCAGATGGCCCAGCGCGACGAAAGGCTTGGCGCCCGTGATGCCGAAGGTCTCGGCGGCCCAGGAGGCCGCGAGATCGGAAAGCGACGCCGCGGAGCCGGCGCCGTAGGAACGGCTCTCGAAGAGATGGTGGAAACTTTCCGGGCAGATCGAGAGCAGGCCGAGTTGCGTGAGGCGGGAATCGGGATCGATCGCCACCGAGTCGCCGGCCGACACGAGCGCCTTCAGTTCCTCCCAGACGGCGAGCCGGTCGCGGAGACTCCCGCGGTGGTATTCGATGGGCGCGTGGTGGACGTGCGGATCGCCGGCGAAGAGCTCGTAATTCTTCCGTGGCCCGACGAAGAAAAGCTCGGCGTGCGGGAATCGTCGCTTGGCCGCGGCCAGCAGAATGCTGGTGACCGCCACGTCGGCGCCCAGGCTGACTCGCGAAAGCACGAAGACGCGGTGCGGCTTGCCGATGATCGGGCGCGGCCGGCGGACGCGCTCGTAGCGCGCCGCGAGCCAGCCGGCATCCGTCTCGGGGGTGACGTGCGCGATGGCCTGCGAGAACAGGCGCGCGTAGGCGTCGCACAGCGCAGGCTCGAAGCGGTCCGCGAGGCCTTCCACCAGGATCGAGAAAAGCGCCTGCGAGCAGGCATCCGAGGCGAGCGCGCGCGGCAGTTCCTTCGGCGGCGCCCCGGCGATGGCGGCGTCGAGCACCCCCTCCGCGAGATCTTTACACGAAGTACTTTTCAACGATGATCCCCAGTTTCCGGCGCGTGGATTCGGGCACCAGCTTGCGGTCGGTGATGAACGCGCGCGCCAGCGCCGCGCCGCATTTGCAGCCGCGGGCGGCGGGCATGGCCGCGACCGCCGCGCGCACCACCCGGCAGGCGTGCTCGGCGTTCTTCGTGAGGTTGTCGATGATCTGCGTGACGGTCACGGCGTCGTGATCGGCATGCCAGCAGTCGTAATCCGTCACCATCGCAATCGTGACGTAGCAGATCTCGGCTTCGCGGGCCAGCTTGGCTTCCTGGAGATTGGTCATCCCGATCACGTCCATGCCCCAACTCCGGTAGACGTTCGACTCCGCCTTGGTCGAGAAGGCCGGGCCCTCCATGCAAAGGTAAGTGCCGCCCTGTTTGGCATTGATGCCGGATTCGCGGCAGGCTTGCGCGACCACGCGGGCGAGTTCCGGACAGACCGGATCGGCGAAGCTGATGTGGGCCACCAGGCCTTCCCCGAAGAAAGTCGAGATGCGCCCGCGCGTGCGGTCGAAGAACTGGTCGGGGATGACGAAGTCCAGCGGGCGGTGCTCCTCCTTGAGCGAGCCGACCGCGCTGAGCGAGATGATCCGCTTCACGCCCAGCGATTTCATCCCGTAAATGTTGGCGCGGAAATTCAGCTCCGAGGGCATGATCCGATGGCCGCGCCCGTGGCGCGCCAGAAAGGCGACGCGGTGTCCGGCGAGCGTCCCCACAACGTAGTTGTCCGAAGGGCGGCCGAAGAGCGTGTCCAGGCTGACTTCTTCCTGGGCTTCGAAGCCCGGCATCGAGTAGAGGCCGCTGCCGCCGATGATTCCGATTTCTGCTGTCAAATGAGCTTCTCCTGGATAAGTTCCAACAGTACGCCTCCGGTCGAGGCGGGGTGCACGAACAGGTACAAGTGGCCGCCGGCGCCGGGCCGCGGCTCGTTCAACAGTTTCGCACCCGCGGCGTGCAGGCGCGCGGCGGCGGCTTCGAGATCGGGAACGCGCAGCGCCACGTGGTGCAGGCCGGGGCCGCGCTTCGCCAGAAATTTTCCTACCGGAGAATCGGGCGCGGATGGCTCGATGAGCTCGATCCTCGATTCGCCCGCCGGCAGCATCGCCACCCGCACCTTCTCTTGCGCGACCGTTTCCCTGTGTGTCGGAACGAGCCCGAGGCACTGATACAGCGGCAGGGCGGCGTCGATCGATTCCACCGCGATGCCCAGGTGATCGATTCGGAGCCGCGACCGTAAGGGAGCGGTGTCGGCCGCGCCGCCGTGTAACCGCTCCCTTACAGTCGCGGTCCCAATCAGTTCCACCAACGCATCGATGCCCTGGCCTTCCGTGGCTACCGTGCGCAGGACCGGCGTCTGCCATTCGGCGCGCAACTCGCGCTCTAAACGGTCGGCGCCGGGCTGGTCGGATTTGTTGATCGCGAAGACGCCGGCGATCTCCATGATGCCGGCCTTGATGGCTTGCACGTCGTCGCCCATTCCAGGAACCAGCACCACCACCGTCACGTCGGCGAGCGAGGCGATTTCCAGTTCGTCCTGGCCCACGCCGACGGTCTCGACCAGGACGTAGTCTTTGCCGGCGGCATCCATGAGGCGGGCGAGATCGGCGGTGGCGCGGGCCAGCCCGCCGGTGGCGCCACGCGTGGCGATCGAGCGGATAAAGACGCCGCCATCGGCGTGGTGCTGCTGCATACGAATGCGGTCGCCGAGGATGGCCCCGCCGGTGATGCGGCTGGTGGGATCGACCGCCAGGATGGCCACCGTTTTCCCTTCGCGGCGAAGCGCGCCCGTGACCGCATCCACCAGCGTCGATTTGCCGGCGCCGGGCGGACCCGTGATGCCGACAATGCGCGCGTGTCCGGGCGGCAGCGCCGCGAGCGTCGCCAGGGCTTGCGGGTCGCGGTTTTCGACGGCGGTAGCCAGGCGGGCGAGGGTGCGGTCGTCGAAGCGCATCAGCTTTTCAGGAGTTGCCGGGCGATCACCATGCGCTGGATCTCGCTGGTGCCTTCGCCGATGGTGCAGAGCTTCACGTCGCGATAAAACTTCTCCACAGGATAGTCCTTGATGAAGCCGTAGCCGCCGTGGATTTGCACGGCCTCGCTGGCGATCCGCACGGCGGCTTCCGAGGCGAACAGCTTGGCCATGGAAGATTCGCGGGTCACCCGCTCGCCGCGGTCGAGAAGCGCGGCGGCGCGGTAGTTGAGGAGGCGGGCGGCGTCGAGATCGACCGCCATATCCACCAGCTTGTTTTGGATCGCCTGGAATTCCGAGATCGGCCGGCCGAATTGCTTGCGCAGCTTGGAATAGCGGAGCGCGGCGTCGTAAGCGCCCTGCGCCATGCCGATCGAGAGCGCGGCGATGGAGATGCGGCCGCCGTCCAGGACCTTCAGCGAGTCCACGAAGCCTTCGTTAAGCTTGCCCAGAAGCCGCCCCGCGCCGAGCCGGCAGTCCTGGAAAATGACCTCGCCGGTCGCCGAGGCGCGCAGGCCGAGTTTGTTCTCCTTCTTGCCGAGGCGGAATCCCGGCGCGCCTTTTTCGACGATGAACGCCGAGATGCCGTGCTGGGCGGCGGCGCGGTCGGTGACGGCCATCGCCACGCAGACATCCGCGTAGTGCGCGTTCGTGGTGAAGGTCTTCGAGCCGTTGAGCACCCAGCAATCGGCATTGCGCGCCGCGGTGGTACGGGTGCCGGCGGCGTCGGAACCCGCTTCCGGCTCGGTGAGCGACCAGCAGCCGATCCATTCGCCCGTGGCCAGCTTGGGCAGATAGCGGCGGCGCTGCTCGTCGCTGCCGAACTTATAGATGTGGTTCGAACACAGCGAGGTGTGGGCGGCGACGATAATGCCGACGGAGCCATCCACCCGGCTGAGCTCTTCGATGATGATCGAGTAATCGATATAGCCGAGACCGGCGCCGCCGAGGTTCTCGGGAAAGATGGCGCCCATGTAGCCCAGCTTCCCCAGCTTGCGGATCGCCTCCATGGGAAATATCTGGCCTTCATCCCACTCCATCACGTGCGGCGCGATTTCACCCTCGGCGAATTCGCGGACCGCTTTGCGGATCTGGAGCTGTTCAGGCGTGTAGGCGAAGTCCACAGGCTATACGATCTCTTCCTTTTCCGCGTCCCACTGCACCGTCCGCTGCTGGCGATAGCTTTCCACGGCCATGCGGCAGGCGATGGCCACCCGGTAGCCGAGCTCGAACGGGCAGTTGGGCTGCTTCGAGGGATCGCGCACGCAATCGAGGAAGTTCTGCATGTGGGGGGCGCGCCCGGTGCGCGTGGTGCCCATCATCTCGTTGGCGTCGGGGCGGTTGACCTTCTGCGGCGTGTATTTGAGGCTTTGCGGCGTGTGGCTGATCGTGCCGTTGTCGCCCAGCAGGTCTTCCGTGACGCCGAGCTTGTCGTTCCCGAAACTGGAGGTCCAGTTGAACAGGACTTCCTCCTCGTGCTCGAGCGACACGTTCATGGTGTCGGGCACTTCGCGGCCGTCCTTCCACAGATAGAGACCGCCGGTCATGGTGGCGGATTTCGCAATTTTCAGGCCCAGTACCTTGTACCAGAAGGCGAGCTGGTGGCACATGTTCTCGTACACGTTGCCGCCCGAGTAATCCCAGAAAAAGCGCCAGTTGATGTAGCGGTTGGCGTCGAACGGGCGTTGGGGGGCTTCGCCGAGGAAGGATTTCCAGATGATGTTTTCCTCGGTCATATCGGGATAGATGGGGCGGGACCACTGCGGCTTGCCGTGGGGGGTGTTGCGGTACATATGGGCTTCCACAGCGGTGATCTTCCCCATGAGATCGGGCTTCAGGAAGGTGACGGCATCCACGAGCTGTCCGCTGGAGGCCCACTGGTGGCCGACCTGCACGACGCGGCCGGCGCCCGCGCGCTGGAGGGCGGCGCGCATGCGCTTGGCGTGGGCCACCGTGAAGGCCATCGTTTTTTCCTGGTACACGTGCTTGCCGGCATCCATGCTGGCGACGAAATGCTCGCAGTGGAGGTGCTGGGGAGTGGCGATGAGGACCGCGTCGATGGATTTGTCGTCGAGAAGATACCGGTGATCGCGGTACGTCTTGGCATTGGGAGCAATGCGAGCCACATCTTCCAGACGGCGGGTGTAGATGTCGGCGGCGCCGGCGCATTCGACGTTGGGGAAGGCCACGGCTTCGCGCAGGATTTCCGAGCCCCGCGCTCCGGTGCCGATGATGCCGAGACGAATGCGGTCGTTGGCGCCCAGGACGTTAGACGCGGCCAGCGAGCCCGCCAGGCCGGTGGCCACTTTGCCGAGAAAATTCCGGCGTGATTGCATGGATAGTACTCCTTGGATTCCTTTGGGGGACAGTTCTATTGTGGCACAGGCTCGCTGCGCTCGCGGCGGCCGGGGGCTGGGAGCGGTTCCAGAAGGCGCACGGTCATTGCTCTGGGTCTGCGCACCCGGCAACCGTTGCACCATCTCCCGCCCGGCACCGGGGCATCAGCCCGAGTATTGCCGCTTCCACGTGGCCAGGCGCGAGAAAAGCGTATTGCGCACCGAGAGAAACTGGTCGTTGGCGTACTGGTCCGATTTTTCCGCCGCGTCCAGCACGATATCGTAGAGTTCGTTGGGGTTCACCACCAGTTTATAGCGGTCGTCGCGCGCCATCTCGGCGCCGCGATAGTGGGCGAACACCGTGTTATACCACGGATGTTTCTTCGGAAGCCGCTTCCCGGTGGCCAGCGCGAGATAACTCCGCCCGCAGAGATTCCGCTTGGGCGGGGTGGCGCCCGCGGCATCGCAGATCGAGGGCAGCAGATCGTAAGCGCTGACCATCTCCGTGCGGAAGGCCTGCGCGGGCACGTGGCCGGGCCAACTCCAGAACAGCGGCGTGCGCACCGATTCGTCGAACATGTTCGGCGGATTCGAGGCGTCCCCGGCATCCCACAGCCCGTGCCGGCCCAACAGGGCGCCGCAGCTTCCGGTGAAGATCACCAGCGTGGTGTCCAGCAGCTTGCGGTTGAAAATGGCGGTGGTGAGAGTGCCAACCTCGTCGTCCAGCGCCGTCAGACAGGCGCAGTACTTGCGCCAGTTTCCGCGTAGGTCGGCGAGCATTTCCTTCCCCTCGGCGGCATTGGGCGCGATGGGGTCGCGTGAGAAGGTCTCGAACGTCGTGGCGGCGTAGAGGTCCAGGTCTTTCGCGGGGGCTTGGTACGGCGGGCGGAGATTATCTAAGCCGACGGCCAGGAAAAAGGGCTTCCCGGGGGACTGGGCGTTGAGGAACCGGGCGGCCTCGGCGGGCGGCGCGCCGAACGCCGGACCCACGGCGTAACCGGCGGATGCCAGCACCTTGTCGATGGTGATCTCCCCGGGCGGCAGGGTTTGTGCCTCGCCAAGCTGCATCGGGGTGCGGCCCGTCAGGAGCACCGCCCGCCCGGGACCCGGCGCCGGTGCGCACACGAAATGGTTGCGGAACAGCGTCCCCATCTGCGCCAGCCGGTTGAGGTTGGGTGAGCGAACTTCCTTGTTGCCGTAGCTGCCCAGCGCCCAGGCGGGCAGATTGTCGGCAACCAGCAGCAGGATGCCGGGACGCTCCGGCGGCGCCTTGGACTTACGGCCAAAGGCGGGCAGCGCCAGGCTGCCCACAAAAGAGCGGCGGGTGATGCGCATGGCTGAACTCCCAGTATAAGGCGCGGCCGGACCGCGGTAGAATTGCGAATGGTAAAGGTGGGTGAACGTACCGATTGAATTGGTGGCGGGATGCGCCGGCCTCTGCTTTGTCGCGGGATATGCCATCGCGGCGTTGCGCAACAAGGCGCGCCGCCTGAAGAATCCGCCGCCCCGGAAGGATTATCGCGAGGCTTGGCGGTCGCCCCCGGCGGCGAAGCCGGCGGCATCGCGGGAGGAGCATTACCGGATGGCTTTGGGGATTTCGCCCACCGCCGGCGAAACCGAAATCAAAGCCGCATACCGCCGGCTGTTAGCCAAATATCATCCGGATAAGGTGGCCCACCTGGGTGAGGAATTCCGCATCCTGGCATCCGCGCGGACACAGTACATTATCGAGGCCTATGAGTACTTTCGAACGACATACGGGTTCAGGTGAAGAAGTTAGGACGGAATCGCCGGCTACCTCCTGACTCGTGTCTCCTGTCTTCTCCTGGTATATTTGGGGTGGACGATGAATGTTCCCAATGCGTTGACAATACTGCGGATCTTCTTCGTGCCGCTGCTCGTGGCGGCGCTGGTGCTGGAGAATTTCCATGAGTGGCTGGCGCTGGGGATTTTCCTGACGGCGGCGGCCACCGATTTACTCGACGGATACCTGGCGCGCCGCTGGCGGCAGGTGACCACCATCGGCACCCTGCTGGACCCCATCGCCGACAAGCTGCTCGTGTCGGCGGCGCTGGTCTCGCTCGTGCAGGTCCAGGTGCTGCCGGGGTGGATGGCAATCGTAATCATCGGCCGTGAGTTCGCGGTCTCGGGACTGCGCAGCATCGCCGCGGCGGAAGGCTACACCATCAAAGCCAGCGACCTCGGGAAAACCAAGATGGCTTCCCAGGTAGCGGCTATCTCTTGCATGATGCTGAGCGTCGCCCATGAGTCGCTCTGGGTGCCCGGAATGGTCCTGATGTGGGGGGTGGTGCTCTTCGGCGTGCTCTCGGCCGTCAGCTATTTCCGCAAGTTCTGGCACAAGGTGGACGAGCGGATCAAGCAGCGGCGGCGGCGCGAACTGCTGGCCCTGGAACGCCGGCGGCAGCGGGCCCTGCTGCGTCAGAGAGGATCGAAGGGCGGTGCCGGCTTGGGTGGGGCGGAGATCTGGAAGCCCCCCGAGGTGAGCTGAACCGTCCGGACCTGCCCCTTGGGTCCCAGCGCGGGAAGCGGCTTGCCGTTCAAGCTGACCGAGATGCCCCCCGCGTTGCCCACGCGGAGCTCGACGTTCTTCCCCGCATCCACCGTCCGGCTCTGATTCGCCTCCATCGTCCCCGAAAAGAGGTACTTGCCATCCGAGCGCACCAGCACCCACACCGGCTCGGCCGCGGTGAGCTGAACCCGGACCGGCGCGTTGGGATTGGCGGCATTTTCAACCGGCGGCGTGGCGGCCCGCTCGCCTTCGCCAACCGGAGGCGCCGCGGCAGGATTGGCCGGAGTGGTTGCCTCCGGAGCGGGAGGCTTGGTTTCGACGGTCGGCCTGGTCTCCGCGCCCGCGGCAGGCGCCGGCTGCATCGCCGTCTGCTGCTGTACCTGTACCGGCGCAGCCGGCTGCGGTGCCGGCGCGGGTGGATGGGCCTGCGCCGTGGCGACGGGAGCCACTGTTTTCACGGGTGCCGGGTGGCGGCTGCGCTGCCAGAAGGCGTACACCAGCGAGCAACCCAGCATCACCACCACGACCAGCGCCAGAGCCGGAAGG
>JAJYLS010000088.1:0-9451 GCA_021787555.1 Acidobacteriota bacterium | reverse complement strand
GCCCGCCCACGGGAAGCGCGGAGCATCCCCAACCGCTTGCCACTGGTCCACGCGCGGAAGGGGGATTTCCCGGGGAACAAACTGCGAAGGCGGCTCGACCGGCTGAGGGCTCAGGAGTTGCTGCACTTCGGAAGCCAACTCGTCTTCATCGAGGCCCAGCAGGTGCGCGTACTGCCGGACAAAGTTCTTGGCGAAAATGGTGCCGGGAAGCCGATCGAAGTTTTCATCTTCGATGGCCTCCAGCATGCGGCGGGAGATCTTCAGTTCTCGGGAAATTTGCTCGAGATCGAGGTTGCGCCGGAGCCGCTCGCGGCGCAGGGTCTCGCCAATGGCGGTCATACGGGTCCTCGGACCGGGCTCCTACGAATCATCATACTACCTGAGCGGTCAGGAGTGAGCAGTTAGAATGGTGCGGATTCTGACTCCTGTCTCCTGTCTCCTGTCTCCTGACTCCCGTCTCCTGACTCCCGTCTCCTGACTCCCGTCTCCTGACTCCCGTCTCCTGACTCCTGTCTCCTGACTCCTGTCTCCTGCTGCTAGCATAAGCGATTGATCTCCGTCGTGGTAGTCAACTGGAACCGGAAGGAGTTGCTGCGGGCGTGTCTGGCTTCGCTCGCGCGGCAGAGGAATATCGGGTTCGAAACCATCGTGGTGGATAACGGGTCGCTGGATGGATCGGCGGAGGTCGCGAAAAGGGAATTTGGCGCGCGCGTGATCCGCAATCCGACGAATCGCGGTTTTTGCGCGGCCAATAACCAGGGGATCGCCGCCGCGCGGGGGGATTTCATCGCGCTCTTGAACAACGACGCCGAGGCCGAGCCGGGCTGGCTGGAAGCCCTGCATAGCGCGTGCGCGCGGCGCGCGGACGTGGGCATGGCTGCCAGCAAGGTCCTGGTCTGGGAGGATCCGCGGCGGATCGATAAGGTTGGCCACCTCATCTATCCCGATGGGCAGAACCGCGGGCGCGGCAGCGGAGCGCCGGACAAAGGGCAGTTCGATCGCGAGGAGGAGGTGCTCTGGCCGGACGGCTGCGCGGCCATGTACCGCAGGGCCATGTTGGACCAGATCGGCGGCTTCGACGAGGATTTTTTCGCCTATGGCGACGACGCCGAGCTGGGCCTGCGCGCGCGCATCGCCGGATGGAAGTGCCTCTACACGCCGGCAGCGGTGGTGCGGCACCATCGCGGGACGACGCTCGGTAAGGATTCCGCGCGCCGCCTGGAACTAATCGAGCGCAACCGCGTGCTGCTGGCGCTCAAGCTGTTTCCGTGGAGCCTGCTGTGGCTGAACCCCGTCTATTTTGTGGCGCGCCTCGTGGCGGGCGCGGCCGCGGCGCGGCGCGGCGCCGGAGATACGGCGTATTTTCCGGGTCTGCGGGGGAAGTGGGCCATGGCCCGGGCATTGTTGCGCGGCGACCTGGCGGCGCTCCGGTTGGCCCCGCGCATGCTGCGCAAGCGCGCCGACGTGCGGCGCATCCGCAAACTGCCGCCATCCGAGGTGCGCCGGCTGATTCTGGAAAACCGGCTCAGCTTGAGGGACATAGCGTGACCCAAGCTCACTCCGGAACGTCCGCGTGTGTGGTCTGCGGCTCCGACAAGTTCGCCGCCTTGTTCGAAGCTTCGGACCGGCTCTACCGCACCACCGACAAGAAGTTCGCCGTCGTGCGGTGCGGCGGATGCGGCCTGCTGCGCCTCGACCCGCAGCCGGCGCCGGAGGAATTGAAGCAATATTATCCGCGGCATTACTGGTTTGCGCCGGACCAGAGCGCCGCGAGCCGCCTGGAGGAGCGGTATCGGCGGCTCGTGCTGCGCGATCATGTGCGCTTCGTCGAGCGGGCGCTGCGCGGGTCGCGGGCGCGCGGGCCTCTGCTCGACGTGGGCTGCGGCGGCGGCCTGTTCCTGGGAATGCTCCGTGAGCGCGGCTTCCGCGTCATGGGCCTGGACTGGTCCCGCGAGGCGGCGGCCATCGCCTGGCGGCGCCAGGGCGCTCCGGCGGTCTGCGGATCCCTCGAGAAGCCGCCCTTCGCCCCCGGCACCCTGGGCGCCATCACCATGTTCCATGTCATCGAGCACCTGTACGACCCTCGGGCCTACTTGATCGCGGCCCGTCAGCTCCTGGCGCGCGACGGGCGGCTCGTCGTGCAGGTGCCCAACGCCGCCTGCTGGCAGTTCCGCGTCCTGGGCAGCAGGTGGAACGGCATCGACGTGCCGCGGCATCTCTACGATTTTCGCGACCGCGATCTGGAACGGCTGCTGGAATCCTGCGGGTTCGAGGTGGCCCGGCGGAAATTTTTCTCGCTGCGGGACAATCCCGCGGGTCTCGCGAGCAGCCTGGCGCCCGGGCTGGACCCCATGGCGCGGCGGGTGCGCGGCGTGCGCGGGGCGCCCTCTGTGTCCGGTGCCGCGCGTCTGGCGAAGGACTTGACCTACTTCGCCCTGCTGCTCGCGGCGCTGCCGGCCACGGCCATCGAGGCGGTGCTGCGGGCAGGCTCGACGGTTATGATCGAGGCGCGCCCCCGATGAAAGCCAGCCGCTTGGCCTACAAGCTCCCGCGGCCGCTCCGTGCCCACGTGCTCCACTTCGAAGCGGTCATCGAGGTTGCCGTGGCCGCCTTCGCACATCGGCTTCCGCCGGGCGCGCGCGTGTTGGATGCCGGCGCCGGCGAAGGGCAATACCGGCGCTATTTCGCCAGGCAGACCTATTGCGGCGTGGACCTCGCCGTGGGCGACGCGGCCTGGGATTACAGCCGCCTGGAGACCGTGGCCGATTTGACCGCGCTCCCCTTCCGCGATTCGACCTTCGACGCGGCCATCCACATCGTCACCATTGAGCATTTGCCGGAACCGGCGCGGGCGCTGGCGGAGATCGCGCGCACCCTGAAGCCGGGCGCGCCGCTGCTCGTCGTCGCGCCGCACCAATGGGAAGTGCACCAGGCGCCGCACGATTATTTCCGCTATACACGGCACGGCCTGGAATACCTGCTCGCCCAGGCGGGATTCGAGCCCCGCGAACTACGCCCGGTGGGCGGATATTTCCGGATGCTCTCGCGGCGGCTCCTCAACGGCCTGCAATTTTTCTCGGGCGGCGCGCGCTGGCTGATGTTTCCGCTGGCCGTGCTGCTTCTGGTCCCGCCCGCGCTGGTCCTCCCCATCCTCGATTTCTTGGACGGGGAGGGGGATTTCACGCTCGGGTATATTTGTGTCGCCGTGAAAGGAAACACTTGGACGGAGCGATCGTAATCGATAAACCGCAAGGCTGGACGTCGCACGACGTGGTAGGCAAAACGCGGCGCATCCTGCGAATCAAGAAGATCGGGCACCTGGGCACGCTGGACCCGATCGCCACCGGCGTGCTGCCGCTGGTCGTCGGACGGGCCACGCGCCTCGCGCAGTTCTACACGCGCGCCGACAAGATCTACGAGGGCGTGGTCCGGTTCGGATGGGCCACCGATAGCTACGACCGCGCCGGCACGCCGCTCGGCCCGCAGGTGGATGCGGCGGTGGACCCGGCGCGCCTCCAGGAATCGCTCGAGCGCTTCCGCGGCGAGATTCTGCAAACACCTCCGCCGGTTTCGGCGAAGAAGATCGAAGGCCGCCGGGCCTACGAGATGCCGCGCGAAGCGGCTGCGGCCAAGCTCGAGCCGGTCAACGTGCAGGTCTACGAGCTGGAACTCCTGGAGGTGAAGGGCGCGGAGGCACGTTTGCGCCTGCACTGCTCCGGCGGAACGTACATGCGCTCGATTGCGCATGACCTCGGGCAGGCGATGGGCTGCGGCGCGCATTTGCAGGAGCTGCGCCGCCTGGCCAGCGGCGAATTCGAAATCGACCAGGCGCGCACGCTGGAGCAGCTCGCCGCGCTGGCGGAAGAGGAGCGGGTTTTCGACGCCCTGATTCCCGCGGCGCGCATGCTGCCGCGCTTCGCGAGCGTCTACGTGGATGAGCGGACCGCGGCGCAAATCCGCAATGGCCGCAATTTTCCGGCCTCGCCCTTCCGCTCCGAGGCGGCCGCCCGCTACGTGAAGGCCGTGACCCGCGAGGGCACTCTGATAGCCGTCGGCGAGGCAGTCCTCCCGAATGTGTATCACCCGGTAGTTGTTCTGTAGGCAGGAGCCAGAAGTCAGGAGTCAGGAGTCAGGCGGGGCGAGGTGTTATCGTACGCTGCATGGCATCGCCGAAGCCCGCCGCTCGCACCTTCTCCGATCTGCTTGTATGGCGCAAAGCCCACGAATTCGTGCTGGCAATTTACGCGCTCACGGCTACGTTTCCGAAGGAAGAAACCTACGGTCTGACATCTCAACTGCGGCGCGCGGCGGTCTCGATTCCTGCGAATATTGCCGAGGGCTTTCGCCGTCGCGGTCGGCCGGACAAGGCCCGCTTCATGAACCACGCGGAGGCGTCGCTGGAAGAGTGCCGTTATTACCTAATCCTGGCCCACGACCTGGGCTACGGCGATACAGCCGATCTGGCCATCTCTCTGGAAAAAGTCAGCCGCATGCTGAGCGCGTATGCCGCCGCCCTCCTGACTCCTGTCTCCTGACTCCCGACTCCTGTCTCCCGACTCCTGACTCCCGACTCCTGACTCCTGTCTCCTGACTCCCGACTCCTGTCTCCGACTCCTGTCTCCGACTCCTGACTCCTGACTCCTGACTCCTGTCTCCTGTTAAAATATCTCCAGATGCTAAAACGCTTCATCCTGTGGGATTTTCCACGGGCGAGCTGGCAATACGACGTGATGGTGGGGATCATCCTCGCGTTCATTTTCCTGACGCCGCGGGACTGGTTTCGCGATCAGCCGCGCATTCCCAGGGCCAGCAGCATTGCCATGCTGCCTTCGGAGAACGGCAGTTCGCCGTTTTTCGTGGACTCCGGGCTGCTGGAGGGCATCCCTGAAAATCAGCGGGTCGTGAAACTCTCGGAGCTGTTGCGGGCTCGCATGGGTAACCGGCATCTGACAGTCACGCGCGTCGAGCCGATTCTCGACTCCGAGGGCGAACTGCAAGGCTATATGGCGTTTGCCCGGCCGTAAGAGTACAAGGAGCCACAGTTGAGCAAATTCCTAAGAATCGCCTTGGCCTTGGGCGGCGTCTTGATTGGTTCCGGAATTGCTGCGGGAGGGACGGACTCGCTGCAAGCGGTGTTCGCCAAAATGGACGCAGTGGCCGCGCACTTCAAGGGGCTGACGGCGGACGTGAGGAAAATATCGCACACGGCGGTAATCAACGAGGACACCGTGGATACGGGAACCATCGCGGTGAAACGCCCGAAACCGCACGAGGTCCGCATGGTGATGCACATCAACCCGCCGCATGCGTCGGACACGGAATTCTCGGGGACGAAAGTGCGGATTTATTACCCGTCGATGAACACGGTGCAGGAATGGAACCTGGGGAAGCATAAAGAGCTCGTGGACCAGTTTCTGCTGCTGGGGTTCGGGACTAACTCGCGGAACCTGGAGAGCGCTTATACGATCACCCTCGGAGGGCCGGACACGGTGGCGGGACAGAAGACCACGCGGATCGTCCTGGTCGCGAAAAACGCCGAGGCGCGGGCCCAGTTTCCGAAATTCGAGCTGTGGATTTCGGATGAGTCCGGCCTGGTCGTGCAGCAGAAGTTCTATCAGCCCGGGGGCGATTACATCATGACCACTTACACCAACGTGAAACTCGCGCCGAACCTGCCCGATTCGGTGCTGACACTGCATATTCCCAAAGGCGCGAAGATAGAGCACCCACAGAAGTAATGAAAACCAAGACCAGCGTTTACAGGCTACAGTATCTCGACTGGCTGCGTGGGCTGGGCGCGATCGTCATGTTGCAGGGGCATGTATTCGATTCGTTCCTGCGCAACGATCTGCGGCCCGGCGGGGCGTACACCCTGTCGCAATTCGTGGGCGGGATGCCGCCGGCGATATTCCTCTTTCTCACCGGCGTGACGCTCGCGTTCCTGATGGACAGCACCGAGAAGAAGGGGCTTGGGCCCCGCGAGCGGGTCTGGGCGGCGTTCCGGCGGTCGGGGTACCTGTTCACCCTGGCGTTTGCCTTCCGGCTGCAAATGTTCATCACCGGATTTCCGGCGCCGTGGACGGACCTGTTCCGCGTGGACATCCTGAACTGCATGGGCTTCGGAATCGCGCTCATGTCGGTGATGGCGCTGTTCCGCACGCGGGAGCGGGTGCGGCTGTGCGCCATCGCGGCGCTGGGAATCGCGTTCGCCTCGCCCCTGGTCTCGCAGATGGATTGGTCGTGGATGCCGTGGATGATGCGGCATTACATCGTGCCGGACTACCGGTTTTTCAGCTTTTTCCCCTGGGCGGCGTACCTGGTGTTCGGCATGAGCGCGGGGAGCATGATCCGGTCGGTTCCGCCGGACGCCACCGAGCGGGCCATGCAGTGGGTGGCGATCGTCGGCGGCGCGCTGGTTCTGGCGAGCCACTATTTCGGCTCCATGCCGTATTCGCTCTACAGTAAGTCGGAATTCTGGCTGAACAGTCCGGCGCAGGTGCTGACCAAGCAGGGCGTGACTTTCCTGATGCTGGCGCTCGCGTTCCTGTGGACGCGGTACGGGGCGGGCGCGGGATGGAGCTGGGTCCGGCAGTTCGGGACGACGTCCCTGCTGGTCTACTGGGTGCACATCGAGCTGGTGTACGGGCGCTGGCTGAGTTTCCTGAAGAGCAACCTGACGGTGGCGCCGACGGTGGTGGCCGCCGTGCTCCTGATCCTGCTGATGCTGGCCATCTCGACCGCCAAGACCTACCGGCACCGGATCAAGGCCCTGCTGGCGGACTGGGGCTGGCAGATCGGAGCCAAGCCCGAGCCGGCCGAAGGGGATTAGGTGGGGGCTTGTCAGGAAATAACTGTGCCACTCAGAGAAGCTAGCTCTTCATAGCGGCACGGCTTCCCGCAGGACCTCATCGCGGATATACCAATGGAGACCGCGCTCGGAGCCAAGGTCGGCCGTCACGCCGAGCAGGTCCTCGATACCAGGAGATCGAGATCGCTGTCGCGGGTCGCTTCGCCGCGTGCAACGGAGCCGTAGACACGGAGATTGCGGGCGCCGTGGCGGCGTACCAGATCGAGGATGGCTGCGCGCTTCTCCTCACGCAATTCGGCGAGAGAAATCACAACCAACTTTGTTTTCATTTTTTGCCAAGACCTTGAGGCCTCACCGCATTTCACCACATCGGTGAATTGAATACAAGGCACCTGTGCTGCATGTCGCACGCATCTTGCCCGCAGCGCCCTCTGAGCCGACCCCCGGTTTCCGCGCATGCCAAAATTCTCCTGCAACATTTCTCCCCTCCCTCGCACTATCTTCCTGGAGGGGATCATGGTGCCCGTTTCGTCCGAACGCTTCGCCGCCCGGGTGACGCATCTTCTCGAAATTGGCCCCAAGATGCGTCACCCAGCGCGGGCTTGTTTCGATAACCCATGTAACTTCAGTCGTTTACGCTCGCACAAGTTTCATGCGAGTATTTTCCCCCGAAGCGTCTCCCTGTCCTCCGTGCCCCCGTTTGTTACAATTCGTGTGCCGGTGCAAGTTCCCGCTGAAAAGCGCAATCCGCGCCTCATGCGCGACATGTTTCATGCCGTCGCGCCGCGCTACGACTTCATCACCCGCGCCTTCTCCTACGGCATGGACCGCCGCTGGAAACGCACCGGCGTAGAGCGCGCCCGCCTGCCCCGCAATCCCGTCGTCCTCGACCTCGCTTCCGGCACCGGAGATTTCTCCGCCCTCATTCGCCGCCAGTACCCCGGGGCCCGCACCGTCGCCGCCGATATCACCGAGCGCATGCTCGCCTTTGCCCGCGCCCGCGGCGCCCCCCACCCGGTCTGCGCCGACGCCTGTGCCCTCCCCTTCGCCGCCGCCAGTTTCGACTGCGTCTTTGTCGGCTACGGCCTGCGCAATTTCCGCAATCTCGCGCTCTCCCTCCGCGAAATCGAGCGCGTCACCCGTCCCGGCGGCCTGCTCGTCAGCCTGGATTTCTTCCTTCCCCGGAACCGCCTGCTCCGCCGCCTCTACCTCGCCTACCTCTACGCGCAGGGCGTCTTCTGGGGCCTCGTGCTGCACGGCCGTCCGCGCATCTATACTTATATCCCCGATTCGCTGCGCACCTTCGTCTCCATCGACGGCTTCTCCGCGCTGCTCCTCCGCGCCGGCTATTGCCGCGTCGAAGCCCGCAGCTACATCCTCGGCGGCATTGGGCTGCACTGGGCAGCCAAGGAAAGTGAGGGCGCCGAATGAAAGACCGGCTGCGCGCTTCCGACTATCGCTTCCTGGCGGTCTGCCTCGCTTTGCTGGCCGCCACCGTGTGGTTTTCCGCGCATTACTTCTACCGCGCTTTCCCCGAAGCCTCCATCGATTTCCGCGTGAACCGCGACGGCGCTCGCACGTTGGCCCTGCGCTTCCTCGCCGGCCGGAACTACCGCGTCGATGGCTACCGCGGAGCCTCGCGCTTCAGCTTCGACGACACCGCCAAGACCTTCCTCGAGCGCCAGGCCGGCCTCCAGCGCGCCGACCAACTCATGAGCACGCGCCTTAAGCTCTGGCGCTGGTCCTACCGCTGGTTCCGGCCGCAGCAAAAGGAGGAATTCCGCGCCGAAATCACGCCCTCGGGTGAGGTGGCCGGCTTCGCGCACGAAATCGCCGAAGATGCCGCGCGTCCGGCCATCGCCGCCGCCGAAGCCCGCGCCGCGGCCGAAAATTTCCTCCGCACCACCATGCATCGCGACCCCGCCGCGCTCGATTTCGTCGAGGTGGTCGAAAACGTCCGCCCCCATCGCGTCGACCGCATCTTCACCTGGAAAGAGCGCGACTTCAACCTCCAGGACGCCACCAGCCGCGTCGAAGTGGCCATGCTCGGCAATGAGGTCGGCGGCTACCGCGAGTATTTAAAGGTCCCCGAGCAGTGGCAGCGCGACTATGAACGCCTGCGCTCCAAGAATGATGTCGCCCAAACCGTCGATACGGCCGTCCTGGTGATCCTCATGGCCGGCCTGCTCATCGTCATCGTGCTGCGCGTCCGCCGCGGCGACGTGCGCTGGCGCCGTGCCGCCCTCATCGGCGTGGCCGGAGTGGTGCTGGCCTTCTGCGCCGCGGCCAACGAATTTCCCCTCCGCGAATTCGATTACCGCACCACTGATTCCTATTCCAGCTTTCTCGCCCAGCAGCTTTTTGTGACGCTGGCCGGCGCCCTCGCCGCCGGCGGCTTGCTCTTCGTCCTCACTGCCGGCGCCGAACCGCTCTATCGCGAAGCCTGCCCCCGCCAGATCTCGCTCGGCAATCTCTTCCGCCCCGCCGGCCTGCGCACGCGCCGCTTCCTCTTGGGCGCGGTCCTCGGCATGGCGCTTACCGGCATCTTCGTCGCCTATCAAACCGGCTTCTACATGTTCGCCGATCGTCTGGGCGCCTGGGCGCCCGCGGACGTCCCTTACACCGATCTGCTCAACACCCGCT
>JAJYLS010000420.1 GCA_021787555.1 Acidobacteriota bacterium | reverse complement strand
GTGTACGGGCGGTTGTGCGCTTCCTTGTAGACGAAGTGGGCAGGAGCGGAAGGCTTGGGTCGATTGGCTGGCGGGCGTGCACACAAACATCATCGGTCCCCTCACACCGAGTTAGTGCGGCGGAGGGGGAAAAGATCTCAGGGAAATTTTTGGGCGGATACATGGGGCCGCGAGCACGTGCTCGCGGAAATTGCCTCCCTTGTAACCTATTCAATTTTCAAAGATCCCGTTTCGAGTTGCGAGGGGCGGGCCATCACCGGTTGTCCCTCGTTGTCGGCCGTCCGTCCGGGGGGCGCGAAGTCCATTCGTTTCTGTCGGCTGGCGGGCCGCGAGCGGTTTCCGCTTCCGCGGCGGCGGGGTGACGCTCGCGGCATCATCAGCGCGTCGTGAAGACAGGATATTCGCCAATCTCTCCCTCCAGCACGCGCGCCAGCAGCCGGGCCTGGATCTCCAGCAGCCGGCGATAACTTACCCGATAGTCGAACATCGGATGCGTCACCAGCGTGTCCATGCGAAGCTCGTAGGCGCGGAAAAATCCCTTCCGTCCCGACGTCGTCAGAGCCACCGAGCCACCTACCCGCACGAAATCGCGGGCGGTCACCATTCCCGTGTTGATCGCCGTCAGCGCCGCCGAATCGGCAATCAGCGGCCGGAAGGGTTCCATCAGGTCCAACGCCAGCGCCGGCCTTCCGAAGCGCGGTTGATGGTAATAGCCGATGTAAGGATCGAATCCGACAGCGTAGCACGCCACGGTCAGGTCCTTGGCGAGCAGACTGTAACCTAGCGAGAGCAGCGCGTTCACGGGGTCGCGCGGGGGGCGGCGGTTGCGCCCCTCGAAGTCGAACGGCAATTGCCCGGCGCCGCTTTGCGCCGCCCCGCCTTGCTCGCGGCCGGTCTGTCCATCCGTTTTGATCATCCCCGCAAAATCGCCGAAGTACAGGCGAGCCGCGTTGCCTTCGATTCCGAGGAGTTCTTCGAGCGACCTGGCCTCCTCCGCCCGCTCCGCCATCTCTTTCAAGCCGGCGAGCGTATTGCGCCGGGGCTCGATGTGGTTGCGCTGCAACATGGTCCGCTGGTTCCGAATCTTGCCGGCGACCAGCCGGCGCGCCAGCGCACGCGCGAAATATTCCTGCTCCGCCAGGCGGAACTGGCTGCGGCGCAGAAAGACGTTCTTCTGGTTCAATCCGATGGTGATTCCGTAAAACCAGCCGCCCATCGAGAAATAGCAGATGGGCACCTCGGCTTCGCACAACGCCTGCACCGCCTGTGTGGAAATCTGCACGTTGCCCATGAGGCTCACCTGGCAGATTTCGCCGATCCGGACCTCCTGCACCAGCGCGTCTTTCTCGCGCACCTGCAAGACGCCGCCGGATTTTCCCACGCGCACGCCCTGAGAATTGAGATAGAGGGGCCGCAACTCGCTGCGGGGGGTTACCAGCGGCCGCACCTCGCGTTTGGCCGGTTTGCGCCGCGGGGCGTCGAACAGGCTCAACTGCTCGGCGGCGCCTTCATCGGCGGCGGCCCGCAGGGTCTCGTCTGGAAGGCAGATGCCCACCAGGGAGCAGCCGGGGCACTTGGGCGAATCCACCAGGGGCGGCGGAATTTCGCCGGGCACAGAGGGCGCCCCCGCCGTGGCCCACGCCTGGCGAATGGTCTCTTCCGTGCTGCGGACCAACGCTTCGTCAAACGCCACCCGGACGCGCTGCCCGGTCTTGCGGTAGTAGACGATGCCTTCCTCGCACCGGTACCCGTTTTCCCGGAGAACGAGGCCCTGGACGGCCAGTTGGGCGCGGTCCGAAGGCCAGAGCTCGAGACCGTTGGCACCTTCCCGCGGCTGCCCGTGTTTATAGTCCACCGGTGTGACGGCGCCCCCGTCGGCTTCCACCAGGTCCATGGTGGCGATGACGCGCAGGCGCTCGCTGGAGAGCATCACGGAGCGGGCGTGGATAGTTTGCGGAAGCTCCGCCGCTTCCGGCAGCGCGGTGGGTTTTTCGTCCACGCGGCGGTGTTGGAAGCCGCCTTCGACGGTGTCCACGCTTTCGGCGAACAGGCCCTCGACCCACTCGTAGAAGAACAGCCGCGGGCAGTATGCGAATTCGTTGATCATGCGGGCCGGCAGGTAATCCGGCAGATTCCGCGCATCTTCGACTGGAACCGGCTGTGCACCCATAATAAGCCTCACACGATGATGCACGGCGCGTCGAGCGCCGCGTAGGGTTTGCCGAGGGCGGTGATGACGCGGTCGCCGCGCCCTTCCGCCGGACCGAGGTTGACGAAGAGCACCTGGTCCTCTTTATGGTTGATGATCTGCGCCAGCTCGGCCCGGCAGCGGGCCAGATCCATGGGGGTGAACTGGCACTCGAAAACGGAATACTGCAAATGGTCGCCGTAGCCGCGCATCGTCTGAAAGACTTTGCGAAGGCGCTTTTCGTCGCAGACGTCGTAACAAACCAGGTAGGAGGTGCGCATGGCCTACACCGCCGCGAACAGCCCGAGGCCGTAGTAGCGCCCGCCGCCGAGGCAGATGGGCCCGCGAAGCTTCACCGGGTTGCTCTGCATGTCCCGCCACCGCAGGCGCACGTGATACCGGGGGAAGCGCTTCAAATGATCCGGAACCCCGTAGCGGTCCGCCAGATCCACGCCGGGCCAGAAGCCGGCTTTGCGCCAATCGATTTCGGCATTGTCCGCCAGGACTTTCGAAAAGCCCGCCTGGACGATGGCTTTTCGGATCAGGGCATCGATGCGTGCGTCGAGGCGGAGCAACAGGTCCCGCTCCTCCGCGGCTGCGAGACCGGCTTCGATCCTGCGCCGATAATGCTTCGGATCATCGTAGCCGGGAAGGACCAGCGGTGTGACGGTGGCCCATTCGCCGGCGGATTGGGTATAGCGCGACACCACGCCATCGGCGGCCGCGATTTCCTCCAGCACCGCTTCCGGCTGGTTGGTTTTCCCGTTCCTGAGCTCGTTGCCCGCGACCATGCGGCGCGCCCAGGCAATTTCGTCGTGGCAATCGCCGGCAAACGCCGTCAGCATGATGCGCCGGATGCCCGCCGCGAAAGGGCGCCCGCCGTTCCTGGCTCCCAGGGTGGGCAAAGGAATGTAGGCAAACCGCCGCGGTCCCACGGCCACGTGGGCGCTGCCCTCGGCCTCGCCGTGCCCCAGCACAAACGATGCGATTCGGGCAGGGCTCCATTCACTGCACTCGGCGGCGGTCTTTACGGCACCACGCATCATTCCAGCCACGGTGAGCCCCCAGCGCGCGGTGTCGAACATCTTGCGCTGGTTGCTGCCGGGCCTCAGTAGGTTGAAGACGGCAAGATTCGAAGGCCGCGGATCGAGCGCGGTTCTATATTCGACTTTTCGATAGACAGCCAGGGGCGGCGGCGGAACAAAGCCGCCGCTCGCAACGCGCCGCAGGAAGCCGTCATGATGCCGGATTAAATCTTCCAGCGTGCCCGGCACGGGCACACGTAATCCGTCTTCCGCAGGCGCTGCGGCCGGGAGCCATCGCTCGCCAGGGAGGCGCTCGACGGCGCCGCTGGCGAGCACCTCGCCGTGGCCGATGGCGAGATCCAACCCCCAACCCAAGGCTGCCATGCTGCCGGCCAGTTCTGAGAGGGAGCGGAGGTGCGAGGGGATCTCGTCACCCGCCGGTTCCGGCAGCGGCCAGAGGTAGCGCAGGGCGGGCTCCTCTTCGAGCAGCACCGGGCACACCGCCTTCATGGTGCGGTGCGTAGCGGGATTCGCATCGCCGGTATTGGAATCGTTGCCTCTGGCCCACGCCGCGGCAACGATGTCCATGGCGTTATTCGGCACCGACAAGCGGTAGCCGATGCTCTCGCTGCGGCGCGGCGCGATGATTACGGGTACCTCGGCTGCTTGCTCCAGCCATTCGAGCGCCGCGCGCGCAGGGCCTGAGATTTCGCCGCCGTTGC
>JAJYLS010000419.1 GCA_021787555.1 Acidobacteriota bacterium | reverse complement strand
CCGTAAATGCTCGTGCGCCCGCGCTGATGATCGCCGAATTTGCGCGGCGCCACATCGAGCGGCAAGCCCACTGGGGCCGGGTGATCAACATCAGCACAGCCGGCGCGGAACGTTTCCCATCCGAGATCTCTTATGGTGCCAGCAAGTACGCGTTGGAAAGCTACACCAGGAGCGCGGCCATGGAGCTCGCAAAATTCGGAATTACCGTCAACGCTGTCTCGTTGGGACCCGTGCAAACCGGATGGATCACAGCAGAGCTGGAGCGCGAGATTTTGCCGACGATTCCCCTGGGGAGGACCGGGACTCCCGAAGACGTGGCCGATGTCGTCGTATTCCTGGCACCGGAGCAGGCCCACTGGGTAACCGGCCAGAAGATCTACATTGGCGGCGGACACGGGATGTAGCCCGCCGGCCTGCCGGCAGGTTGGGAATTCTCCAGCGCCGCCCCGGAATTGTCGCACAATAAGAGCATGGTCACCCTGGACATTCTGCGGAAGGATCTGCGGGAAGAGATCCTTGATCTGGCGCGCCGGAGGGGCGCGCGGAACTTGCGCGTGTTCGGCTCGGTGGCCCGCGGTGAAGCCAACGAGGGGAGCGACCTCGATCTGCTGGTGGACTGGGAACCCGGCCGAAGCCTGCTGGACCATGCGGGGCTGGTGCAGGATCTTCAGGAGTTACTCGGGACCAAGGTCCACGTCGGCACCGAGAAGTCGCTCCACTGGTACGTCCGTGACCGGATCCTGAGCGAGGCCACGCCGCTGTGAAGGACGACCGGTTGTACCTGCACCACATGCTGGAACGCTGTCGGCGCATCAGCCGCTTTATCCGACCCGGGAAGGAAGCGTTCGCGGGCTCGGAGGAGCTACAGGATGCGGTCATCCGGAACGTGGAAGTGATCTGGGAGGCGGCCAAGCGGGTTTCGGCCGCCATGCGCGCACGCCTGCCGTCACTCGATTGGAAGGCCATCTGCGGGATGCGCGACGTATTGATCCACGACTACATTGGCGTGGATCTCGACGAGGTCTGGAACGTGGCTTCCTCCCGGATACCCGAACTCCAGGCGGTTCTGGAGGAGTTTCTCGCCGGAGAGGGCGCCGATTCCGTGACGCCCCGGTAACTCGCGCCGAGGTGGCGCGGCGTTTCCTCACGCCGGCGCCAACGGCAGCTCCATTTCCACCTCCAGCCCCGGCTTGGCATTGCGCGCGTGGATCGCGCCTTTGTGCAGCTCGATCGCCCGCCGCGCGATGGAAAGCCCCAGCCCGATGCCGCCGCTCGCCCGGTCGCGGTCGCTCTGCACGCGATAGAAGGCGTCGAACAGCCGCGGCAGCGCCTCCTCCGGCACCCCCGGCCCGTAATCGCGCACCTCCACCACCGCCTTACCGTCGCTGCGCGCCAGCGCCACCTCCACCGCCGCTTGCGCCGGCGAGTAGCGGATGGCGTTGCGGATCACGTTCTCCACCGCCCTGCGCAGCAGCTCCGGATCGCCCGTCACCGTCACCGGCTCGCGCTTGCCGTACTTCAGCTCGCAGCCGCGCGACCCCGCCTCGATCCGGGCATCGTCCACGAGCTGCTCCACCAGCTCGTCCAGCCGCACCGGGTCGCGCCGCAGGGAATTGGGATCGCCCTCCGCCCGCGTCACTTGCAGCAACTGCCCCACCAGCGCGTTCAAGCGGTCGGATTCCTTTTGAATGCGGGTGAGCTGCTTGTCCGGCTCCGCGCCCGAGCGCGCCAGCTCCACCGCCACTCCCAGCCGCGCCAGCGGCGACCGCAGCTCGTGCGAAATGTCCAGCAGCAGCCGGCGCTCCGCCGCCAGCAGCGTCTGGATGCGCCCCGCCATGCGGTCGAAGGTGCGCGCGAGCTGCCCCAGCTCGTCGCGCCGGTTCGAGTTCACGCGCGCCGCAAGATCGCCCCGCCCGAAGCGCTCCACGGCTTTCTGCAAATCGCGCACCGGCCGCGTGAGGTGGTAGGCCAGCCAGTAGCACAGCAGCACCTCCGCCAGAATCACGAACAGGTGGTCCGGCGAGAGGAACCACGACGTCACGCGCGCTCGCGGCAGAATCAGGAAGAACCAGTAGCGCCCGTCGTCCGCAGCGCGCGCCACCATGGTTTCCCCGACCGGGATCACCGGGTACGGCGTCTCGTGCCGCGCCCGCCGCACCAGGTCCGAGCGGTTCTTCCCGGTCAGCAGGTCGCGGCCGGTTTCGTCCGTCAGGATTCCCTTGGCGCCGTAAATCCGCTTGAGGTTCTCCATGAACTCCTCGAGCGCTGGCCGCCCGCCCGTCTCGTACGCCGCGCGCCCTTCCGCAAGTTGGAACGTCACCAGCCGCGCCGCCGGCGATTCCTTGTTCCGCGTGTTGCGGCTCACGTTCAGCGCCGAAATGAACGCCACCCCCACCGCGGTAATGGCCAGCGTGCACCAGAACCACAGCAGGATTTTGGCAAACAGGGAATTCATTCCTCGGCCGCGCCTTGCTCGCCTTCCTGCGGCGTCCGGCAGAACTGGTAGCCCACCCCGCGGATGGTCTTAATCAGCGTGTTGCCGTGCTCCAGCTTCTTCCGCAGGTGGCTGATATGCATGTCGATCGAGCGGTCGAACGGCGTGGCTTTGCGGTTGTAAAAATTCTCCATCAGCGCGTCGCGCGAAAGCACCCGCCCGGCCGAGCGCATGAGCATCTCCAGGATGTCGAACTCGAACGTGGTGAGCTCCACGCGCCTGCCGTCCGAAAACACCTCGCGCGTGCCGGGGTCGAGCGTGACGTTGTTCACCTCCAGCCGTGCCGCCGGGGCGCCCTCCGGGCCGGCGGGCCGCGGTTCGTAATAGCGCCGCAGGATGGCCCGGATGCGCGCCGCCAACTCCCGCGGATTGAACGGCTTGGGCAGGTAATCGTCGGCCCCCAACTCCAGCCCCACAATGCGGTCCACGTCCTCGCCGCGCGCGGTGAGCATGACCACTGGCACCTTGCTCTTCTGCCGCAGCCGCCGCAAGATCTCGAAACCGTCGATGCCCGGAAGCATCACGTCCAGCACCACCAGATCCACTCCCGGGTCGAGCGCCTCCTCCAGCCCGCGCGTGCCTTCGTGCTCGCATGCCACGGTGAACCCCTCACGGCGTAGGAACTCGCTCAGCAGGCTGCACAACTCGGCATCGTCATCCACCAGAAGGATCTTCACGCCTAAAACTTACCATGCCCGGCACATCCCTGACGTAAGGCTTGGTAAATCAATTGCAGTGTATACATTTACAAGGCTTTACCGGTCCTACAAACCAGCTTTACCGGGGGCCCCTAGAGTCGTAATTGAGGTAGCAATTCCATGAAACCCAACTTTTTGAGATTCGCAATGATCGCCGCGCTGGGAGCCGGCATGGCTTTCGCCCAGGCTCCCGCCGCTTCGGCCCAGCCGGGCGCCGCCAAGCCGGGCATGCATTGCCCCATGGCGCGCCGGCAGGCCATGCGCCACCGCTGGATCAAGGAGCTAAACATGACTCCCGCCCAGCAGCAACAGGCCAAGACCTTCTTCCGCCAGGCCCGCGAGAGCACCAAGACCGACCGTCTGGCTCTGCGCGAAAACCGCCGTCTTCTTGCGCAAGCGGTGAAAACCGGCAACACCGCCAAAATCAACCAGCTATCGAGTGAAGAGGGCCATCTGATCGGCAAGGTGATCGACGCCCGCACCGAAGCCATGGCGAAGGTCTATAACATCCTGACCCCGGCGCAGCGCGCCAAGGCCGAACAGCTCCACAAGCAATTCCGCGAGCGCATGCACCAGCGCTGGGAGAAACGCAACAGCTAAGTCCAGCTAAGTATAACGGAGCAACGCCCCGCAGAGGTGCGGCCCAGCGGGGCGCTCCGGTGCTGCTGGTGCCCGGCCCGACGCAGAAGACCTTCTCGCCAGCCCGAAGCGGGTCCGACGAATCCGATCGTTATCGTATTGGCTT
>JAJYLS010000087.1 GCA_021787555.1 Acidobacteriota bacterium | reverse complement strand
GCGCCTGGTGCATACGGGTGTGGACCTGATTCCGACGCTGTGCTCCTACGCGGGAATTCCGGTCCCGCAGGGTCTTGCAGGGCTTTCCATGAAGGATACGGCCAACGGCAAAGGCGACCGCGACCCGCGCGAGTTCGTGGTGGCCTGCAACCGGATGGTCCAGGGCGCGGAGATCGATGGCCGGCTCCCCACGCCGGATGGCCGTATGGTGCGGAGCCAGCAGTATAAGTACTGCGTCTATAGCGAGGGCGTGCGCCGCGAATCGCTCGTCGATATGCAGGAGGATTCCAGCGAGATGACCAACCTCGCGGGCGAGCCCCGGTACAAGAATGTCCTCGCCCGGCACCGCGTCCTGCTGGCCGGATGGGCACGCCAAACCGGCGACACCTTCGCGATTCCGAAGGGCTGATCCTCATCTGCTTGACCAGTCATACCTCCGGCAAAGACACCGGGGAAATACAATAATTAGGTTTGAAGCTGCTGTTATTGGGAAACTCATGACGCGACGCACATTCTGGCAAATCGCGCTGGCGACTGCCGCCACAGGCGCGGCCGCCCGATCCGCGATGGAGCGCCTGTTCGACGGGCGGGATTTCAAGGGTTGGCGCAGGGCCGGGAACGGCGTCTGGACCATCGAGGATGGCTGCATCGTGGCCCGCTTCGATCGCGCCAAGCCGGGTCCCGGGTATCTTTTCACCGCCGGTGAGTACGGCGATTTCGATTTGCGCCTGGAGTTCTGGATTTCCAGGCGCGGCAACAGCGGCGTGTACGTCCGCCAGCCGTGGCGCCATTTTGGCACGATCGGTGACGCCCGCCCCGCTCACTCGCCGGGCGATGGCGTCGAAGTGCAGATCGACTACAACGATCCCAAGAACATGACCGGCGCCATCTATAACCGGAAACAGCCCACCGCCATTCGCGGCGGCGAGGAGCGCTGGGTGCGCTACCGCATTGCCTGCACCGGCCCGAGAGTGGACGTCTGGATCGATGGCGAGCAGGTCAACAGCTACGATGATCTCAAGTCTCCGCGCGGCGCCATCGGTTTTCAAATGCACGGCCAGGAGCCTCACGATCACGTTGTCAAATTCCGCAATATCGAGATTACCGCATGAACCGCTCCATCAATAGACGCCAGTTTCTGAAATCCGCCGCCGTTGCGCCGTTCGCCGCAACCCTGGCCGCTCAAACTCCGCGCAAAACGCGGGTCCGCAGCCGCCGGCCAAACATCATTCTGATCATGGCCGACGATATGGGGTTCTCCGATATCGGCGGCTACGGCTCGGAAATCCAGACCCCTAACCTCAACCGCCTCGCCGCGGGAGGCATCCGCTTCACCCAGTTTTGCAATACCTCGCGCTGCTGCCCGTCCCGCGCATCGCTGCTGACCGGCCTCTACAGCCATCAGGCTGGCATCGGAAGCATGATTCAGGATTGGGGGTTGCCAGGCTACCGCGGTTTTCTCAACGACCGGTGCGTCACCATCGGCGAAGGGTTGAAACCCAGCGCGTATCATCGCCTGATGGTCGGCAAATGGCACGTCGGCGAGGAGCGGCCGCACTGGCCCCTCGACCGCGGCTTCGAGCACTATTTCGGACTCATTTCCGGTGCCGACAATTACTTCCGCCCGCAGCGGCAGATGGCGCTCGAAAATCAGCCGTGGAAGCCCACCGCGCCGGGTTTCTACATGACCGACGCCTTTGCCGATCACGCCCTCGAACTCATCGACGAGTACGGCCGCAAGCCCGATCCGTACTTTCTCTACCTCGCTTTTACCGCTCCCCACTGGCCGCTGCACGCCTGGCCGCGGGACATTGCCAAATATCGCGGCAAGTACCTGAAAGGCTGGGACCGCCTCCGCGAGGAGCGCCACCAGCGTCAGATCGAGCACGGCATCGTCCAGGCGAAGTGGGGCATCACGCCGCGCGACGAGTTGGTGCCCGCATGGGATACGGTCAAAGACAAGGAAGGCGACGACCTCCGCATGGCCGTCTACGCCGCGCAGATCGACCGGCTCGATCAGAACATCGGCCGCGTCCTGCGCAAGGTGAAGGAACTCGGGCAGGAAGAGGATACGCTCATTATGTTTCTCTCCGATAACGGCGGTTGCGCGGAGGAGAAGATCAGGGGCGAACAGCCCGTCCCGCCCGGTCCTGCGGATTCCTTCACCAGCTATGGCCGCCGCTGGGCCAATGCCAGCAACACGCCTTTCCGGCTCTATAAACACTGGGTGCACGAAGGCGGTATCGCTACGCCGTTCATCGCCTACTGGCCATCGGTGATCAAGCAGGCCGGCACGCTGCATCACGGCCGCGCCCACATCATCGACCTGATGGCCACGGTGCTGGACATCGCGGGCGTCTCGTACCCGGACACGTATCAAGGCCACAAGATCCACCCGCTCGAAGGCAAGAGCCTGTTGCCGACCTTCGAGCACAAGCCGCGGGAGTTGCACGACTATCTTTTCTGGGAGCACTCGGGCAATCGTGCCGCGTGGAGCGCCGATTGGAAGCTGGTTTCGCGCTTCCCGGATCGCTGGGAACTGTACAACCTGGCCGACGATCGCACCGAAATGCACGATCAATCCGCCGCGCAACCCGAGCGCCTCGCGGCCATGCGCCGCGCCTACGACGCCTGGGCCGCGCGCAGCAACGTGGCCCCGTGGGACCAGATCAGGAAGCGGCCGGCAAAAGCCGCCAAAGGCTAGCTGCGAAGCAGCCGCACCCCTGTGCTACAGCACGTCCGCGAAGCCGCGCTTCATGTGCCGGAAGAACAGACCGCCCACCACAAACGCCGCCGCGCCGTAGGCGAACATGATCCCCACGTCCCGCGGGTCCGGCATGGCCGAACTGAGCAGCACGCCGCGGTAGGCGCGCACCACATAATACAGCGGGTTGATCACCAGCAGCACGTGCGCCCAGCGCGGAAACTGCTGGTCCGTGATCATAATGGGCGTCACCCAGAACCAGAACGTCAGGATGACCATGAGCACCTGCGCCGTGTCGCGCAAAAAAACGTGCAGCCCCGCGGCGATCCACCCGATCCCTACGGAAAGCAGGCCGATGGCAACCATGTAGAACGGCAGCAGCAGCAGAAAAACGCTCACGTGTCTCATCCACACGGCCGCCGCCGCCAACATCAGCACCAGCGCCAGCACGTGGCTCACCAGCGAGGAAAGAAAAACCGAAACCGGAATGATTTCGGCCGGAAACATCGTCTTGGTGATCAGGTTGGATTGGTCCAGAATGCTCGATGCGGAGCGCTGCACCGTGTCGCTGAACAGCAGCCACGGCAGCATTCCCGCAAACAGGAACAGCGTATAATTCTGTGTGACCTCGCCCGGCGGCAGTGTAATTTTCAGACAGACCTGAAAAACGAACCACCAGCTCGCCAGCAGCACCAGCGGATGGATCAAACCCCAGATCCATCCCATGATCGAGCCCACGAAGCGCTGCTCGAAGTCGCGCCGCACCAGTTGAAACAGCAGGCTGCGCCGCTCCACCAGATTGTGCAAGAAAAGCGCCCCGGGAATTCGCCTCGCCATGTAAAGGACCCATTGGCAGTTTAGCAACATCTCGCTGCCCGGCGAAAACCGCACGTTCCCGGCCGTGTGCCGCGCCATGCCCCGGCACAGGGATTGCAGTTGACGATGCTGAATCCCCCCGGGAGGGAATACTACTATGATCGGTATTTTTAACCAATGCAAACACGTTGCGCTGACGATTGCGGTGGCAGCGGGGATGGTGGGGCTTACCATTCCTCAAGCCCTGGCCTGGGGCACCAGTGCCAGCAGGTCCACGGTCCGTAGCGCGCAAACGCAACTCAAGAATGACGGCTATTACAAAGGACATGTCGATGGCCTCGACGGTCCCCTGACCCACGCTGCCATCCGTAGGTTCCAACGCGCCAACAACCTCGCTGTCAACGGCCGGTTGGACCGCCAGACTCGTACGCAACTCGGTTTGCCGGTTTCGGGCGAAGCCAGCCGCGCCATGATGCCGTACACTTCCCCGACCGGCACTGCTGTGAGCTCGCATGCACAGAAACCCGTTTCCACCCCGACCGTGAAGGCCGCGCAGCGGATGCTCAGGCAGCAGGGCTATTATAGCGGCGCTCTCACCGGCAACATGGGTCCCAACACCCGGACGGCCATTCGCAAGTACCAGAAAGGCAACAACCTCACCGTCAATGGGCAACTCGACCAGGCCACTTTGAAGAGCCTTGGCGTGCCTGCCTCCTAGTAGCAGTAGCAACTCTGAAACCGGTGGTGCGGACCCCACGTCCGCACTGCCCTTGCTCCGCGGCCTCCCCGTGCGCGACACTAAAAGTAGCTAATGCCGGAGTTTTGTTCCTGTGGCGCGCAATTGCCGCCAGATGCCATTTTCTGCCATAAGTGCGGCAAGCCGCAGCGCGACGTTGCACCTGAAGAAGCGCCGCCCCCACCACGGGAGTCCTTTGTACCGCTGCCTCCTCCCACTCCTGTCCCTGCGGAAGTGAGTACCCCCCCGGCCCCGCAGGCCTTGAATTTCCGCAACCCCATCGCCGTACGCATCGCGCTGCTGGTGGGCGTGGTGGCCACCGTCCTGGGGTTCATCCCTCTGCTGAACTGGCTGGCCGCCGGGTTCTTCGCCGTCTACTTCTACCGCCGGAAGACCGGTTCCTTGCTGAAGGTGGGCGCGGGAGCGCGCATGGGCTGGATCACCGGCGTCCTCATGTTTCCCATGTGGGCCGCCATTTTTACCCTGCCCGAAGTCTTCTCCGGCCATCTCGGCACCATGATGCAGGAGCAGCTCAAACGTTGGCCTGCCCAGGATCCCGCGGTGCAGCAGGCCATCACTATGTTCACGAGTGGCCCCGGACTGGCCTTCCTGCTGGTCTGCTCGCTGGCCTTCCTGTTCGTCGTGATCACCTGCCTCAGCATCGCCGGCGGCGCTCTCGGCGCCAAAGTCGTCGGCCGCGGCTGAGCCGCTGGATCTTACCGGGGCGCGGGCGCTGCGGGGATCCGCCGGGTCCAGGGCGCATTCATTCTGTTCTGATCCGGGGACCCGGTCAGCTCGCGCGCATCTGTTCCGGCCCCTGGGGGCCGAGCGATTCCTCGAACACGCGCGTGAAGAATTGCCGCGAATTCGGCGAGCAGCCGATGTGCAACTGGTCGCGTCCCTCCTCCACGAATCCCAGATACCCCGCCCAGCCCAGATCGTTCAGCACGAAGCGCAGGCATTCCAGTTCGCCGGGGGACAGCGCCGAGTAATCGATATCGAACACCTGCCCCGAGCAGTGCATCAGCGTCAGCCCGTCGCTCGATTGCCGGACACCGTCCTCCGGCTCCACCAGCGAGGTCACGTCCAGGGGCTGGAATTCCTCCCCGGGATGCAGCTTGTCGAGCAGCCGGCGAGTCTCGAACGCGATATAAGTGAGTGTCCCCAACGCCGCGGGCGACGCCAGCGCGAAGTCCTCCACGTCTTCCGGCGAATCGGGCCTCAGGCTCAGCCGGTACCCCAGATATTCCGGCCGGTTGGCCGCCCGCACCAGCAGCTTACTGTCGTCGTTCCGCAGATCGGCGGAATTACGGAACACCAGGTCCGCGCGCTTCACCCACACCGCCAGCCGGTGCGGCGCCCGCACGCTGTCGAAATCGCTGTGGTATTGCCGCGATAATTCCTCAAACGCCTGCGGGTCGCGCCGGTACAGCGCCAGCAACTGCTCCGCCCGCACGATGCGGAAATAATAGGTGGGCGACCAGTCGCGCTGCATCTGCTGCTGAATCGCCTGGTAAAGATCGCGGTTCCACACCGGACTGCACGAGAAGAACATCCGCGGCACGGTGAGCTCGTTCTTGGGGATCCCCTGCGCGTGCCGCGTCAGGTCGATCATCTCCCCCACGCAGCCCTGTCCGCAGTGATAGGCGAAGATGGCCCAATCCAGCCCGCCGAATTTCTGCGCCATTCCGGCGAGATAGTTGGCCGCCGCGGGAATGGCGCGGTCCGGCGAGAGCCGGTCGTCGCGCAGCGTCACCACGTAGGGCACGCGGTGAACCAGGGTGACGTACTGCTTCCTTCCGTGCCTGGTGCGCTGCACGCGGTGCCGTGTCACCCTGTACCGCGTCCGCTCGATTACCCGCAGGCCCATGCTGTGCGCCGTGGCCGAGGAGATCTGCATAATTCCCTTCGGCCCCGCGGGGCTCTCCGCCCGCGGGTTGCCCCAGCTTTCCAGGTAGGCGATGGCTTCGATCAGCGAAGCGCTCAGCCCGCTGCGCTCCGCCGCTCTCCGGAACAACGCTTGCAAATGGGAGCTGTCGCTGATGCGTCTCGCCCCCGGCACCGCCAGCGGCTCGCGCATGATGGTGAACGTCTGCGACTGGATCATTTCATCCGTGCGGACTTGCAGCAGTTCGTCGGAAAGTCCGTCCCGCGCGACGCCGATTCCGGAGACTCGATGCGCGGGTACGAAGTAGCCTGATGAGCCGGCCTGCCCAAGAGGCGTAAGGCTCAGAAGAAAGAGGGCCGCAAGTTTCATCCCGTTGGATAAGCTAATAAACAGTTTAGCCCCCTGCGAACCAGTTTGCTTGTTCAGAACGTGAGACGCGCGCGATCGCACTGAGGTAACGCGCAATTCTCATCGTTCCGCGGCCAACTCCTCTGCGGCGTGGGTGTCCGCCCGCAGGCGCCGCCCATCCGACAGGATCGTCACCAGCCCGTCGCGGTCCGTGCGGAACACCGCAGCATGGTGCTCCGCCAGCCGTTCCAGCACATCGCGGTGCGGATGCCCGTAGCTGTTGTCCAACCCCGCGGAGATCACCGCGAACGCCGGCGCAACCGCGCCCAGGAATTCCTCCGTCGTGGAGGTCTTGCTGCCGTGGTGCGCCACCTTCAGCATGTCCGTGTGCCGGACCTCGCCGGCATCCAGCATGCGCCATTCGATCGGCCGCTCGATGTCGCCGGTCAGCAGAAACGCGTTCCGCCCATACGCCACGCGCAGCACGAGCGAATCGTTATTCTGCGGCGCGTCCCCGGGAACGTAACCCGCGAACGGTGCCAGCACCTCGATCCGCGCCCCGCTGTAGGCCATCTGTTCCGGCGCTTCGAGCGGCTTAATTCGCGTGCCCGCCCGCGCCGCGGCCTCCCGCAGTCGCTCCCACCCCTGGCTCTCCGGTATGGCGCCGGTCCACAGTTCCTTCGGATGGAAATCCGTCACCAGCGCCGGGAGCCCGCCCACATGGTCTTCGTGTCCGTGCGTCAGCGCCACTACGTCGAGCGACCGGAATCCGCGTTCCCACAAGTACGGCGCCACGACGTCTTCGCCAATATCGAGCTGCGTGCGCGGGGCATGCCCGAACGCCGGAATCCCGCCGCCGTCCACCAGCATGCGCTTGCCGTCCGGAAATACCACCAGGATGCTGTCCCCCTGCCCCACATCGATGGTGGAAACCTCCAGTTGCCCGCGATGAATCTCCGGCGGGAACGGATGCCACAGCAGCAGCGCCAACCCCACGGCCACCACCGCTCCGGTTGCCGCGCGCCACCAGCGCCCGCGCGCCAGCGCCGCGGCAATCAGCGCGGCCGAGAGCGCCACCACCAGCCACACCGGCGGCGTGGGGATGCGCCAGTTGGGTTCCAGGTTCGCGTGCCAGCGCACCATCATCTGCGACAGCCGCAGCAGCCCGCCGCCGATGGCCGCCATCCATCCCCAGCCCGTGAGCGCCGCCAGGAACCCCACCGGCAGCGCCAGCCCCATGATCGGCATCACGAAGATGTTCGCCGAAAGCCCCGAGAGCCCCACGCGGTGAAAGTAAATCACCATCGGCAGCGCCAGCCCCAGTTGCATGATCGCCGAAACCGCGGCGATCTCGTACAGGAAGAAAATTGCGCGCGCCGTCGCCGTCACCGAGATCGTCGCGGCCCGGCGAGGCAGAGGCAGCGTCTTCACCAGCAGCCGCATCTCCAGGCGGAACTGCGCCACCCACGGCGGAAGGTGCATGTCCCGCCCCGTATCCCAAAGGTCCGCCAACCCGCGCCCCAGCGGCCCCGATGTCGCGCCGATCAACGGCACCGCGAACGCGCACAAAAATCCTACACCCAGAAACGTGAGCTGAAAACTGGAATCGAACAGCTCCCCCGGATCGAAAATCAGAAATGCCAGCGCCACCGCCGCCAACAGATTGATGGCGCGCCGCTCCCGAAAAAAATAACGCGCGATCAGCAGTAGCGCGAGGCCCGCCGCCGAACGCACGCACGGCGCATGCAGCCCGGTGATGAGCGCGTAAAACCACGCCGCCAGCACCGTCAGAAACAGCGCCGCCGGCTCCGGAATGAAGCACAGCCGCAGCAGAAAAAGGAAAAACGCCGCCAGGATCGCCACGTGCGTTCCGGAAACCACCAGCACGTGAAACGTTCCCGTCGAGCGGTAGTCCTCCGTCCAGACCCTTTGCAGTTGATAGTTCTGCCCGATCAGCAGCGCCTGCATCATCCCGCTCGCGTAGCCGTCCCCGGGATACAGCCGCTCGATGCGGTCGAGCGCGCCCTGCCGCACATCCATCACGGCCTTCGCGAACCGGTTGCCGCATCGCCCCGGCAGCACGCGCAGCGTATCCGCCGCGCCCGATGCGGTCCAGTAAATATCCTGCCGCGCCAGGTACCGCGTGTAATCGAAGGCCCCCGGATTGCCGTAATTATGCGGCTTGCGCACACGCGCGTCGATCTCGATCTTCTCCCCGTAATGCAGCGCCGGCAGTGCGGCACCGTTCTTTGTATATAGGGTGACCTGCGCGCGCGCGCCCGGCTCCAGTTCCAGAAGGAAGCGCTCGCGCTCGTCCGAAATCGCCGGCGGTTCGACCACGCATCCGCCCAGAATCACCACCTCGCGTGCGCCCGCATCCAACTCCGGCGGCGGTCCGGGCGCGTGTGCCAGCGCCAGCAGAGCGCCCGCAAAGAAGAAGGCGAGAACTCCGCACGCCCCCGCCAGAACGCGCGCATCGCGCGCCAGCGCCACCGTCCCCAGCAGCAGAAACGCGCCGATGGCGGCCAGCAGTTCCGGTTCTTGAAATGGTACGAAGCGCGCGACCAGGATCCCCGAGGCGATGGCAGCCAGGGGCCCCACCAGCGGGTCCTTCACGGAAGCGCGATTGTAGCATGCGGCCCGACGGCTAACTAGCTAATAGCTAATAACTAGTGCTTAATTGCATAAATTAATAATAGTATTGCGAAGCTGACTGCCTCTGACTTCGCGTTTGCGCCAGTGGAATGGCCTTGGGTATTGGTTGGTTTTGGCGACGAAGGCCTCGATAGCCGAGCGGAGTTGGTCTTTACTGGCAAAACTCGCGCCAAGCAGAGCTTTGCGTGTTAGAAGGCCGAACCAGATCTCTACCTGATTGAGCCAACTCGCGGAAGAACGCCCCCTGAAATTCGTCGGCGGTAGCGCAGGTCCCCACCGTACTTGTCCCGGTCTGCCCAAACATTGTCATGGTTAAGGCCAGGAGGATCACCATCCCCCTGACCCAGGTTCTGGTATCCATCGTACTATTTCTCCTTTGCCGATGAGGCCCGTTATGAAAGGGTCCAGCAGACCCGTCGCGCGCGCGGCTACTTCGCGTGGGGGTCCGCGCCGGAAGTTGGATATTAAGGATTCGTGGCTCGGCCTGGTATATAACCTCCCGGACACTGTGGCCCCGATCTTGGAAAGGAAAGTTTCCAGGGCAAAGGTGGGCCGGTGGGGCAAGACGACCGACAACCGAGCCGGCCCGTACGTCTCCACTCATCCACGTCAAGCCGTGAAGGCGGCGCGATCCTGCTAGGCTGGTGTTTGTAGAGAGCGCCATGCCCCGGATCGAAGACCTGCTGACCGAACAGACGAACCCGGCGTCCGCCGCCATCGACGCGGTTTCCACCGAAGAGGCTCTGCGCATCGTCAACGCCGAGGACCGCAAGGTGGCGGCGGCGGTCGAGCGCGAAATCCCGGCCATCGCGCGCGCGGTGGACGCCATCGTCGAAGCGTTCCGGCGCGGCGGCCGGTTGTTCTATATCGGCGCGGGGACCAGCGGTCGGCTCGGTGTGCTGGACGCCTCCGAATGCCCGCCAACCTTCGGCGTGCAGCCCGAAATGGTCCAGGGAATCATGGCCGGCGGCGAGGCGGCACTCAGCCGCTCCACCGAAGCCAGCGAGGACGATCCCGCCGCCGGCACGCGCGATTTGCTGGCGCGCGGGTTCACCGCGCGCGATGTGCTCGTCGGGATCACCGCCAGCGGGCGGACGCCATACGTGCTCGGCGCGGTGGCTGAGGCGCGGCGCATGGGCGCGGTCACCGCCGGCATCAGTTGCACGCCCGATTCGGAGCTCGCGCGCGCGGTCGAAATCGCCATCTCGCCGCAGCCCGGGCCGGAGGTCGTCGCCGGCTCCACGCGCCTGAAGGCCGGAACCGCGCAGAAAATGGTGCTGAACATGCTCTCCACCGGCGCCTTTATCCGGCTGGGACATGTGTACGGGAACCTGATGGTCAACGTGCAGCCGACGAATGTGAAGCTGCGCGACCGCGCGCGCAGGATCGTGGCGCAGGCGGCCGGCGTTTCCATAGAGCGCGCGGGCGAGTTGCTGGCCGCGGCGGGTGACCGCGTGCCGGTGGGCATCGTGATGGGCAAAGCGGAGATCGGGAGAGAGGAAGCGGAGAGAAGGCTTGCGGCGGCGGGAGGAAGGATTTCCGTGGCTTTGGAGAAATGAATTCACCACTGTGCTTTCTCTGCGGACTCTGTGGCTCTGTGGTGAATAGGGGTTTGGAAGCATGGATAAATTCGTAATTACCGGCGGCACGCCGCTCGACGGCGAAATCGAAACCAGCGGATCGAAGAATTCCGCGCTGCCCGCGCTGGCGGCGGCGCTGCTCACAGAAGAGCCGGTGGTGCTGAATCGCATTCCGCGCGTGCGGGACATCCGCACTATGCAGCGGCTGCTCGTGGACATCGGGTCGAAGGTGGACGCCGAGGGCGAAGCCGTGCGCCTCCAGACCCCCAAGATCGCCTGCCCGGAAGCGCCCTACGAGCTGGTCAAAACCATGCGTGCTTCCAGCCTGGTGCTGGGCCCGCTGGTGGCGCGCTGCGGGCGCGCGCGCGTGTCGCTGCCGGGCGGCTGCGCCATAGGCGCGCGGCCCATCAACCTGCACATCTTCGGGCTCGAGCAGCTTGGCGCCCGCATCAACCAGGCGCACGGCTACATCGAGGCCGAAGCGCCCGAAGGCTTGCGCGGCGCCATCGTGCATTTCGACCGCATCACCGTGACCGGAACCGAGGACCTCATGATGGCCGCCGTGCTGGCCCGCGGCGAGACCATTCTGCGCAACGCCGCGCGCGAGCCGGAGGTGGCCGACCTGGCCGGGTTGCTCCGCGCCATGGGGGCGAAAATCGAAGGCGCCGGAACCTCGACCATCCGGATTCACGGTGTCGAAGCGCTGCACGGCGCCGAGCACGCCATCATTCCGGACCGCATCGAGGCGGGGACGTTCCTGATCGCCGCGGCGATCACCGGCGGCGATTTGACCATCAAGCGGTGCAATCCGGAGCACGTGGGCGCGCTGGTCGCCAAGCTCTTGCAAGCGGGTGCTGAGGTGGACCAGCCGGACGGCGAGACGCTGCGCGTGCGCGGCGCGGTCTCCGCGCCCGGGCGGCTGCGGTCGGTGGACGTGACCACCGAGGAATATCCGGGATTCGCCACCGACCTCCAGGCGCAATACATGGCGCTGATGACCCAGGCCGAAGGCATCGCCCTGGTAGTGGAAACGATTTTCGAGAACCGCTTCATGCACGCGCAGGAACTGGCGCGCATGGGCGCCAACATCCGGCTGGATGGCAAGCAGGCCATCGTAGCCGGGCCGACGCCGCTGACGGGTGCGAGCGTGATCGCCTCGGACCTGCGGGCGAGCGCGTCGCTGGTCCTGGCGGCGCTCGTGGCCAAGGGCGAAACGGTGATCGACCGCGTCTACCACATCGACCGCGGCTATGAGAGAATCGAGGCGAAGCTCGCGCAGGCGGGGGCGAGGATCACCCGCGTCGAGTAACTCAAGCGAGGGGAACATGGGCTACACGGACGCGATCTCGCTCGACGGCGGCTGGCGGGCGCCTCGCCTGGCCCATAGGGGCATCGGTACGACCGCAATCCACGCCCACGTTTCGCCCTTCGTCACCGATGCGGCGTTGGCTGTTACGGTCACCGCTGGCGCGCCGTAACCGGAGACGTCCGGACGGTCTGAAAGCCTACCGGTACGCGAAGATCTCGGCGTAGATGATCAGCCCGATCAGCACAAGGCCGATGCTGAGCGCGGTGAAGCCGATGCGGCGCCAGAGCTTGGCGGCCAGAGGAACGGGCGCGGGCATGAGGTTCTTCTCGAGCTCGCCGCGGGCCACCATTTCCGCGTATTCGCGCGGGCGGTCCCGCTTGAATTCTTCGAGCGGGACGCCGCCGGTGAAGATCACCGTGTCGATGGGGAATTTCTCGGGGCGGAAGTGCGTGTTGAAGAAGTGCACGCTGAAAATGAATCCCACCGCGAGCAGGGCCTCGTCGCTGTGGATCGTGGTGGCCACGTTCACGATCCAGCCCGGCACGAAGTGCGTGAAGAAGGCCGGATACCAGAGGATCAGGCCGGTGCCGCCGATCACCGCGACGCCCCAGAAGACCGCCAGGTAATCGAATTTCTCCCAATAGGTCCAGCGGCCGTAATCGGGACGCGGTCCTTTGCCGATGAACCATTTGATGGAAGCGACGAATTCCTTCAAGTCGCGGCGGTTGAGGACCATGCTCTCGGGGCCGGCGATGATTTGGCGCCAGGACTCGCCGCTCTGGCGCTTGCGGCGGATGAGGTCCCAGAGGTGGAGGCCGAAGTAAGTGAAGGTCAGGACGGCGCAGACGCGGTGGATCCAGCCGGCCACTTCGAAGCCGCCGAGGAGGCGGGCCACGACGCGGGCCCACGGGGCGTAGGAGAATTTCAGCGTCATGCCGGTGGAGGCGAGGCCCAGGAAGCTGGTAATGACGATCAGGTGGAGGTTGCGCTCGAAGGTGCGGAAGCGGCGCACGTAGACCTGGCCTTCGGCGGCGTGCTGCGCCTTGAGCGCGGCGCGGTATTGAAATGAGCGCGGCAGCCAGAGTGCGGTGTGCGCGCCGGAGACGACCAGCGTGCCGACCAGCAGCGTGGTCATGCCCCAGAAGGTGTAGAAGAGGATGGGGTAGCGGGTGGGATCGTGGTGAGTGGCGTGGGTGAGATAGCCGGCGAACTGGCGGTGCGCGCCGGCGTGGCACTTGGCGCAGGTCTTGACGATGTTGGCGCGGCTCAGGCGGGAACGTGGATCGGTGACCGGCAGGATGTCGTGCGCGCCGTGGCAGTCGTAGCACTTGGCGGTCTTGAGGTAGCCGAGCTTGGAGACCTTGCCGTGGTAGGTTTCGAAATACGCTTCCGTGAGCGCCTTGTGGCAGCGGCCGCACTGGTCCATGATGTGGAGGCGGAAATCGGACTGGTCGGTGCGCTCGATGCTGTGGGCGGTGTGGCAGTCGCTGCACACCGGCAGCGGCTTCGAGGTGGGAAAGGCCGTCGGCGAATGCACGCTCATCACGAACGCTTCGTAGATGCCGCGGTGGCACTTGGCGCAGGTCTTGGCGACGTTGGCGCGGTTCACGCTGGAGCGCGGATCGGAGGCGGGCAGCTCCATGTGGGCGGTGTGGCAATCGGCGCAATTGGCGGTGACGGTGAGCCCGGCCTGTAACAGGCCTTGGCCGTGGATGCTCTCCTGGTAGCGCTCCACGATGAACTGCTGCTTGCCGGCGTAGCGGAGCGCGGCCTTCTGGCCGGAGCGGTGGCACTTGGCGCAGAGGGAGGGGATGTTGCGGGAGAAAATGGGTGAGCTCGATTCCGTGGTGCCCTGGATATTGTGGGTGCCGTGGCAATCGGAGCAATCGGGGGCGTCCGGATTGCCCTTGGCGACCAACTGGCCGTGCATGCTCTGGCGGTATTGGCTGACCTGGTCGGCGTGGCAGATGGAGCAATCCACCTCGGGCGCCATGGTGCGGCAGGGGCGCACTTCCGAAGGCGTGCCGCCGGTGTGGCACTGGACGCAGGCGGTGCGGGAGTGGCGGGAGTGGGCCAACTCGTCGGCATTTATATAAAGGGCGGGGTTCGCGGAGCCATTGGCGGCCTTGATCTGCGGATCCCCGTGGCAGCGGAGGCAATCCTGGTTGGCCATGCCTTCGGTGTAGAAGACTTTGCGGATCTGGTGCGGCGAGTGGCAATCGACGCAGGCGGGGATGAGGTGCGGCTGCTTCTCCCAGAGCTCGCCGCGGATGACCTTGCGGTGCACGATCTCGATATTCGCGTGGCACTGGGTGCAGGTCTTGGCGATGTTCTGCTTGGCGATGGAAGAGCGGGGATCGTTGGGGGGCAGGATGAAGTGGGCGGTGTGGCAGCTCGTGCAGACGGCGGTGACGGTGAGGCCTTTTTCGAGCAGGCCCTGGCCATGGATGCTGTCCCTGTAATTGCTCAGGATATTCTGCTCGGGGATGTTGCGCGTGAGGGAGACGGGCGTGCCTTCGCGGTGGCACCGGCCACAGAGCGTGGGGATTTCGATGGTGGAAGTGGGGGAGCCGCGTTCGGAGGGGCGGCGGATGTTGTGGGTGCCGTGGCAGTTTTTGCAGCCGGGAGCGAGCTTATCGCCGTGGGCGGCGGCGCGGCCGTGGAGGCTGGCGGTGTATTGGGTTTGCTCGTCGGGGTGGCAGCCGCCGCAATCGACAGGGGCGAGCTTATCGGCGTGCGGAGGTGTCTTGACGTCGGCGTGGCAGGCGCGGCATTCGAGGCTGGCGTGAGGTGACGCGCGGAGGGCGGCGGCGTTGAACGGCGGGGGCATGCCGGGCTCGCGCTTGCCGGTGGGCCGGCCGGGGTCGTGGCAATCCAGACAGTCTTTGGAGCCGGGCAGCGGTTTCTGGTCCTGCGCCGGGGCGGTGGCGGCGAGGAACCCTGCCGCAACCAAAATGCACAATTTGTAGATAATCACATCGTAATATCTGTTATGGAAGGCGTCAAATGTGGAAAATTGCAACACTGGCGGCTGCCACTGGTTACGGGCGGTGCAGGAGCTTGTCGTAGACCTCGTGCTTGGAGAGGCCGCGGGTGCGGGCGACCTGCTTGATGGCGTCCATGCGCGGAGTGCCGGCGCGGATCAGCGCGGCGACCGCCTCTTCGAGCGGGGTGTCGTCGTGGGGGGCGGCGATGGCTTTGCCGATCAGAATGGTGAATTCGCCCTTAATGGCATCGCGGGCGGCTAGCTGCGCGCGGACTTCGGCGGCGGTGCCGCGGAGAAATTCCTCGTGGATTTTGGTGAGCTCGCGCGCCACCACGACGGGGCGCGGGCCGAGGGTGGCATCGATGGTGTCGAGGGCTTCCAGGACGCGGTGGGGGGCTTCATAGAAGATGAGCGTCGCGTGCTCGGCGGCCAGGGCTTCGAGCGCCTTGGCGCGCTGGCCGGACTTGGCGGGGAGGAAGCCGCCGAAGTGGAAGGCGTCGGTGCCGAGGCCTGAGGCGGCGAGAGCGGCCAGCGCGGCGGAGGGGCCGGGGACGGGCTGGACAGGGATGCCGCTTTCGATGGCGGCGCGCACCAGGCGGTAGCCGGGGTCGGAGACCAGCGGCATGCCAGCATCAGAAACCAGGGCGATCACGGCGCCGGCGCGCAGGCGCGCGGCCAGTTCCGGAGCGCGCTCGGATTCGTTGTGCTCGTGGTAGCTGACGGTGGGCTTGTGGATGCCGTAGTGGTCGAGCAGGCGGCGGGTCTGGCGGGTGTCCTCGCAGGCGATCAGGTCGGCTTCCTTGAGCACACGCACGGCGCGATAGGTGATGTCTTCGAGGTTGCCGATGGGGGTGGCGACCAAATAGAGAATGCCGCGGTCAGAGGGCAGCATAATTCACCAACTCGATGCCGTGCCGGCCCAGAGCTTCGCGGACTTCAGGGGCGGTGAGGGCTTCCAACTCGGCTTCGCGACTTTCCTTGAGGCGGGTGCGGGCGGCGCGCAGGGCGGGGCCGCAATGGCCGGGGTGGCACATCAACTCGGTGCTGCCGGCGGGAACCACGGCGAGGAGCTCGAGGAGTTCGGCGGTGCGGAAGCGGCCGGTGATCTGAAAGCCGGCGAAGTGGTCGGTGGTGCGGCAGCCGCGGCGGGCGAGCACGCGGTGGAAGCGGCGGCGGAGCAGGCCGAGGATGTTGCTGACCAACTTTTTGGCCGGCGGAATGCGCTGGCCGTTCAGCGGGAAATCGAAGGGGCGGCGGACCCAACGGATGCCGGATTCCTGGGCGATGCGGGCCACGGCATCGAGCACCGGGGGGGCGAGGTGGGTGTGCTTGTGGGTGTCGAGGTGCGTGGGGGCGAGTCCGGCGTCGAGGATTTTGCGGACCTGGGCGGAGAACTCGTCGTAGATACGGACCTCGCGGCGGGCCATGGCGGCGAGCAGAGCGGGCACGGTAAGGGGGAGCGGCTTGCCGGTGAGGACGGAACGGCCGCTGACGAGGACGAGGTGGCAGCCGATGTCGAGGGACGGGGTCTGGCGCGCGAGCCGCACGGCATCCTCAAACGCGGCGCCATTGGCCATCAGGGTGGTGGCGGTGAGAATGCCGCGGGCATGGGCTTCGACGATGCCCCGATTGACGTCCGGAGTGAAACCGAAATCGTCGGCATTGACGACTAATTGTTTGCGAGCGGTCAAAATAACTTCAGCCGGAGAGTGAGGAATTTCTTGGGATTGGCGCGGATATCCTTGGCCAGGGTTTGCATTTCGCGGGTGGCGCCGGTGAGGCTCTCGTAGAGCTGCGGGTTGACCACCAATTGTCCAATGGTGCCCTGGCCGGAGTTGATCTTGTCGACGGTGGTGTTGAACTGCGCGACTAAACGGTCGAGGCGGTTATAGAGCTCCTCGTCCTTGATGAGCTTGCCGGCGGTGCCGTGGCCGGCGTTGACGCCGGCGATGAGGGAGCGGATCTCGGCGAGGGATTGCTCGGCGGTATCGAAGAGCGCGGGATCCCGGAGGAGCTTGCCGGCGGTGCCCTGGCCGGCCTGGAGGTCGGCGAGCATGGCGTCGATGCGGCGGAGGGGCGCGACCATCTGGTTGTAGAGGGTGTCGTCGTAGATGAGCTTGCCGATAGTGCCGTTGCCTTTGCGGATATCGTGGAGGAGCTGCTGGCCTTCGCCCTCGATGGCGGTGAGGCGGTCGTAGAGATCTTCGTCCTTGATGAGCTTGCCGAGGTTGCCGCGGCCGGCTTCGACGCCGGCGAGCATGGCGTCGGCGCGGTTGACGATGGTCTGAAGGGTCTGGAGGACCCTGCCGGACTCGGCCATGAGCTCGGGAATGTCCTGGGGCTGGGCGCTGGGCAGCACAGCGTCTTCCTGGACGGTTTGCTTGCTGGTGCCCTTGGTGATGTTGATGAACTTGTCGCCGAGGAGGTTGGCGGCGCTGATGCCGGCGATGGAATCGGTGGGAATATCCTTCAAATACCGCTCGCGAACCTTCATGATGAATTTGACGGTGTGCTTGGGGTTGCTGGAATTGGTGAGGGTGAGGTTGTCGAGGTAGCCGATGCCGATGCCGTTGAGCCGGACGATGGCGCCATCCTGGATTCCGGAAGCGTCTTCCATATAGGTATAGAGGGTGGCGTAGTGGCGGAAGATACCTTTGGAGCTGGTGAGCAGGAATACGAGGGTGAAGATAATGATGAAGGCGGTGAGGGCCACGATTCCGACCTTCAACTGCGACCAGCGGACTTTTCTGGGATCGGGCATGCTCTATTCCCGCGCCTTCACGAACTTACAAACATAGGGGTCGGCGGACGATTCCAGCAGCTCCTGGCTGCCTTCAAAAATCAGCCGGCCTTCTTTCAGGACCATGAATGTGGTACGTACTTCCGCCCGCCTGCCGTTACGCGCAGGTTCCAGTTCCCCTTTCTCCGAATTGTAGCGGAAATTGGCGATCAAGTTACCGTCCTGATAGCGGTGGGTAACGATCAAGGTAGTGGCGTGGCTGATGTCGCGCTCCTTGAGGAGGAGGGCCATGATGGTGTGGGCGGTGATGGGGTCGAGGCCGGCGGTGGGGGAATCGTAGAGGAGGAGGGGCGGTTCGGTGACGACGGCGCGGGCGATGGCGGCGCGGCGGCGCATGCCGCCGGAGAGTTCGCTGGGGAAGCGCTCGAGGGTTTCGCCGAGCTCGACAAAGTTGAGGGCCTGCTCGACCTTGGGGCGGACCTGGGCGGGCGGGCAATGGATGGACCGCTGGTTCACGAGGGGGTAGGCGACGTTCTCCTCGATGGTGAGGGAATCGAAGAGGGCGCTCTCCTGGAAGAGCATGCCGATTTTGCCGCGGATGTCAAAGAGGTCGCGCTCGCGGAGGCGGGTGACGTCCTGGCCGAAGACGAAAACGCGGCCGGAATCGGGGTGGATGAGGCCGAGGGCGGTTTTGAGGAGGGTGGTTTTACCGCTGCCGGCGGCGCCCAGGATGACACGGGATTCGCGCTGGAAGGCGGAGAAAGAGACGTCGAAAAGCGCCTCCTGCTCGCCGAAGCAGACGGTGACGTGCTCGAACGCAAGGATGGGCTGGCGGGACTCTTCGGGCATCAAACCCCGCTCTGAAAGACGAAAATTTTGGTCATCATGAGGTCGAGGACGAAGATGAGCACGACAGCCATGACGACGGCCTGAGTAGTAGAGCGGCCGACGCCCTGGGTGCCGCCGGTAGTGCGCAGGCCGTAGTAGCAGCCGACGAGGGCGACGACGAAAGCGAAGACGAAGGGCTTGAGGAGGCCCTGGGTGACGTCGTTCCATTCGAGGGCCTGCCAGGCGGTGCTCCAATACTGGCGCGAGGAGAGCTTGAGGATGGTGGAGGCGATGACCCATCCGCCGAAGAGGCCGACGAAATCGGCGATGGCGGTGAGGAGCGGCTCCATGATGGCGGTGGCGACGAGACGCGGCATGACGAGCTTCTGGTTGGGATCGGTGCCGAGGGCGCGCATGGCATCGATCTGCTCGGTGACCTTCATGGAGCCGAGCTCGCTGGCGATGCCGGAGGAATTGCGTCCGGCCATCATGATGGCGGTAAGGACGGGGCCGAGTTCGCGGACCAGGGTGATGGAGACGAGGGTGCCGGTGCGGCCGACCTGGCCGTAGGTGGAGAGGGCGCGGGCCATCTGGAGGGCCATGACGGCGCCGGAGAACAAGCCGACGAGGACGACGATGGGGATGCTGCCGACGCCGATGGTATCCATCTGGAGGATGATGTCGGCGCCGTAGTGGGGCTTGCGCACGACGTTCCTGAAAGCCCTGCCGGTGAGGAAAAAGAAATCCTGTACCGCGGAGACGGGTTCTTTCACGAAGTCGAGCAATGCGCGGTCCTCGAATTTCGATGCTAGCATAGGCGGGACAGGCGGCGACGCGTGGGGTGCGAAATGTTTCGGCTGGAGGCATGGCGCAGCGAGTTTGCGGAACGAAGCCAAACCGCTTGTGCACAGGCGGTTTTGGCAGCCGGTTTCTAATGGAATCAGCAGGTTAGGGGAAAAACCCGCCTGCGTACAGGTGGTTTCACCGGAGTTTGTAAAGCAAGTGGACAGGGGAGGTGCGGTGCGATTGGCGGCGCGATGGCC
>JAJYLS010000086.1 GCA_021787555.1 Acidobacteriota bacterium | reverse complement strand
TGGTGCTCTCCGATTATCCCATGCCCGATTTTTCCGTGAGCGAGGCGCTCCGCCTGGTGCAGCAGAAGAATCCCGACCTGCCCTTCGTGATCGTTTCCGCGACCATCGGAGAAGAGGCCGCGGTGGAGGCCATGAGGGCCGGCGCGCAGGATTACATCCTCAAGCACCGTCTCGGTCGCCTGGTGCCGGCCATCAGGCGCGAGCTGCGCGAATCGGAGACGCGCCGCGAGCGCCGCAATCTCGAGGACCAGCTCCGCCACGCCCAGAAGCTGGAAAGTCTCGGCCTGCTGGCCGGCGGCGTGGCGCACGATTTCAATAACCTGCTCACCGGAATCCTGGGGAACGCCAGCCTGGCGCTGGAACTGGCCGAGGAAGACCAGGCCATGCGCTCCATGCTCCAGGACATCATCCGCGCCAGCGAGCGCGCCGCAGATTTGACCCGCCAGTTGTTGGCTTATGCCGGCAAAGGCAAGTTCATGGTCGAGCCGGTGAACGCCTCGTCGCTGGTCCACGACATCAGCGAACTCATCCGCTCTTCGGTGCCGCGCACCGTGGAACTGGCGCTCAACCTCCACCCGGATCTGCCCGCGATCGAGGGAGACGCCAGCCAGGTCCAGCAGCTCGTCATGAACCTGATCCTCAACGCCGTGGAAGCCACCGGCGAGCGCCCGGGTGTCGTGCGCGTCTCCACGGGCATCCGCGAGGTGCGGCCCGGCGAGCGCCTCCCGCATTTCCGCCCCGATCCGCCTCCGCCCGCCACCTACGTCACCATCGAGGTGATGGACGACGGCTGCGGCATGACCGAAGCCATCAAGGCGCAGATCTTCGATCCGTTCTTCACCACCAAGTTCACCGGCCGCGGCCTCGGCCTGGCCGCCGCCCTGGGCATTGCGCGCGGCCACAGGGGCGCCATCGCCGTGGAAAGCGTCGAAGGAAGCGGCAGTACCTTCACCGTGCTCCTGCCCGCTGCCGGCGCCGCGCGCGCGCCCAACGCCCTGGAATCGCCGGCCGGCCTACACGCGGTTCCGCAGACCTCCGCCGGGGTCGTCCTCATCGTCGACGACGAAGACGTGGTACGCCGCGCCGCCCGCGCCGCCCTGGAACATTTCGGCTACACCGTGTTCGAAGCCGCCGACGGCCGCGACGGCGCGGACCTCTTCAGCCGCCTCCACGACCGTGTTTCCGCCGTGCTGCTGGACCTCACCATGCCCCGCATGGACGGCCACGACGTCTGGCGCTACATCCGCCGCATCCGCCCGGATATGCGCGTGATCGTCTCCAGCGGCTTCGAGGAAGCCGAAGCCATGAAACAGTTCGTCCAGGAGCCGGACCTGTTCTTCATCAAGAAGCCCTACACCGCCGCCGCCCTGGTCCACAAGATCCGCCTGGCCCTCGATCGCCGGCCCTCGCGCCCCTGACAACTGAAAACTCACAACTCACAACTCAAAACAGCCGGTCCTGCTTCCGCAAATTCCCGAAGGTCCCTATATTCGCTACCGCGAACGCGACGCGCCACTCGCTCCAGTCCCGCAGGCCGAAATTATACCGCCGGTATTGCACGCTGATCCCGCAGCAGCTCGTGTTGTACGTCACCTGCGACGTCGAAAAGTCCGTGATCCCGGCGCGATAATCGTACACAATGTCGTACGCCGCGTTCCACCCTTTCCGGTTCACGTCGCCGTAGCCCACCCGGAAGCGGAACTGGTTCGCATCCGGCGCCAAAGCCGGATCGGTATGCTCCTGGTTGTTTCCCGCGGAAACGAAGTACTGCGCCCATCGGTAATCCACCGAGAGCGTGTTGTTCGTAATCCCATGGAAGTACGGATCGTAATCCGACTGCCATTGAATCCCCAGCCCGGTGACCGGGCTGGCTCTCACCAGCGCATCCACCGGCGAGTAGGTCCGCGGACCCACCAGGAACGCGTAGCCGGTCAGGTCGGCGCTGCTGGCGATCACGTTGCGCATCCCCGGAATCAGCGCGCCTCCGAAGGTCGGGTCGAAATACCGCTCCTGCGCCAGCTCGAACGTGAAAATCTCCTGCACCGAATCGCCGCGCTTGGCGTAGATGCGGTTCGTCAGCGATGCCCGCAACTGGTTGGTGTTGGTCATCAGGTCGGTCTCGTCGAACCGGATGTAGCGCTCGAAATCCGTGCCGATCCCCGTCACGTAGCGGTACGTCACGCGCGGCTCGATTACGTGCTTCAGCTTGTCCCCGAATACCGTCTTCTTGTTGAACACCCGCTCGAACGAGGGGAAGATCATGTCCAGCGAAAAATCGCGCGCGCTACGCACGATTCCGGTGTTCACCTGGTGGTCCAGCCCATCCACGAACAACTGCGATTCCGAATAGTACGCCTCATCGATCCCGACGCTCGGCACCAGGTGCAGGCTCCCCAGGTGGAACGCGCTCGTCAGGTGTGGCGAGAAATCGAAGCGGTTGGTGAACGGCCCCGAGTCGAACTGGTCGATCAGGGTGGTGCCGCTGAAGATCGGCTGCGCGCGCTGCATCAGCCCCTCCGATGCGTCGAATGAGAACCACAGAGGAATCCCGCTCAGAAGCTGCCGGTCGCGGCTGGAGAAATCCTCCTCCGGCAGTTTGCGGATGGTCACGGCATCCGTCTCGAACCCGATCGATCCGTTCGGGTTTTTGACCTGAATCTCGGGTTGCTGGTAGTTCACCAGCCGCGAAACCACCGTGTCGAAGGTGAAAGTGGACCAGTCCTTGTTGATGAACCCCACCGAATGCAACTCCGACCCGATGGCCTCGGTGAACGACTGCGTCCATTCCTGCTGATAGCGGAAGGATGTGATGTAATCCACACTGCCCCGCGCCAGCCATCCATGCGGCAGCGCCGAGGTGCCGTTCACGTTCACCGTCATCCCGCTGAATTGCTGCACCGGGTGGCCGAAGCCGCGGTCCTGCACGCCGGAGATGATGCCGTCGAAGTACGTGCCGGGAGCCACCGCGCCGCGGATTTCGCCGCGGTGGATGTAACCGCGTGAAGTCATGTCCTGAAACAGGTAACTGGCATCGTAGCTACGGCTGATGGCCCAGTAGTACCCCATCCCGATCATGAAGCCGCCGATGCTGCTGCTGCCTGGCTCGGGAAGCAGGAACCCGCTCTTGCGCGGTTCCCTCTGTAGCGAGTGGTAGAAGAACGGCGCGAAGAACAGTGGCAGGCCGCGAATCAGAAACATGCTGCGATACGCCTTCGCGCGGTGATCGGGAATGATGTCGAACTTCGGACCGCGCAGCCTCCACCAAGGCTTGGGCACCGTGCAGTTAGTGATCCAGCCGTTGTGAAGCACGTATCTTTCCCGAATCCGCTCGGCCCACTGCCCCTGGAAGTGAAAGGGAGCGTCGGTGGTAAGTTGCATCGGGCGGCTCACCACCCGCGGATGAAACTCGCCCAACACGTCGTAAAATTTCCCCGTCGCCTTTTCCGTGTTGTACTCCAGATGGTCGGCCCAGATCTGCTCGTTGCGCTCGAAATTGTGGAAGTAGACGTGCCCGCGCGCCACCACGTCGTCGGTGTCCTTGTCCCATTCCACAAAATCGGCGCGGAAAAGCATACGGTTGTCTTCCAGTTCGGCCGGTACGCCCGGGCTGCCGTACAGCCGCCGTACGCTGCCCTCGATCTCCTGGCGCTCGGCCTGAATAATCCAGGTGTTTTGCGGAATCGTCGACGGCTCCACGGAGGGGGGCGGTTCCTTAGGCGGGGTCTCTGAGGGTTTGGAGGAAGGACTGGCCACTGCATTAACGCACAACACCAGCCAGCACAGTGCCGTGCGGGGAAAAAGACACGGAATACGTGAAGAATTCTCGTGACAAACCGCAGGGTTTATGTTAACTAGGTTGAGAGAGGAGTGCAAGCATTATTGTGGCACAGGCCTTCGCGGCTGTGTTGGCTTTTGAGGCAACAACCGAGTTATGCCGAAAAGGCTCTTAGAAGCTTGTGGGTGACGCCTGATGACCTGTAGCTATTGCGGGACGCGCAATTCCGAAGGAGACCATCGCTGCCGGCGTTGCGGCCGGCGGCCCAGCGATACCCTGACTGGGGATACCACCCTGCATCCCACGCATGGCGCGCTGGCGGCCAAGCCCGTGTGGGCGGTGGCGGCATCTGCGGCGCCGGCCCCTGCGGCCGCGTTGCGCCCCATCCCCAACCTTTCGCGTGCCGTCCAGGGTTCGCTCTTCCCCTCGAACGTGATCCCGTTCGAATCGTTGGCGCCCGCGGCCGCCCCCCGCTCGGAAAAGCCGCGGCTGGAAACGCCACGCCCCGAAAAGCCCCGGCAGTCCCGCGCCTCCACCTCCCAGCGCCGTGCCGCGCGGGTTTCGGATGCCCAGGCGGGTCTCGATTTTCTGCCTTCCGAACCGGCCAAACCGCGCACGCTGGGCACCACCGTGGATGCAGTGATTTATTGCGATGCCCCCGTGGCCACTATCCCGCATCGCGCCTTTGCGGCGGTGCTCGATTCGAGCATGATCCTCATCGGCTACGGCGTCTTTATGCTCACGCTCTACCTCTTCGGCGTCGGAATTGTGCTGACCAAACTGAATGCGGCGGTGTTTGCCGGTGCGCTGCCGCTGGTTGGCTTCGCTTACGGTTTGACGTTCGCGCTGGCCGGCACCGAGACGCCCGGCATGCATTGGATGCATCTCCGGCTCACCACGTTCGAAGGATTTTCGCCGGAAGTCCGGCAGCGCCTCCTGCGCTTCGCCGGCTCCTGCTTCAGCCTGTGCACCGTATTGGGTGTTCTGTGGTCGTTCGCCGACGAGGAGTGCCTCGCCTGGCAGGACCACATCTCGCGCACCTTCCCGACCCCGGAAGAAGCCGAATCCCAAATCTTCCGGCGGCGGTGAGAAAGTCGTCAGTTATCAGTCTTCAGTTCTCAGTACGGCTGCAAGCAACTGATAACTGAGAACTGAAAACTGACAACTATGATTCAACTCGATCACAAAAACATCCTCGCCGACCTAGTCGGCAATGCCAACGGTATTACCAGTGGCGAAATCCAGCGCTCCGAGGCGCGCGCGCGGCGTGCGCTGACCGCCTTCCGCAAGCGCAGCGAAGACGGCTCTGTCGGCTTTCCGCATCTCCCGTTTCAAGCCGAGGTAATAAACCAGATCCAGCAATACGCCGCGGAAATGCGCGGCAGCTACGACACGGTTTGCGTTGTCGGCATCGGCGGCTCGGCGCTCGGCGCCTGGGCCCTCGATTGCGGCATCCGCGGGCCGCACCCGGTGCAGGGAGCGTTCACCGCGGAGCATCCGCGGCTGGTGATCCTCGACAACGTCGATCCCTCGTTCACCCAATCCGCACTCGATTCCATGGACCCGCGCAAGACCCTGGTGGTGGTGATCGCCAAATCCGGCGGCACGGCCGAGACCGTCTCCACCTTCCTCATCGTCCGCGAATGGATCAAGAACGGGCGCGGGCGCATCGCGGCGGTCACCACGGACGGCAAGGGCGATCTCTTCGAACTGGCAAGCCGTGAAAAATACCGCCCGTTCTGGATTCCCGAAAATGTGGGCGGGCGCTTCAGCGTCCTCTCGCCGGTGGGGCTCGTCCCCGCCGCGCTCATTGGCATCGACCTCCGCAAACTGGCGCGCGGCGCTATGGCCATGACGCACCGCTGCTGGCAGCCGGACCTCGACGAGAACATCGCTCTCCGCGCCGCGCTCTGCCACTGGCTGCTGTGGACGCGCAAGGCGAAATCCATTCAGGTGGCGTTTCCCTATTCGAATCACCTCTGGGGCACGGCCTTCTGGTTCCGGCAACTTTGGGCGGAATCGCTGGGCAAGGCGGCCGACCGCGCGGGCAAAACGGTCCACACCGGCCAGACCCCCGTGGCCGCGCTCGGCACCACCGACCAGCATTCTCAGGTGCAGTTATATATCGAGGGGCCGAACGACAAGGTTTTCACCTTCTGGGCGGTCGGGCGCTTCGCCGCAGCGGGCAAAATTCCCCGCGAGCGCCTCGGCCTGGAAGCCTTCGACGCCCTGGGCGGCCAATCCCTCGCCAAATTGATCGACGCCGAACGCCGCGCCACGGCCGCGGCCATGCTCGAAGCCGGCCGTCCCAACTGCACTTTCACGCTCGACCGCGTGGATGAGGAGCACCTCGGTGCCTTCCTGCAAATGATGGAGTTTCAAACCGCCTTCATGGGCGAGTTGCTGGGCATCGACGCCTTCGATCAGCCCGGAGTCGAACTCGCCAAGAAGCTCACCTATGGCCTCATGGGCCGCAAGGGCTTCGAGAAATACCGCCGCCAGTTCGACGCCTACGAGCGCAAGCGCACCCGCGCGAGATAGCCCGTTTCCGCTCTCCCCAATAGCTCGTCCCAACGGTCCGGCGGATTGCCCTCCCGGAGCCGCCTCATGAAAACCGCATAGGGATCGGTCCGAGCGCCGGCTTTTCGAAGCGTCGTTTCGTCGTTCACCCAGGCGTAGACGATTGTTTTATGTGCGCTGCTGAAGCGGAAGAATAGCCGGAACCGGCCGAGAAACTTCGCGCGGCGCCAATGACGATACGGCCAGTCGGCCCAGGCCGCCCTCCGTCGGTCGAGCAAGCGGCAAATGGAAAATCAGAAGGTGACGTCTTCCGGCAGGCGCTCTTGGTCAGTGACTCTCACGCCTTTCGTTAAGCGCCTCGCGCGGGCGAGCGAGCCCTTGGAGAGACCCCGAATGCGCCGCGGCCGATCTTCATGTCCTTTTCCAGAAAGGCCAGAAACGCGGTGACCACCGGGTCCTCTTCTTGTTCTGGGGCAGTCGCCTCGTCGACAACGGAGATTAAGGCGTGCCCCGGAGCTATCACCTGGGCGCGCACTTTGGCCTTCTGCCGGAACTCCGGATGGAGCCGGAACAACGCCTTTTCCAGCCGAATGGCTTCCGCGCACAGTAACAGGACAAAAAGAGCCGAACGCATAAAAAGAGGGACCATTGTGGCATATTGCGGGTTTGCGAGATACTGGTCACGTAGATCATGCCCAAGCCCTCCGTCATTCCAGGAACCGAGGTGGTGGAGCGGGACCAACTGGTGCCGCTGTATCGCGTCGTCCTCCTCGACGACAACGATCACACCTACGATTACGTGATCGAGATGCTTCAGAAGATTTTCATCTTCACGCTGGAGGAAGCTTACCGCCATGCCGAGGAAGTGGACCGCTGCGGGCGGACGGTGCTGATCACCTGCGAACTGGGTGAGGCGGAATTCGCGCGCGACCAGATTCACGCCTATGGCCCGGATTGGCGGCTGCCCCGATCCAAGGGATCGATGGCCGCGGTCATTGAGCCGTTGCGCTAGCCCGCCTGTCTATCTCCTTGACACATGCCTCGGGTGCTGTGGTGTCCAAGAAGTTAACGATCTCGTCATCAGGTGGTCACAACTTGCTGATTATAATGCAGATTCTGTTTGGTGCCGAAGCTGCTGTTAACCCGGTGAGGTGTTGGGAGCCTTTACACATGATGACTGATGAGGGAAACAATCCGTGGGAGCGGCGCAGGAAGATGCGATTCCCGATCCAACGCGATCTGCGGTACAAACTCCTGGAGAAGGGCAGCGTGATTGCCACCGGGGTCGGCCAAACGATTGACATGGCCAGCGGCGGCATGGCATTCACCACGGAACGCAAGCTGAAGGCCGGAGGGTTGGTCGAGCTGTCGATCAGTTGGCCCGTGCTGCTCGACCAAACCTGCCCCATGCGGTTGATCGTCTTTGGGCGGCTGCTGCGCGGCGAGGCCGGAGGCGCCGCCTGCACGGTCGCCAAGTATGAATTCCGCACGCAATCGCGCGCGCTTCAGTTAGTGCCCATCACGCGCAGCGATTCGATGCTCCAGCGTTGGGCGGATGCGGTGCACAAAGATGAAATCAAGGCGCAGCAGGCGCACGCCTGAGCCGGTCACTCGACGCGGTAGTTGGGCGCTTCCTTGGTGATGATGACGTCGTGCACGTGGCTCTCGCGTAGTCCGGCCGGAGAGATGCGCAGGAAGCGGGCCTTCTGCTGGAGTTCACGGATGGTGCGCACGCCGCAATAACCCATGCCGGCGCGCAGGCCGCCCACGAGCTGATAGGTCAGGTCCGCCAGCGGGCCCTTGGAAGCGATGCGGCCCTCGATGCCCTCGGGCACGAGCTTGGAATTGGGGTCCTGCGAATAACGGTCGGTGCTGCCCTGCGCCATGGCGCCGAGCGAACCCATGCCGCGATAGGTTTTGAATGTGCGGCCCTGGTAGAGGATGGTTTCGCCGGGGCTTTCATCGGTCCCGGCCAGCAAGCTGCCGATCATGACGCAGTCCGCGCCCGCGGCGATGGCCTTGGTGATATCGCCGGAGTACTTGATGCCCCCGTCGGCGATGAGCGGCACGCTGGCGTCGCGCGTCGCGCGCGCGCATTCGGCGATGGCGGTGATTTGCGGCACGCCGGCGCCCGAAACCACGCGCGTGGTGCAGATCGAGCCCGGGCCGATGCCCACTTTGATCCCGTCCACGCCCAGCGAGATGAGTTCGCGCGCGCCTTCGTAGGTGGCCACGTTGCCGGTGATGAGCTGCACTTCGGGCAGCTTGCTCTTGATCGCCTTCACTGCCTTCATCACGCGCGAACTGTGGCCGTGAGCGGTATCGATGGCGAGCACGTCCACTTTCCTGGCCACCAGTTCCTGGGCGCGCTCCAGAAAGTCGCTGGTGGCGCCGATGGCCGCGCCCACGCGCAGCCGGCCCTGGCTGTCCTTCGCCGAGTTGGGGTACTTCAGCTTTTTCTGGATGTCTTTGACGGTGATGAGTCCCTTGAGGTTGAAGCGGTCATCGACCACCAGCAGCTTTTCGACGCGGTGCTGGTGCAGGATGGCCTCGGCCTGCTCGAGCGTGGTGCCGACCGGAACCGTGACGAGGTTCTCCTTGGTCATGACTTCGGAGATGGGGAGATCCGAGCGGTTCTCGAAGCGCAGGTCGCGGTTGGTGAGGATGCCGACGAGCTTGCCGTCCTTGGTGACCGGCACGCCGGAGATGCGGTACCGGCTCATCAGCGCCTGGGCGGCGCCGATGGATTCGTCGGGCCCGATGGTGATGGGGTCGACGATCATGCCGCTCTCGCTGCGCTTGACCTTGTCGACTTCCTCCGCCTGCCGCTCCAGGGTCATGTTGCGGTGCATGATCCCGATGCCGCCCTGCTGCGCGAGCGCGATGGCGAGGTGCGACTCGGTAACCGTATCCATCGCGGCGGAGACGATGGGAATATTCAAGCCGATCTCGCGCGTCAAACAGGTGCGAGTATCGGCCTCGGCCGGCAGAACTTCGCTGCGCGCCGGTAGGAGGAGGACATCGTCGAAGGTTAGGCCTTCGGTGAGCGCGTCTTGAAGCATAGGGGTGAACTCTCATCATAGCGTGAATTCGCCGCAACTTCCGCCGCGTCGCGGGCGTATGAGCCAGTATGAAAGACGGGCTGGCGGGCGATTTGCGCTTCGCGCTGCGGACGCTGCGCAAGGACAAGATGTTCAGCGCAGTGGCGGTGGCCACGCTGGCGCTGGCCATCGGCGCCAACACCGCGGTGTTCAGCCTGGTGGATGCGATCGTCCTGCGGCCGCTGGCTTACCGCGATGCGGGGCGGCTGGTGGCGGTGCACGAGATTGTGCCGAAATTCGCATATCTCGCGCCGCTGATTCCGGTGAATGCCGGGGATTTCGCCGAGTGGCGAAAATCGGTGCACGCGTTCGAGCAAGCCGCGCTGCTCAATGAGAATTCCGCGAACCTTACCGGGTCGGGCGAGCCGGAGCGCGTCAAACTGGGCCGCGTCTCGCCCAGCCTGTTTCCTATGTTGGGCGTCGAGCCGCGGCTTGGGCGCACGTTCATGGAGCAGGAAGACCAGCAGGGGCGCGACGGCGAGGTGGTGCTCGATGACGCCTTCTGGCGGCGGCGGTTCGGCGCGGACTCCTCGGTGATCGGGCGCAAGATCACGCTGGACGGGCGGCCGTTCGAGGTGATCGGCGTCCTGCCGGCGGATTTCCGCTTTCCCAAGCTGAGCCAGTTGTACGCCATGACCATCGACGAGGAGCGGCCGGAGATCTGGAAGCCGCTGGCGGCCAATAAATATGAGCTGGAGCACGGCGGGGACTACGATTTCGCGTGCATCGCGCGGCTGCGGCGGGGCGTGACGCGGGCGCGCGCGGAGGCGGAGTTGAATGCGGTGCAGGCGGTCATCGCCAGGCAGGCGCCCTTCAAATTCGAGCTGCGCGCGGCCCTGGTGCCGCTCCAGGAGCAAATTGTAAACCGCTCGAAGATGGGGCTGGAACTGATCCTGGCGGCGGTGGCGGCGGTGCTGCTGATCGCGTGTGTGAACATCGCCAACCTGCTGCTGGCGCGCGCCAGCGGGCGGCGGCGCGAGATGGCCATCCGCTGCGCCATGGGCGCGGGCAGATGGCGGCTGGTGCGGCAGGCCCTGGCGGAAAGCTTTCTTGTGGCCATGGCCGGAGGGATAGCCGGAATGGCGGTGGCTTTTCTCGCCATGCGCGCGATCCTGGCATACGCGCCGGCGGATGTGCCGCGCATGGACGAAGTGCATCCGGACGCGCGCCTGCTGCTGTTCAACTTTCTGGTAGCGGCGGCCGCGGGCTTGTTTTTTGGGCTGCTGCCGGCGTGGCGCGTAAGCCAAGCCGACCCGCAGGAGGCTATGCGGTCGGGAGGGCGCGGGGCCACGGCTGGGCCCGGTGCGGGACGGCTGCGCGGTGTGCTGGTGGCGCTCGAAGCGGGGCTGAGCGCGATGTGCTTGATCGGCGGCGGGCTGCTGCTGCACAGCTTCGTGAATTTGCTGCGCGTCGACGGCGGGTTTCAGGCGGACCGCGTGATCACGGCGGATGTGAGGATGCCCCGCGAGCGCTTTCCGAATGACCAGAAGCGGTCCGCGTTCCTCAAAGGCGTGCTCGACCGGTTGGCCGCGCTGCCGGGTGTGATTGCGGCTGGCACGGTCAGCAATTTACCGCTGAGCGGCGAAGGGAATAACAATCTGGCGATGCCCGAGGGGCGCAACTGGCCCGTAATGGATCGGCCGCTGTGCGATATGCGCGAGGTCGATCCGAATTATTTCCGCACCATGGGAGTTCCGCTGAGGACGGGACGGGTTTTCTCCGAAACGGATGGCGCGCGGAGCGTGGCGGTGATTTCGGAGCGCACCGCGGCGCGGCTGTGGCCGGGCGAAGATCCCATCGGCAAGCGCTTCTTCACCGGACAGGACACCGCGCACCCGATTGAGGTGGTCGGGATTGTGGGCGATATTCACGGCGTCAGTCTGGGCAAGCCGCCCTCGGCGACGATTTACCGGCCATATTGGCAGAGTGGGCAGAGCGGATACTCGCTGGTGGTGCGGGCGGCGATGAATGCGGCGGCGGTGGCGCCGGCGATTCGTGCGGCCATCCGGCAGGTGGATGCGGATATGCCGATTCCGCCGCTGCGAACTATGGGGGAAATCGTGGATGCTTCCGTGGCGCAGCGGCGCTTCCAGCTTGCTCTGGTGTTGCTGTTCGGCGTGGCTGCGCTGCTGCTGGCGGGGCTGGGAATTTACGGCGTGGTGGCCTACTCGGTGGCGCAGCGGACCAACGAGATGGGCATCCGGATGGCGCTGGGCGCCGCGCCGGGGCGCATCCGGCGGATGGTGCTGGGGCAGGGGATGGCGCCGGTGGCGCTGGGGTTGGCCGGCGGCGTGGCGGGGGCACTGGCGCTGGGGCGGCTGCTGCGGAACCTGCTGTTCGGAGTTTCGAGCGCCGATCCGGCGACCATCGCCGCGGTGAGCGGCGCGCTGCTGTTGGTGGCAGCGGCGGCCAGCTATCTGCCGGCGCGCCGCGCTACGCGGGTGGACCCGGCGGCGGCACTGCGGTACGAGTAGATTGAACTGCGGAATCAGAGTCCGTTCGTTTTGTAATTCACCAGGGAGAGGAACTCATCCCGCGTCTCTTTCTGGTCGCGGAAGGCGCCGAGCATGGAACTCGTCATCGCGCCGGAGTGCTGCTTCTCGACGCCGCGCATCATCATGCAGAGGTGGCGCGCTTCGCAGATCACGCCCACGCCGACCGGGTCCATCAACTCCTGAAGCGTGCGGGCGATGTCCTGGGTGAAGCGCTCCTGAATCTGGAGGCGGCGTGCGAAAACGTCCACAATGCGCGGGATCTTGCTCAGGCCGATCACGCGCTTGTTGGGCAGATAGGCCACGTGCACCTTGCCGAAGAACGGCAGCATGTGGTGCTCGCAGAGGCTGAAGAACTCGATGTCCTTCACCACCACCATCTCGTCGTATTTCACGTTGTAGAAGGCGCCGTTGACCACCTGGCGCGGGTCCATTTTGTAGCCGCTGGTGAGGAAGCGGAGGGCGCGGTCGACGCGCTCGGGGGTGCGGACGAGGCCGTTGCGCGTGGGGTCCTCGCCCAGTTTGCCGAGGATTTCGCGGATGAGCGGTGCAATGTCGCACTCTTCCGGTTTCGGCTCAAGCACTTTCACGTTTGATCTGGTCGATTTCATCTGCCCTGATTTCAAAGATGTTTCGGGGTGTCTCGGCGATGCGTACAATTTCCAATGTAGGCCATTCGCCCGGAAACTCCGATGCCCAATGGCGTTTGAGGCGTCGGCAAATCTCGACCGCGAGGTTCTCCGAGGTGGGCACGGTATCGGCGAAGCAGGCGAGGTCCAGGTTCAGGTTGCGGTAGTCGAAGGCAGCGAGGACGTGGCGGTCGACGAGGGCGTCAAGGCGGCGCGGGTCGGCGGCGCGGCCGGTGGCCGGATCGAGCGGGCCGCGGGCAGTCACTTCGAGCACATAATTGTGGCCGTGGCCATAGGGGTTGGCGCACTTGCCGTAGACGCGGCGGTTCTCCTCGTCTCCCAGATGCGGAGAGCACAGCCGGTGCGAGGCGGCGAAATGGTAGCGCCGGGTCACCGAGAACACGGCTGCTCTCCCGCATAATCGACGTACAGGTCGGGCGTTTCGTAGAGGCGGATGGAGTGGAGGCGGTGGCCGCGGGCGGCCAGGCGCGGCTCGAGCCGGCGCCAGATATCGCACGCGATGTTCTCCGCGGTGGGGACGACGCGGTCGAAGGGCGGCACCTCGTAATTCAGGAAGCGGTGATCGTAGGGCTCGACCACTTCGCGATTGAGGATTTCTTTGAGCTCCTTGAGATCCAGGATCATGCCGGTGAGGGGGTCGGGCACGCCTTCCAGGCTCACTTCGAGGACGTAGTTATGACCATGGCCGTGCGGATTGGCGGCGGCGCCGTACAGCTTCCGGTTTTCCTCGTCGGGCAACGCGGGGTTGCGGCAGACGTGGGAGGCCGAGAATTCCACTTTGCGGGTAATGACCATGGGTGCGATACGCGTAGTGCGGGAAGCCCGCAAGAGCTACAATTATTATAAACAAGGAGTCAGAAGGCAGAGCCAAAATCCGGCACACCTGGCGCCGTGTTGAGTTCCCCTATGCAGAGCGTCAAAATCGATCGTTATTTGCGGGTGGCCATGCTGGCGCTCGCGGTGCTCCTGGTTTATGTGATCTACGGAGCCATCCACCAGCGTGTCATCGCGGCGGGCGATACGGCTCCGGATTTCAGCATTACCGCGGATACCGGGCGGACGGTTTCCCTGCCGAATTTCGGCGGCAAGCTGCTGGTCTTGAATTTCTGGGCCACGTGGTGCCCGCCGTGCGTCGAGGAGACGCCGTCGCTCAGCCAGTTTGCCGCGGAATACGCCAATCGTGGAGTGGTGGTGTTGGGAGTGAGCGTGGACCGCAACGCCGGGGCTTACCAGGCGTTCCTGCGGAAGTACCATCCGGCGTTTCTCACCGCACGCAATTCGACCATTCACGAGGACTACGGTACGTTCATGTACCCGGAGACGTACATCATCGATGCCAGCGGCAAGGTGCTGCGGAAGTTTGCCGAGCCGGTGAACTGGATGAATCCGGACATCACGCAGTACCTGAATTCGCTGCTGTAGGTAAGACCGTGACACCTGTACCGCTGGAGATGCCGCTGCGGCTTTCGGAGGCCGCGGAGATCGCCAACCTTGTCTTCGCGCTGGCGGAAGGGAAGGCTCTCACCGACGATCTGCGCGGGCGGCTTGCGGCGCGCGCGGCGGCGCTGAAGCTCTCCATCAAGGCGCATTGCGGCTCGCTGGAGCGCGACCCGGTGCATCGCGGGAGCTTTTACGTGGCGGTGGACGGGCAGGACGGCGTGCCGCTGCTGCTGCACATGGCGCTGCCCACGGCGCCGACGAGCTCGATCTTCGAGAAGCCGCTGCTGGTGGGGCGGACACGGCGGGTCAACGGGCCGGAGGTGGTGATCAACTGCGTGCCGTTCGGGCCGGGGGATCGGGAGAACCTGGATCGTTTTGCGAAGGCCTATCCGGCGTTTCTGCCGCGGCAGCAGGGCATGCGGACCACCGTTACGGTGGCGGCGGAGAATCCGGCGGCGGAATTTCCTCGGGCATTCGAGGCGTTCGGCGCGGTGCTGAGGCGCAAGGGCAGGAACGTGGCGGCAGTGGCCGCGCCGGGCGCGGCGGGAAACTCGGGCTATTACGCGGCGGTCTGGGCGGCCGCGCGCGCAGGATGGCGCGAAGGATACGCGGTGGGCGTCGAAGTGCGTTCGAAGGACGGGCTGAAGGAGTTGGCCGGGTTCTCGCGATTCACCATGCCGGACGATCGGCTCTATGCGGCCGTGCGCACCGTGCGGCGCGGATTCGATTTCGAGCTGGCGGCGGGGGTGGTGACTCCGGAGGATCTGGGATCAAGGCTGCGTGTGCTCCGGGAAGCGGGACACGCGGCGCAGCTTGTGGCGGTATCGGCGGAATCCGGTGCGAGCCTGGTGGCGCTGGCGGCGGTGGCGCGGCAATACCAGTGCATGCTGAGTCTGCGCGCGGCAGACGGCATGGACGCGGCGACCCGCGGAATCGGGCCAGCGAATTGGGCGGTGCTCACCGCCACGGAGGTGAGCGCGGTGGTGGAGCGGGCCCTCGGGTAAGGCGCGCTACCTTCCGGTGTGCAGGTTGTTGTGGATGGCGTAAAGCGCCAGTTCCAGGCGGTCGGAAACGCCGAGCTTGTCGAAGATGTTGTGCAGATGATTCTTTACCGTTTGCTCGCTGATGAACATCTTCTCGGCCATTTCCTTGTTCTTGAAACCCTGAGCGACCAGCGCCACGATTTCGCGTTCGCGCTGGCTGAGCGGGGAGCGTTCCCGCTCGCGCGTGGGTACGGCAGGCACCGGAGCGGGCGTTTCGTCGTTGGCCACGAACTGCCGGATGACGGCCGCAGTGGTATGCGAGTCCAGCCAGATTTCCCCTGCGTGGACCTTGCGGATGCTCTTGATCAGGAGTTCGGTGGCGGTCTGCTTGAGAACGATGCCCGAGGTTCCCAACTTCATCGCCTGGACGAACTCGTTCTTGTCGTCCGAGGCCGTCAGGACAATGACGCGGGTCTTGTTCTTAGCCGCTTGCAGCCGCTGGAGAGTGCCCAGGCCGTCGAGGTCCGGCATCTTCAGGTCCAGCAGCAAAATATCGGGTTCGTATTGCTGGAGAACTTCCAAGACCTGTTTGCCGTCCTGGGCTTGGGCAACGACTTCGAAATCCTCTTCCAGGGCTAACAGCTTGCAGAGGCCATCGCGGAAGATAGGGTGGTCGTCGGCGACGACGATCCGAATCTTCGGCTTGGCCGGAAGCGAGGGTTCGGAAGCCGGTCCACCTACGGCGGTGTTGTTCTCAGACATACAGTTTTTGCTGAACCTATTTAATTGTAGAGTCCTGATAGTACCAAGTCAACCGCAAGATAGGGCGGTGGTACAGGCGTACTGGAGTGCTACCGCCGAGGACCGCGGAGAAATCTTGCATCCCGAGTCCCATAAGGTTCTGATAAGGTATAGAAAAGACAATGAGCGATGAATTGGGCGAAGTGGATTTTCAGCGCTATTGGCGCAGGCTTCAGCAGCTTGGACTGAACGCCTACGAATCGCGTTCCTACCTGGTGTTGCTGGGGCATCCGAAGTTCAAGGCGCTGGAGCTGGCGGCCCGCGCCCACGTGCCGCGGCAAAAGATCTACGAAGTGCTGGACAGTTTGGTGGAAAAAGGCTTTGCTCAGGTGGTGCAGGAAAAGACCAAGCTGTTTTCGGCGGTAGAGCCGAGCCTGGCGATTCCGGGATACCTGGGGCGGCGGCGGCAGATCCTGGAGCAGGAGTTGACGGACTGCGGCCGGGCCGGTGGGGCGCTGATCGACGATCTGAAGGCGCTCTATTCGGAAGGGCAAGGCGGGCGCGGCACACTGGATTTCTTGCGCATCGTGACCGAGCCGGCGCAGACGGCGGCGGAATACCGGCGCATGCTGGCGGAAGTGAAGCGCGAGTACCTGGAATTTTCGCGGCCTCCTTACGCGGTGGATCCGCTGGACGAAAAACTGGTGAAGCAGGCGGCGGCGAACGGCGTGGCGTGCCGGCTTCTGCTGGAGGCGGGGACGCTGGACGACGAGCACCGGCAGCGGATGGCGGACTACCAATCTGCGGGAGTGCAGGTGCGGATTGCGGATTCGCTGTCGATGAAGCTGGCGGTGTTCGACGGGCAACGCGGTTTAGTGGCGCTGCTCGACCCGGTGGTGACGCGGCCGGCGTGGACGTCGGTAGTGTTCTACCACGAAGGGATGGGGGAAGCGATGCAGGGGCTGTTCGAGGCGCACTGGAAGGGCAGCCGCGAGTTGTGAGAAGCTATCTTGTTCCGCCGGCGACGCCGCGCTGTTTGCGGGTGAGGATTTCGCGGACGGCATAGATGCGGCGGTCCTGGCTTTCGAAGTAGGTGCGCATCATCATCTCGCCGATGAGGCCGGTGCTGAACATCATCAGGCCCGCGAGCAGCAGCAGGACGCCGGCGATCATCAGCGGGCCGTGCTCGATGACGATGTCGGTGCCCATCAGTTTTTCGATGAGCAGGTAGCCCAGAATGCCGCCGCCGAAGGTGGTGCCGGCCAGGCCGAGCGATCCGAAGAAGTGCATCGGGCGGGTGAAATATTTCAGCAGGAACTTGATGGTGAGAATGTCGAACAGCACACGGAACGTGCGGCCGATGCCGTAATGCGAGTCGCCCGCGGCGCGCGGCGTGTTGCGGATAGGCACCTCGGCGACGCGCGCTCCATAGAAGCTGGCGAGCGCCGGAATGAAGCGGTGCAACTCGCCGTAGAGGTTCACGTCTTTGAGGACCTCGGCGCGGTAGGCCTTGAAGGTGGTTCCGAAATCGCGCAGCTTGACTCCCGAGGCCTTAGCCATGAGCCAGTTGGCGATGCGGGAGGGAATCTTGCGCATGATGGCGTTGTCGACGCGGTACTTGCGCCAGCCACTGGCGATATCGTAACCCTCGTCGATCTTTTCGAGGAGCGCGGGGATATCTTCGGGCGCATGTTGCAAGTCGCCATCCATGGCGATGACGACGTCACCTTTGGATTCATGGAAGCCGGCGGAGAGGGCGGCGGTCTGGCCGAAGTTGCGGCGCAGGCGGATTACCTTGAGGTGAGCGTCGGTTTCCACAAGGTTGGCGAGCAGCTCGAAGCTGCGGTCGGTGGAGGCATCATCCACAAACAGGATTTCGTAGGGTTTCTGCAAATCCTCCAGCACGGCCGTGAGGCGGTCGTAGAGCGGCAGGATGGAGTGCTCCTCGTTGTGGATGGGAATCACGATCGACAACATATGGAACGATCAGTGTAACATTGAGTGCTAAAAGGATGATGCACATAGAGCGCATTCCGTTTCAGGCAACCGCGGCTGGGGCGGCTTATGACGGCATCCGGGATCTGTCGGTAGCGGTGCTGCTGGATAACGTGCGCAGCCTGTACAACGTGGGTGCGTTCTTCCGCACGGCCGACGCGGCGGGGGTGGAGAAATTGTACCTGTGCGGGATCACCGGCCGGCCGCCCCAGCACGCGATCGCCAAGACGGCGCTGGGCGCCGAAGAGACGGTGGCCTGGGAGCATGCCTGGGACCCGGCGCCGGCGATCGAGGCGCTGCGCGGGCGCGGCTACGAGATAGCGGCGGTGGAGACCACGGTCCACGCGGTGGACCTGTTCGACTGGCGGCCGCGGTTCCCGGTGTGCGTGATTTTCGGGCACGAGGTGGAGGGCATCCGGCCGGAGGTTTCGGCGCGGTGCGATACGCACGTGCGGATTCCCATGCTGGGGCTGAAGCACTCGCTCAACGTGGCCACGGCGGGCGGGGTGGTGATTTACGAGCTGCTGAGGAAGTACCGGGAGATGCGGCGTGCCTAGTGTTTTCCCCGGCCGTCCAGGGTCATGCCGTCGGGCACGACCGGCTTGTCCGAGCCGAAGTTGGCCACGAGGTAATCGAGCAGCGCCTGGTGGTCCGTGACCGGCGCGCCCCATTTGGCCATCTTGGTGATCTCCTTGTCCCAGGTGGCTCGCGCGAGGCGCTGTGAATGGACCATGCGCAGGCCATGGCACTCGGTGCAACTGTTCGTCTCTTCTTTCCGGCCGCGATCGAGCGTGGCCTGGTCGGCGCAAAGGGCGGTGGCGGCGAAGGCGCCCAGGAGCAGCAGGGATCGGATCTTCATGCGGGTTCTCCTACGGTCACGCCGACGCGGTCGATGGCGTTCCAAAGATAGCCGGAGGGGTTCCAGGCGGCCACGATGGGCTGGACGCGGCCGGCGGTATCGGTGGCGCGCGACATGATGGTGTAGTAGCCGGGTTGGGCGGGGCGCCACTCGGTGCGCCACAGGCGCCAGGCGAAGGGAAGCTTGGGGCCGGAGAGTTCGGCCTCGCGCCAGCGCGAGCCGCCGTCGGTGGAAACGTCCACGCGCTCGATGGCCTGCTCGCCGGCCCAGGCGAAGCCGCGAATGGCGATCGCGCCCATGGGCAGCCTGGCCTCCTCTTCGGGCGCGGTGATGCTGGATTTCACGAGCATGCCCTCGACCACTTCCAGGTCGGACGGATTGGCCGCGGTGCCGGGTGGCACGCTGTGTTTCGGGTAGCGGTAGGCCGGGTTCATGAAAAAGCCGTTGTTGCGTTCGCCGGTGGCGGAGAGGCGGATCACCCACTTGACGAAGCTGGTGCCGTCCCACCCGGGGACGATGAGGCGCGCGGGATAGCCGTGGATGGCGGGGATGGGCGCGCCGTTCATCTTGAGCGCCAGGATGGTGGCGGGGTGCATGGCCTTGCTCATGGGAATGGCGCGGATGAAGTCGGGCGTGTTCAGGGCGCCCTGATCGGCGCCGTTGGTTTCCAGGAATTTCGCCGAAGGGTTCATGCCGGCCGCCTTCAGAATGTCGGCGACGCGCGGGCCGATCCATTCGGCATTGCCGATGGCGCCGCGGCCCCACTGGATGCCGGGCACGCGCGGGCGATAGAAGCCGCGGCCATTGCCGGTGCATTCGAGGGTGGCGGCGATGGTGTGCTGCGGCAGCTTTTCTAGGTCGGCAAGGGTGAGTTGGAGGGGCTTGGAGACCATGCCGTTGACCGTGAGGCGGTAGGACTCGCGTGCGATGGGGCCGGGCCGGGGGATATGCTGACGGACAAAAAAGGTGTCCAGGGGCGTGAGATAGGAGTTGAAGTCACGGACGGGCGTTTCCAGGTCCTCGGGGCGGTCGTTGTGGAGGATCAGGGGGCGCTTACCGGGTACGGCTATGCTGTCATCGCTGGCTGAAGCTAAAGGCGCTGCTGCCGCCGCGGCGAGCGCGGCGAAAAGTTGTCGGCGATTGGGTGACACT
>JAJYLS010000085.1 GCA_021787555.1 Acidobacteriota bacterium | reverse complement strand
GCTAAAGCTCCACTTGCCGGAAGCCCTGCCTCACACCGAAGCCCCTGTAGTCACGCGCAAGAAACTGGCCGAGCGCCGAAAACCCCGATAAGAACCAGTGGGTTAGCAGGAAAAATCTGCCCGCCTCAGGGGTGAACATCCATTCGAACATAAGCACACTACTCCCTGGGCGGCACAGTGGCCGCCCTAATTTCAGGAGAGCATGGCGAGGGGCTGGAGTCTGAAATTAGAATTTGTAAGTCTTTGGAAGGCGGGGAGATAAATCCCCAGGAATGAAGAACTGGGAAAGGTTTCTTCAGCTCGCGGCCGATGAGATCCGAGGAGCGGATTGCACCTGATCGCCGCAAGCTGAAGAAATCCAGCCGGTGACGGCGGTAAACGCTACGGCGTCAGGGAGGATTCATTCCCGTGCCCGGCCAATATCAGCGCCGGGCGTGATACGGCCAAGTGCCACGGCGACGATCAGTGGATACAAGCCGACTTGGGGGCCGCCGCACGGGCACATCCGCGGGCCGGGCGTAATGGGTCGAGTGGCGGTGATCGACATTTCCAGAACGGAGTCTCGATGAACTCACGTGCTCTAGTCCGGGTTCTTGTGCCGCGGAGTCCGAAAATGCGGGGAAACTGGCGCAGTTCTGGTCCATAGCCCCTGAGAAGATCCAATTGCTGAAGCGTAGCCCCACTCTGCGCTCTCGGTCATCGCCTCTTGACGCCACCTTTTCGTGTGAGTCCCAAACCAGCCAAGAAAAGGTCGGGCACATCAATCTTCTTGTGCGGGCGGCTACCAAAAACGCCGATTTCGAGCAACAAATCAGTGAGTTGCGAGGGATTATCGGCAGAAGGTCGAACTTCGTTCTGATCTTGGCTCCACGACTCATCCCAATTATCGTTCAATAGGTTTTCGACTGTGCGGCGATCCATCGGCACCCCCTGCCCTTTAAGGCGCCGTTCCACTCCTGGCAGCCATGGAAGTTCGTGTGTATTCACCTGTAACACGTACTCCTTCGAAACCACATCGAGCGCGCGCCGAATGCTGCGAGGATCAAGGAGCCGGTTGTAAGTCGCGAGCGGGCGCTCGCGCTCCTGTGTGGCTGCTTCTTCAATCAACCGAACTAGTGCCCGCGGGATGGCGTGCCCGTTGCCGTCTCGCACGTGTGTTAGCAGCCACAGAAACGTGCGGCCCTTCTTTAAGTTTGCCCCCATGAACTGGCCAGCGATCTTTTCAATGAGGGCCTTAGCGTCGGTGTTCTTCTGGAGACGAGGAATTAGGCCGAGGTCCTGGTCTTCTTCGAACCGGACACGACTTTGGCGGCAATACTCGGCCAGGCGCTCGCTTGCGTTGGCAATTCGCTTCACTAACATCGCATAGAGATTCCGGTCACTCCAAGTGATCTCCGCCCGATTAGCTGCGAGTTTGATCAAGTCAGCGCCAAACGATTGACCGTGCCGCCGAAACAGGTCTGTTCTTAAAAAGATCTTGGGGCGAATGCGCGTCCATCGCCGCGAGTAGCTTGCCCAAAATCCAACCAGACCGCGGATCAATCCGATCATCGAGTCCCAATCAGATCCTCCGATCACGTCGAGTTCGTCGTAGCTGACAACGATCCATCGGTCCGTTTTCTCGAGGCTGCGGTCGAGGTCATCGAGTGCTATTAATGACTTCGACTGCAGGGATCGAAAAGCGGCAACTATCTCTTTGCTCTCGGCACCGTGCAATCGCAGCAGGTCCGACTCACTCACCGGAGATGCTTCGATTTGGCCGCGGAGCGTGCGCAATAGGTAGGCATGCCAAAACTCACGCTCCGCCTCGCTCTTCAAGGACTGCGAATCGAAAAATCGGCGTATTTCCGCAGCATCAGGGAAGTCCCGCTTCAGTGGGTGCCCGGTCACCCATTCGATGCCACCGCTGATCCGGAGGTTCCGAGCTTCAGGAGTGGTGCGTATGATGGCAGGTAGAAGCTGTTCTTCAACGGCGGCGCGAAATAACTCGCTCTTGCCTGCTCCCCGCCCACCTAGCACCAATGCAACGGCAGGATCGAAAGCACGAACGTGTTCCGGAACGGGTAGAAATGTCCTCTTGAACGTCTGAGGATCCTCTGCCTCCGCCCTGCCCGAGCTACCCATCTGAGCTAGGTCGAAGAGCAAGTCCCGGCGTTCAGAATCTGTAAGGCTCATTCGGGCTCCTTCCCGAAGCGGCTCGCGATGCGGCGGGCCAGCTCCGAAAAACCGGGGTCTTCCGCCAGGGTATCGGCCACGTCTTCTATGGAGCGAATGAAAGCGAGCCGTTGTGAATAGTATAGGACGCTTGGTTGGTGGGGAGAGTCCTCGCTTTCCATGTCGCGCACGTACCAGAACTTGTCGTCATCCTCATCATCTGGATCCTCGGCGTAATACGCCTCCTTAAATACATCTTCCGCATCTGCGCGGAAGTCAGACTCAGCCATATCCGCAGTTTGTGGATTCTCCGGCGTCATCGTTTGAACCAGTAGGCACTCCACTTGCGGAAGGCCACGGCTAACGCGCTCGGCACCCAGCCGTTCGACAACCAAGCGGAGCCCGGTCCAACTCTGCGTCGAAGTAGTTCCTAATAAAACTGTTAAATTGGCGAGTCCACTTAGCGCGAAGCCGGAAGACTCAGAAAGTCCGGCACGACAATCGATTAGTATCCAATCGGGCCGCAGTTCTGTGCGTGCGTCGCTCAGCAAACGCAGGAGTGGATGCTTTGGCTCATCGGGACGGGGCTCCAGGTCGAGCCGGGAAAGTATGGAGAGATATTCTGAGTCCAGCGTGCCAGCAGGGAAGACAAAGATCTGGCCAGCGCCGGCAATACTACCACCAAGTGGGCTCGTTGGGTATTCCAAGCAAAGATGATAGTAGTCACTCAAGGTCATTTCGGGATGTAGCGGCGATTCGATAAGGTAATCAACAACGCCCAAGTGTGGCGTGGTATCCGCGCCGGGATGTAGCAATGTTCCAACTCCCGGTGCGTCGAGGTCCAGGTCCACTATAACAACCGTTTCGCCCGTTCGCGCCCGCTGAATAGCAAATGACGCAAGGGCTGTTGTTCGTCCAACACCGCCCTTGAAGGAATAGAAGGCGATTACAGGCGGATGATCTTCCTTAACCTGCCAAGCTGGCTCGCTCGGGGGCACCATCCAAAAACCACGCGAACGGATGCGCTCAGCTATCCGCACCGATGGTGCCCTCTCATCCGATGCCCGCCAGAGTTCTTCGTACACTTTGTTATCGGCGTCGTTTGCTCCGTTTGCGACCCAGAGGTCAGCCCAATAGACACCTAGTTCATTCTCCATCAATGCCCTAAGGTCGTCGGCAAACTCTGGGGACGACGATGGCTTGAGCCATGCTAAGATACGGACCTTGCCGAATATGTCGTCAATTATGACTGCTCGTTCGATCGGTTGTCCTTCCCCGACCCGGGTACGCAGCATTTCAACCGCCGCAGTTCGCACTTCACGAAAATGGATCATACGATAACTCCGTCAAGCTTCATCGGGAGAATGACTGTATCGTGTAGTCTTCGGGCCTCCGCGACCCATGCTTCAGAATCCGCCTGTGTAACGGTACCCTCCGCTTCATAGCGGAGGGTCTCGCGCCACCCTGCTGGGCCATAAAGAAGTGAAGTTATGGTCGGCCCCCTCACATACGCGGCGGTCTTCTGGTTCGGCAGGCCAGCCAGTCGTAGAGCCTGCGCGCTCAGATTGTTCAGATCATGAGCTTTGGTGCCTTTCCCGGTCTCGACCAAAATCAGCGACTTCAGGGTGCATTCGACAGCGTACCCCGCCAGGTAACCTGCGCCATCATATCTGTTAGCGCTCAGAAGCGCTTCGCTGTCCAATACGTGTTTCCTCACCGCTTCGGGATAATTGTCCGCCAATAGAATGCTCCACTCTGCCGGGCGATCCGCCAAGCCCAATCCTACGAGAAGATACATTTTAGCCTTGTTTATCCCCATTAGGCCGGGAGTAGCCGAACCTGTCGGTCGAGATGTGTTTGCCTCACCGACGGGAAGAGCGTGCTCTAGCGGCCGGAAGATCTGCGAGTCCTCCGTCCGCTTGGAGGTCTGACACTGTATTCTTCGGCGCAACAACACGGTGCCAGAAGGCGCTGGAATCTACCGGTCACCCCTGTGAAACGCCTGGTCACGGAATCCAAAAGGCCGTGTCGTCCGACATGCTGATTGAGAGCGGCAGCGGGCAATGGGAATCCTCGCGCGTGAGACGGCCGCCGTTCACGTTGAACCAGGGTAGGACTGAAGATTTCGAGTTTGCCTGTTCCTGGAATGAAAGTGGCCGCTTAGCCCCCGCTCCTCTCACTCCTCCCCCCACGGCAGCATCTCTTCGTCCGGCGCGTCGAACTCCTCCGGCTCGAGGCTGTGCAGGCACAGGCTCTCCGTCGGCAGGATATGCCGCCACTGCTCCACAAGCTCCTTGTACGCCTTGCCCACAGGCCGGATCTTGCGGTCCAGGTCGTACAGCCCCAGCGGGTTCACGTGCCCGTTATCCTGGCGCAGCATGGTGTCCCAGTCCACCTGGTCCGTCAGGCTGTACCACGTGAACCCGATGATCGGCACACCGTCGTCCTTCAGCCGCACCATGTTGGCCCATTCCTTCCACAGCCACCCCGGCGCCCGCTCCACGTCCCCCAGGTTCGTCTCGGTGTGCATCACCGGCAGGTGATACCGATCGTAATATTGCCGCGTGATCACGTAATAACCGAAAATCTCGCCCGACGGCTTCACCGGCCCGTGGTTCGGCACCAGGTGCTCGTTGGTGATGTAGTAGTCGTTCCCCATCACGCAGAATGGCCGGAGGTGCGCCGCCTCGCTGAGGAACCAGTGGTATTCCTCCCGCGCCATCCCGTTGTCCATCAGGTACTCGTACATCACCCCGCGCACATCGTGCCCGTAGGAAAGGTCCAGCGACAGGAACCGCTTGTGGTTGTACACCGCCGCCCGCGCGTGCGCCTCCGGGTCCGAGGCGTGAAAATATTCCGACGATTCGCTCTGGATGAACAGCGCGTTCGGCTGCGCCTCGAGGATCGCCTTCTCCGCCAGCAGGTTCGCCTTGGCCAGGTGCTTTAGCGCCGTCACGAACCCGCGGTCCGACTTCAGCCGCTCGTTCCACCAGCCGTTCTGCCCCGAAAACATGGCCGTCACGAAAATCTCGTTCACCGGCGTGTAGAACCGCACCCAGGGGAACCGCCGCGCGAACGCCCCCGCGTATTCCGCGAACAGCGCCGGCCAGTCCGCGTTCTGGAAATTGCCCACCCAGTCCGGCACGCCGAAATGGCACAGGTCGGCAATCGGCGCGATCGCCAGCCGCCGCAACTCCGCGAATGTCCGGTCGGTCAACTGCCAGTCATATCGGCCCGGCCCCAGGTGCACGCGGTAATACGGCGGCCCGTAGCGGAGGTACTCCAGCCCCAGTTCCTTCACCAGCCGGAAGTCTTCCTTCCAGTGCTCGTAGTGCCGGCACTTGGCCATCTCGTCCACGCGCAAATCGCGCCCGTTCCTGCCGGTCACCACCGGGTAGCTGTTTTCGATTCCGGTGGCGAACATGAAGCTGTGCGATTTGTGGTGGTCCACCGACCGGCCCGGACCGTCCCCTCCGCCCGCATGCCGTCTCACCGGCGTCTTCCCCCCGTCTGTGCGATTGCAATCGTTGCACCCATAGCCATTCCAATCTAAGAATGCAATCGCCTTGCCAGCCGAAAGCCAAGAGCCAACCGCTCGGAGCAGCGCTTTTGCCTGCCGGCGGGTAGAATAGATGTATATGCGTAGCCGGCTAGTGGCCGCCGTGTTTGCGTACTGCCTCGTCGCAACGGCCCAGACCATGACTGTTGCCCAGTTGACTCAGTTCATCCGCTCTTCCAAAGACTTTATCGCCAAGAAGCAAATGAGCGATAAGCAGGTCGCCGAGTATCTCTCCAAGGCCCGCCTCAGCGAGCGCCTCGACGACCGCACCCTCGAAGACCTCGAAGGCTACGGCATCGGCCCCAAAACCGACGCCGCCCTGCGCGGCCTCCGCGACCGTACCCAGAACCTCGCCACCGCCGCCCCGGTTGTCGTGCTCAAGCCCCGTCCTATTCCGCCGCCCACCTCCGAACAGCAGGCCGCTGTCCTCCAGGACGTCCGTGACTACTCCCTCAACTACAGCAGCCGCCTGCCCGACTTCATCTGCACCCAGGTCACGCGCCGCTATGCCGCGCCGCGCCCCGGCACCTACGGCACCGACGCCGGCAGCGACCCCTCCTGGTACAAGCAGGACGAGCTCACCATCCGGCTCAGCTACTTCGATCAGAAGGAACAGTACAAGCTCATCCTGGTGAATAACACTCCCACCACCATGGATTATGAGAAGATCGGCGGCGCCAAGTCATTCGGCGATTTCGGCAGCATGCTGCGCGAGATCTTCGAGCCCGCCACCCAGGCGCACTTCGAGTGGGACCATTGGGGCACGCTCCGCGGCCGCCGCGTGATGGCCTTCGCCTACCAGGTGGCGCTCAGCAATTCCAAGTACCAGCTCGCCGTGGATGACGGGAAGCTGCACATTACCGTGGCTTACGGCGGGCTGGTGGAGGTTGACCCCAAAACTCACGAGGTCATGCGCGTCAAGGTCAACGCCGAAAACATCCCCGCGGATTTTCCCATGCGCACCGCCGGAACCACGCTGGACTACGATTACACCGACCTGAGCGGCCACAAGTTCCTCCTCCCGCTCAAGGCCGAAGTGCTCATGTCCGACGGCAGCGTGCTCACGCGCAACGATCTCGAATTCCGCCTCTACCGCAAGTACACGGCAGAATCCGAAGTCTCTTTCGACACGCCGCCACCGCTTCCCGAGGACCAGACCAAGGAACTCAACTGCAAAGACCCGAAGAACGCGCAGGATCCCGCCTGCACGACCAAGTAGGACGCCTGAAACCGCTCCCCGCGGTCGCGGCTCCGATCGCCGCTTCATTCCGAGCCGCGACCGGAGGGAGCGGTCGGCCTGCAATCCGTTACTTCATGCTCCCAGCGCTATCGGCTCCGCCGCGGTCGCCTGGAAGAACTGTTGCGCCCGGTAAGGCTGGAAGCGGTAGCCGATCCCGAAGATCGTCTCGATATATCGCTCGGCGTAAGCTCCCAGTTTCTTGCGCAGCCGCCGGATGTGCACGTCCAGCGTACGCGTGCGGATCTCCGAGCTGTACCCCCAGATTCGCAGCAACAGCGCGCCGCGTGGAATGATTTCGCCGGCGTGCTGCACCAGCAGGGCCAGCAGTTCGTATTCCTTGTGCGTCAGCATCATCCGCGCACCGTCCAGCACTACCGCCTTGCCGGCGAAATCGAACACCAGGTGCTCGTCCTTATATGCGGGAAGGGAGTTGGCGCTAATCGCTTGAAGTCCCATCGAGACCCCTCCTTTGGAAACGTCTAAGCTCATGCTATGGAGAGGATGCAAAAACTCGAACTTCGGTTCTGTAAAACTTTTGTAAAATGGGGCTCCGCGTATTGGGCATTATACCGATTGCGCCCGGCCACGTTTTCCAGCACAATTTGAGACAAATGGTCCACCAAACTATCCTCGTCGTAGACGACGAGCCGATGATCTGTGCCCTCCTGCGGCGCGCTGTTGCCGCTCCGGGCATCGAGGTCGTCGAGGCCGATTCCGCGGAAGCCGCCCTCAGAACGCCCCCGCCCCCGAGTGGCTTTGACCTGGTCATCACCGATGTCACCCTAGCCAGTATGGATGGTGCCGAATTAGCCGCCAGGCTGGTCTCCGCCGACCGTGGGCACACGTTCCTGTTCCTCTCCACCGATGCCGAAGACGAATTGGCCAGGCAGTGCACCGCGCGCATCCGGCCGTCGCTGGTCCTGGAAAAGCCGTTCGCCCTGCCTGACCTGCTTCATGCCGTACGCAGCCTGCTCGAGCCACCGCAGCCGGAGCGCCTCACGGCCAGCCTTCGCCAGCGCGCCCCCCACGCCTGCTTGCAACAGCCGGCCGGCGCTGCCTTCGAGTCGGAGCGCCTTTACCGGCGTTGGGTCGATGCGCGCGGCACCACCGCGGATCTCATCGGGCGGATGCACGTGCGATTTGCCACTCAGTCCGTGCTCTACGACAAGATCCTCAATAACCTGGGCCTGTTTTTTGCGGCCTACGCTGCCGGACCGCCGGCATAGATCAAAGCCGCGCCAATACTTTGTCTAGCGCTTCCGGGCTCGCCACGCTCCCCTGCGCGATCCGCGCCGTGCCGCCGCCGCGCCCGCCGGACTCCACCAGCGCCGCCTTCAGCTCTTTCCCGGCATCGATTCCGGCATCCGCCGAAACCGCCAGCAGCACCGACGGCGGCTCGCTCACGGCCCCGACGAACAGCGCTTTCGGCTGCGCCGTGAAGTTCTGCGCCAGCGCCCGGATTTCCTCCAGGTTCCCGCGCTCCAACCGCCGCATCCCACGCCGGAGTCCGTCCGCGCCCGGCTCCGTGGCCGCATAGAGTTCCTTGCCGCGATACCCCGCCAACTCCAGCTCCAGCTTCTTCCGCGCCTTCTCCCCCGCGCGCGCCACCTCCAGCTCCGCCGCGAGCATCCCCGGGACTTCGTCCAGCGGCGCCGAAAAAAGCTGCGCGGCCTTCGCCAGCGCTTCGCAATCCGCCCGCGCCCGCCGCACCGCGCGCCCGCCGCAGAGAAATTCTACACGCGTCGATTGCCGGATTTTCTCCAGCTTGCGGATCAGGACGACGCCGATTTCACCGGTCGCGCGCACATGCGTCCCGCCGCAGGCGCTGCGGTCCAGCCCCTCGATGGCGATGATCCGCAGCGTGCCTTCGCGCTCCGACGGCTTCCGCAGACCCTGCGCCTCCACCGCCGATTCGAACCGCACCACCACCGGGCGGTTCTCATAAATCACCGCGTTGGCCCTCCTCTCCGCCTCCGCCGCCGTCCGCAAGTCCATCGCCAGCCCTTCGACGTCGATCGTCGCGTAATCCGCCGCCAAATGGAAACTTACCGTCGAGAGCCCCATCTCCTCCAGCACCGCCGAGAGCAAATGCTGCCCTGTATGCTGCTGCATGTGATCGAACCGCCGCCCCCAATCGATGGCGCAGTCAACCTCGCCCTCCGCTGCCCCTAGCGGTTCCGCCAACCGCTGCGCGATGCGCTCCTCCTCGTCGACAACCTCGTTCACGGCGACCCCGCCGATCGTCCCCAGATCGTGCGGCTGTCCGCCGGATGTCGGATAAAAAGCGGTGCGGTCGAGGTACACCGTGTGGCCGTCCTCCGACCGCTCGATCACGCGCGCCCGGAACTCGCGCAGATAGGCATCCTGGTAATAAAGCCGTTCGGTCATCATAAGAAACTGCCATTGTACAGAAAACAAACAAGGTGGGACAGACGGGATACCCTCTGGGTCCGCCCGGGCTTGCTTTTGTGGCGAATAAAAAGCGAAAATGAGATATGGCCCTCGTCGGCATTGCCCGCCTCGCGGCCCAAAGCCCGCTCCTCCAAGCCAAGCGCGCTGTCCAGTATTTCGACATCCCCTCCCGCTCCATCCTCAACCGCACCAAACCCGGCATGCCCTTTACCTGGACCATCAACCCTTACCGCGGCTGCGAGTTCGCCTGCAAATATTGCTATGCCCGCTACACCCACGAATTCATGGAGATGGCCCCCGAACATTTTGAAGATAAAATCTACGCCAAAGCCGCCTCCGCCGATCTCCTGCGCCGCGAACTACGCCGTGTCCGTCCTGGCGAGCACATCGCCATCGGCACCGCCACCGACCCCTATCAGCCCGCCGAGCGCCGCTTTCTCCGGACCCGCGCCATGCTCGAAGTCTTCGCCCAACGCCGCGGCTATCACCTTGGCATCGTCACCAAGTCCGACCTCGTCACGCGCGACGTCGACCTCCTCACCCAAATCGCCCGCGCCAACGTCCTCGGCATCCACCTCACCATCACCACCACGGACGAAAAGCTCGCGCGCCTGATGGAACCGCGCGCCCCGCGCCCCGCCCTGCGCCTCGAAGCCGTGCGCAAACTGAGTGAAGCGGGCCTCCCGGTGGGCGTGAATGCCAACCCAGTGATGCCCGGCATCACCGACAGCGTATCCTCGCTCGCCCGGCTGGCCAAAGCCGCCAAAGATGCCGGCGCCCGCACGCTCGGCGGCGGCTCGATCTTCCTCATGCCAGCCGCGCAGACGGTCTTTTTCCTGTTCATCGAGCGCGAGTTCCCCGACCTCTCCCCGCGCTACCGCGCCCTGTTCAACAGGTCCGCCTACCTGAACCGCGAATACAAGGACATGCTCGCGCGCCGCGTCACGGCCATCCGCCAGCGCTACGGGCTGGATTCCGGTGCGATGGAATACCGGCCGGAACTATGGCCCGCGGAACAGGGCAGCCTGTTCTGATTCGCCGCCGCGGACCCGCGCTACGCTCGAAAAAGACGTTTCATCCGCTTTCTCTGAAAATGTCCGTAAAGCCCGGCCCCGCTCTCTGTCTGGTGTGCTGCGCCTTCCTGGCGCCGGCTGCCGCCGCGCAGGCGCTCGATTGCGCGCACTGCCACACGCAGCCTCACACCATCGCCGGAACCGCCCATGCCGCGGTGGGCAGCCTCACCTGCCATCCGGGCTACAACAAGTGCAAGCCCCGACCAACACTGATAACTGAAAACTCATAACTCATAAGTCACAACTTGCTACACTCGTTCAGATGAAAATCCTCGCCCAGTTGCTCTGGGCCGCCGTCGCCATCGGCGCCGCGTTCTGTCTTGCCGGCATCGCACTCAATCGCGGCGAGCACATCAACAGCATCTGGCTCGTCCTCGCGGCCGCCTGCACTTACACGATCGGCTACCGTTTCTATGCCAAATTCATCGCCGCGCGCGTCATGGCCCTCAACGACAAGCGCGCCACCCCCGCCGAACGCCTCCGCAACGGCCTCGATTTCGAGCCTACCAATAAGTGGATCCTTTTCGGCCACCACTTCGCCGCCATCGCCGGCCCGGGCCCCCTGGTCGGCCCCGTGCTCGCCGCGCAGTTCGGCTATCTTCCCGGCACCCTCTGGATCGTCATCGGCGCGGTCCTCGGCGGCGCCGTGCAGGATTTCGTCATCCTGTTCGCCTCCATGCGCCGCGACGGCAAATCCCTCGGCCAGATGGCCCGCGAAGAAATAGGCAAGGTCGGCGGCTTCGTCGCCCTGGCCACCGTCCTCATCATCATGGTGATCCTCCTCGCCGTCGTGGCGTTGGTCGTGGTGAACGCGCTCCGGGGCAGCCCCTGGGGAACCTTCACCATCGCGGCCACCATGCCCATCGCCCTCTTGATGGGCATTTATCTCCGCTACTGGCGCCCGGGCAAGGTGCTCGAAATCTCCGCCATCGGCTTCGTGCTGGTCATCGCCAGCATCTTCGGCGGCCAGTGGGTCGCCCAATCGCCCACCTTCGCGCCGGTGTTCACCCTCGGCGCCATGGCGCTCGCCGTCGCGGTGATTATCTACGGATTCCTCGCCAGCGTCCTGCCCGTCTGGCTCTTCCTCGCCCCGCGCGATTACCTCAGCACCTTCGTCAAGCTCGGCGTCATTTTCATGCTGGCCGTCGGCATCCTGTTCGTCCGCCCCGAGCTTCAGCTTCCCGCCTTCACGCGCTTCACCGACGGCACCGGCCCCATCTTCGCCGGCAAAATCTTCCCGTTCTGTTTCATCACCATCGCCTGCGGCGCCATCTCCGGCTTTCACGCCCTGATCTCCTCCGGCACCACCCCAAAGATGATTGCCAGGGAATCTCACGCCCGGCCCATCGGCTACGGTGGGATGCTGCTCGAAGGCTTCGTCGCCATCATGGCCATGATCGCCGCCGGCGTCCTCCCACCCGGCGTCTACTTCGCCGTGAACTCGCCCGCCGGCGTGGTCGGCTCGACCCCCGCCGAGGCCACCGCGACCATCTCCGCCTGGGGCTTCCCCGTCACCGCCTCCGAGATGTCCGAACTCGCGCGCCAGGCCGGCGAGCAGACGCTCTTCTACCGCACCGGCGGCGCGCCCTCGCTCGCTCTCGGCATGGCCCACATCTTCGCTCGGAGCGGGGGCGGCCAGGCGCTCATCGGCTTCTGGTATCACTTCGCCATCATGTTCGAGGCGCTCTTCATCCTCACCTTGATGGCCGCCGGCACGCGCGTCGGCCGCTTCATGATCGAGGACTTTCTGGGCGACCTCGCCGGCCCCAAGGCCCGCACCGGCTTCACCGCCAGCATGCCCGGAGTCATCGCCACCACCATCCTGATCGTTGCCGCCTGGGGCTGGTTCCTCATCCAGGGCGTGCGCGACCCTCTCGGCGGCATCAATTCCCTTTGGCCCCTGTTCGGCATCGCCAACCAGTTGCTGGCCGGCATCGCGCTCTGCGTGGCCGCCACCATCCTGCTCAAGATGCACGGCCCGCGCTTTATGTGGATCACCTCCGTCCCGCTGGCCTGGCTCGTCGCCGTGACCTACACCGCCGCCTGGCAGAAGATTTTCTCCCCGGTTCCGGCCATCGGCTTCCTGGCGCAGGCCGCTAAGCTCGCTGCGGGCCCCCAAACCGCCATCACCGAGACCCTGATCTTCAACGCGCGCCTCGACGCCGCGGTCTGCGGCATTCTGCTGCTCCTGGTCACGACTATCCTGGCGGATTCCATCCGCATCTGGGTGGGCATTCTGCGCGGCACCCGCGAGGCGCGCGTCTGCGAAGCGCCCTTCGTCCCCTCGCGTCTCCGGGCGGAGGAATTATGAGGCGCGCCGCCCGCCTTCTCCTGGCCTTCCTGCGCGAGTTGGCCGATGAGCGCGCGTATGCGCGTCATCTCGCCGCCCACGGCCGCGCCGCGTCGCCCGAGGAATGGCGCCGCTTCTGCGACCACCGCTTCCGTGCGCGCTTCACCCGCCCCAAGTGCTGCTGAGGCGCCGTGGGCGCCGCCGGCTCCGCCCGCTACTGATAGTGCGGCTCGCCGGAGCGGAACGGGCTCGCCGGCAGCCCTTCCTGGTTCACCAGGTTGCACTCCGGATTGTCCGCCCAGGCATACCGCACCGCTGTGGGCGCCGCCACCTGTGCGCTCGATACCACCACCGTCGTTCCTTCGACGCGCGCTTCGGCGGGAACGAATTGCCCGTCCGCGCCCGCGATCGTGAAGCCCGTCAGCGCGCCGCCGCCCCGCGCCTGCATCCCCGCGGCGTGCGTGAACCACACGCGCATCGCGCCGCCTTCCACCGTCGCCTGCCGGAAGAGCGGCCCGGAATCTTCCACCGCTTCTCCATAGGCGATGTGCCGCGCGGCCAGCGACAGCCGGTATCCCACATCCTGTTTGTCCGTGGGGTGAATGTTGTCCGGGTTGCCGATATCGATGATCACCGCCATCCCGGTATTCCGCAGCCGCAGCGTCTCCGTCTGCGATTCCCTCAGCACCGGCCAGAACGGATTGGATTTGAAATTCGCGAGTTGCACGAACAGGAACGGAAAATCGCCCTCGCCCCAGCGGTTGCGCCAGTCTTCAATCATGTCCCGGAACACCGTCCGATACCGGTAGGCATGCCCTTCGTTGGCGTTGTTCTCGCCCTGGTACCAGATCACGCCGCGAATGGCGAATGGCGTCAGCGGGGCGATCATCGCGTTATACAACACCGAGGGCGCGTGCGAGCTTCCCGGTCCTTGCGGCGGGCGCGGCCGGGCCGCCGGCGTATTTCCCCCGGCCTTCGCCGCCTTCGCCGCCGTCTGCCATTCGCTCAGCCGCCGCTCGTACGCCTTTTGCGCCGCCGGATAGCGCGCCAGCGTGGCGCTCCACTCCTCCCCGGCATATTTCAACAGCGGATCGGCCGCCAGCGCCTCAGGGCTGGTCCAGGCCTCCGCGGGCGTCCCGCCCCAATTGGATTCGATCAGCCCCATTGGCACGTGCAGCTTCCCGTAGAGGTCGCGGCCGAAGAAATACTCCACCGCGGAGAACGTGGGAATCGATTGCGGCGTGACCGCCGCCCACGTGCCCTCGATATCGTCCATCGGCTGCTCCGCCACCTTGCGCTTCACCATGAAAATATGGATCAGCGGATAATCCGCCGCGGCGATCTCCTGGTCGTGATTGTTGGCCCGCGAGAGCGGAAATTCCATGTTGGACTGCCCCGAGCCGATCCACACCTCGCCCACCAGCACGTCATTGATGACGATGCTGTTCGAGCCCGCCACGGTCATCGCGAGCGGTCCCGCCGCGGCCAGCGGCTTCAGCCACACGACCCACTTGCCGTCCTGGCCGGCTTTGGAGGAAACCGTCTGGCCCTGAAATTCCACGCGCACGGCTTCGTCCGGATCGGCCCATCCCCAGATGCGCACCGGAACGCCGCGCTGCAAGACCATGTGATCGGAAATCAGCGCAGGCAGCCGGACGGCGGCTTCGGATGCGCAGGCCAGCGCAAGTAAAGCGAGAGCGGTTCGAATTCTGGGCATAGGCAGATTCTATCAGCACCGTGCATTATCTCGGCGGTTTCCGCTTTCTCGGCGCCGCGTCCAAGCTTCCAGCCCCCAGCAGCGCGTCCAGCGCCGAGACCTGCGTCGCGACGGTCGCCACCGTGAACGGGCCCGACCACACCTGCCCGAACTGATTGTCCGGCCCCCTGTCGTGGCTCCAGATGCTCGCGGCGTTCGCGCGCAGAAACGCGGCGTATTCCGGCCGCGGGCTCGCGGCATTCAGCGCCCTCAGGTTGCGCGCGAAGATCCCCTTGAACTGCTGGCCATCCGCGCCGCACTTCGGCTCGCAGGTCTCGTGCAGGATGCCGCCCGAATCGGTGAGGTTCGCAATCGCCGCATGTGCGATCGCGTGCGCCTGGTCGAGCAGCGCCGCATCGCCGGTCTGCCGGTACAGCGCCGCTAAACCGCCCAGAATCACGCCCTGGTTGTACGTCCACGGCGTCTTCCCGTTGTTCTTGCACGCGGAGGTCAGGCCGTCGTTCACCAGCCCCTGCGCGTTGATCATCCCCGATTGCGCAAACCACTGCCACTCCCGGTTCGCCCAGTCGAGCGCCGCGCTGTCGCCCGTCCGCGCGGCCAACCGCGCCGCCACGGTAAGAAAGAGCTCGTTGGGAATTGCATTCTTATACGTGCGATCTTTGCTCCACCACAACCCGCCGCCGCAAGTATCGTCCCACCCGCCTTGCATATTGGAAAAAATCTGCGAGGCCATATCGAGATAGCGCTGGTCCTGCGTCCAATCGTAGGCATCGATCCAGGCCAGCGCCCACCAGCCTTCGTCGTCGTAAAACTTGTTGAGGAATCCGCCCGCCTCGTTACGGTCGAATGTGTTCGCCACCGCCGGCAGGTATCGCGAATCGCCGCTCAGTCTGCCATAGTCCACCAGCACCGTCACCGCATTCGCCGAATTCCACCAGCCCGTTGCGATCCACAGCCCGGTCGATTCGATATACCAGTTCTGCAAGGTGGCGATCCCCGCGGCGGCATGCGCCAGCCGGTTGGGCCCGTGCGCCGTCTGCGCCAAAAGCAGAGATGCACCCGTCAGTGCGAGAATGATGCGACCCTTGTGCATGTTCATTGGAACCCATACAGCCGCGCCGGGTTCTCCACCAGGATCTTCCTGCGGATTGCCGCATCCGGCGCCCAAAGCGGAAGTTGATTCAGCAGCCGCCCATCGTCGATCTCGAGCAGCGGTGTGATTTCGGCCGCGCGCCGGCGCGCGGCTCCGACCGTGTCCGGATGCGGCCAGTCCGTGCCCCACACCACGCGCTCGGGGTTCGCCGCGATCAGCGCTCTCGCGAACGGCACCATGTCCGCGTAATCCTTGCGCGCCGACGAGCGATACGCCGCCGAGAGCTTCACATACGCCTTGCCCGATCGGACCAGTTCGACCAGATCCGCGAATCCCGGCTGCTCCATCCCGAGCGCGGCCTGAAGACCGCCGAAGTGATCGAACACCACCGGCACGGGTGAATCCAGAACCGCTTCCTTCATGCCCGCAATGACCTTCAACCCCGTATTGATCTGAATGTGCCAGCCGCGCTGTCGGACAATCCCGGTGGCCTCTGTGAACCGCCGCCGGCCGATCACCGGATCGGTCTGCCCCGCCTGTGCGAGGTTCAGCCGGATGCCCCGGATGCCCGCCCGGTCAAGCGTTTCCAGTTCTTTCTCCGGCGTCTTCCGGTCGACCACCGCCACGCCCCGGGCGCTTGCGCCGCGCGCCTTCATCCCGTAGAGTGTCGCCGAGTTATCCGTTCCGTAGACGCTCGGCGTGACGATCACCACGCGTTCGATATGCAGCGCGCGATGGAGCGCGGCCATCTCCGCCGGCAGCGCCGTCTCCGGTGTATAGCTTCGGCCCGCACAGAACGGAAACCGCTTCGGGTCGCCGAAGATGTGCGTGTGGCAATCGCAGGCATGCGCCGGAACTTGGAAATCCACGGGCGTTGCCGGCTGTGAGGCCTTCGCGAAAGCGATTCGTCCGCCCGCGAGAGCGCCCGCGCCCATCGCGGCTGCCAGCGCCTCCCGCCGGGTCCAGCGGAATGCTCCGTTGCCCATTCAGGTCGCCGGATCGGGCTCCGGCGGCGGGTGCGGAGGCTCCGGCTCCGTCTCGGGCTCCGGCAGCGGATCCGGCTCCGGATCCGGTTTCTGCATGGATGCCGCCGCCCGGAATACCGCGCGCGCCGGCTCGCGGACCGGCGCCGCCAGAGTCACCTCGCATTCGCAGCAATCGCTGCACCGCCCGCACTTCTCGCACAGGTGGTTGCTGCACGTGTCCTTGGTGCAGCGCGCGCAGATCCGCGTCGATTCCTCTCCACAAATGCTGCATACGAAGAGCATGGGCGTTACCTCTTCCCCGCCGGTCTGGCCGCCGGAACCAGAATGCCGCGGCACCGCTGCGCTTCTTCGTCCATCACCTTGAGGTCCTGTTCGCGCTCGGCAGCCAGGTTGACGATGTACTGCTGCAAGCGGCCGGTGTTCAAGCCGTTTTCCGCGTTGAGGCTGGCAAGCTCCTGCGCCTCGGCGGGGCTGCCGTAGTTGCGCATCGCCTCCTCCACCGATCTCAGCATCGCGTCCAGCCCCTGGATCCGGAACAGCACCTGGAGCGATTCCGACAAGTGCTGAGGATCGGCCGCCAACGCTTTGGCGCCGCTCATGAGCGCCTTGGCCTGCGCCTTGCTCGCTTCCAGTTGCTGCGCGTAAGTCGGCGAAGCCCCCTTCGCAACCCACTGGTGCGCGTCGATCTTCTCGAGCACCGGCACGAGCCGCGACGCATGCGCCGAAATCTCCTGAAGCACCGGCCTGATGTCCCAATCCGCTTCGAGCCCACCCGGCTGCTTGGCTGGCTGGGTCGCCGGGCTCGTTTGCGCATACAACGCCGCCGCGCAGGCAAACAGGATCAACCCTCGCATCACCTTCAATTGTGGCACAGGAATTGTAGCGAGGCGGAGTTTTATCCGCCCGGCGGCGGTGGGGGAGCGCCTGGAGCCGGCGGAGAGCCGGGCGTGGTGCCGCCCTTGCCGCCGTTCCCCGTGCCGGGTTTGCCGCGGTCGCCCTGCACGCCGCCGCGCGGAAGCGGTCCGCCGCCAGGACCCGGCCGCCCAACCTGCATGTAGATGGCGTCCTCCACGGCCCGCATCATCGCGCGGAACACATTGTAATTGCCGGGGTTCCTCCGCGCCAGCGGCTGGTCGCGGAAGACGCGGATGGATTGGCCCGGCTGCAAACTCACCGGCTCGCCCGCCGCAGTGAGGTTCCTTACCGTGACCACGCCTTCATCCACGCTCACGAACGTGGTGCCGTCGTCGTCCTCCACCACCACGTCGAAAACCGTGCCGCGCACCGAAATCACCGCCGTCGGGCTGGTCACGTTGTTCGGATTGAATCCGCCCGGCGGATGCTGGATGAATACCTTCACCCGCCCCAGCCACACGTTCAGCAGGTGCCTCCACTCGGCGGCATTCTCGCGGAAAACCACTTTCGAGTTGGCGAACACCTCGAACGTGCTGCCGTCCGCGACCTGGAACCTGGCGAAACTGTCTGGACCGGTCACGATCACCTGCTGCGGCTGGATTTCGTTGCCGGCAAACAGCGCTTTCTGATAGCCGGCCTCCACGATCGAAACCTGCCCCTTCACCAGGAGCACTTTCGCGGCGAAGTCCTGCGCCTTGAGAGGCGGCAGACACACGGCGACGGCGATCACACCGAGGGCAGCCGAAGCCGCCCGCCAGAACTTTAGGCGCCGTTGCATACCGGTTTTTGCGGACACGGGCATCCGAAACCCGCGGCCGGGCTAGAACCTCCTCAGTCTAGCACTAAAGTTGCTTGGCAAACAGGGGGCCGCCATCAAAAATTGCTTACAAGATGCTAAAATTCAGCAATTTGTAGGGATCCCAAACGCGCCCGATAAGGTACAATGGAACACGGCAGTGTGTCATAAGGGAACAATCCGTTCCACTGGGCGCTTGCTCCTGGCGCTGCTCGCGGGAGTCATAGTGCTCACGGCGCAAGATTGGCGCAAGGTGGGCGGATCTTCGGTCGAGTTGATGCTAGCCTCGCCGGCCACCGGTCCGGTGGATGCCGTCTGGTTCTCCGCCGATGGTAGCATGCTGCTGGTCCGCACGCGCTCGGGCCGCGTCTTCGAAACCGCCGATTACGAAAACTGGACGCCAGTGACGCCTGCCCCCGAACCTCCGGCTGCCGCCCCGGCCTCGGCGGCGCGGCTGCCCGAAGCGGGTGCGCGGGTGATTTCCACCGCTACTACCCCCGGCCGCATCTGGGCGCTCGGCCGGCAGCTTTTCTCCTCCCAGGACGGTGGCCGCTCCTGGGACAATCTCACGGCCTATCAGTCCGCATCCGTCATCGGCCCCGGTCAGCACAGCGTGGCCGTTTCGCCGGCCGATCCGGACCAACTGGTGGTCGCCAACGATTATGGCGTCTGGCGATCGCTCGATGGCGGCCGCTCCTGGACCGGGCTAAACCAGTCGCTCCCCAACCTGGCCGTGCGTCGGATTCTTTCCACCCCCAGCGGGCGCGCCGGCGTCCGCATTCAAGCCGAAAACCTCGGCGTACTGGAGCTTACCCCTGGCACCCAGGTGTGGTTGCCGGTCTCCAGCGCGGAGTTGCAGACCGAAGTCCGGCTGCGCGCCGCCTATTCCAAAATGGTGGGCGCGGAGATCTCCGCCGTCGCTTCGGCCGACCGCACCGTTTACATCGGCTCGGCTGACGGCCGCTTGTGGGTTTCGATCGATGGCGGCCAGTCCTTCCGCGCGACTCAGACCCCCATCGGCACGGCTGGCAGGGTGGAACGTATCTATGTCGATCCCATCGAGCCGCGCGTGGCGCTGGCCGCTGTAAGCTACGCCAACGGCGCCGGCCCGCGCGTATTGCGCACCACCAACTCCGGCGATTTCTGGGACGCTCTGGACGGCAATCTGCCGGAAGGCGCGGTGCACGGCATCACCGCCGATCGCGCCGCGGGTGCGGTTTACGTGGCCACCGACCGCGGCGTGTTCTATGCGCAGACCGATCTCGAAGGCGCCAGCCCGCCGATGGTTTCCTGGACCAGCCTGTCCGACCGCCTGCCGGCCGCGCCCGCTATGGACGTGCGCCTCGGTCCCGGCGGCGTGCAATTGTACGCCGCGCTCGACGGCTACGGCGCCTTCGCCGTCGCCGCCCCGCATCGCGCGCGCAATCTCCGCATCGTCAACGCCGCCGATTTCAGCACCCGCGCCGCCGCGCCCGGCTCGCTGCTCAGCGTTCTGGGCGGCCAGGTGAAATCGGCCAGCGCGTGATCACCAACAAGGGCC
>JAJYLS010000418.1 GCA_021787555.1 Acidobacteriota bacterium | reverse complement strand
TCTTTTTGCCGCTGAAGGCGTGCGCCTTTTCCTGTGCCACGCCGATGAAGACGATCCCGTCCCGCACGCCCCGTTGCCGGCGCATCTGGTCGGCGACATCGTCTTTCCGCTCCTTGTGGTCGAACTGGTAAATCGGAATCTGTTGCCGCTCCGCCATCGCCTTCACGGCATCACGGAACTTCTCGGTTACCTGCCCCAGCACCACCGGCGACGGGATCGGTTTGCCCAACTGCTCGCGCATGAACGTAACCAACCCGCCGGCTGTCGCCAGTGGTCCGATGTACCCGTTCAAGTACAAACGGTCCAGACACTCCACTTCCAACGTGACGTGTCCATCCAGCAGTTCCGGAATCTTCGCCATCCCGAGATTTTACGGAATCCCGAGGCTGGTTGCTTGTCGGTTTGAGGTCGAAGACCTCGCTAGGTACATGGAACCAGTTCGGGGATGACCTGCGGGGGGTGGATGCAGTAGCCGTGGTAGGCAACGGAACGTCATCAGGGCAAAGTGATGGCGTCGTCGATGTCGCGAGCGCGTCACTGGATTTTTCAATCCCAGGGCGCACGAGGGTTATCAATTACTGTCATATTCCTCCCAGCTCGGCTGGAGGGTTAGCATCGTTCGATTGTAACGCGCCGGGAATCGCATACATTGACACTCTGATGCATCCGTCATATAAGATCATTTCGTCATTTCTGATGAGCGGGACCGCCTGGCAAGTGATCGGTAATGCTCCTGCGCAGGATCCGTACCTATCGAGGTACGGCGGAATGGTGGTTGCCGATGTAAACTCAAACGACCAAGACATCACGCCGCCAAGCGTCTCGTGGGGTTCTGTTACGCTGTCGCACGGAGCGGCAGGATCTCTTTACTACAATGATCTGGTCTCCGGCACAGGTACCTTCAAGTTCGGATCGTCCACGTGCGGACCTTACACCCAGCAGGTCGGAATCTACTCCACAGTGCGGTGTAAGTTCGCGCCGATCATCAATTCTGTCGGCCCTCTCCTATCGGGCACAGCAAGAGTTGTACGGGCTGGCACCACGATCAGCATCAGCGGCGTCGGCTTTGGCGCACAGCAGTGCTCGTCCTGTCGTGTGACAGCGTCCAACCCTCAGTCCGTATTCCTTCAGATATCGAGCTGGAGCGATGGCAACATACAGGCTTTCCTTCCTATAAGTTTCACGGGCTTCTCCACAATCGGGGTCACCACTGCAAGCGGCCAGGATTACATCAACGTCATGGCCGCGCCGGCACAGCAGCCGCCACCCGTCCTGACCGTCTCCGTAACCAATAACGGAAACTTCACCCAAGGGCAATCCGGCGCCGTCTATACCATCACCATCGGCAACAGCGCTTCCGCGGGACCTACCTCGGGCACCGTCACCGTCACCGAAATCCTGCCCTCCGGCCTCACGCTGGTATCCATGTCGGGAACCGGCTGGAGCTGCTCCTCGAATGTCTGCACCCGCGGCGACACGCTCAACGCCGGATCGAGCTATCCGGTGATCATCGTGACTGTGAACGTTTCCATCACCGCCTCGTCGCCGCTCATCAACCAGGTCAGCCTCTCGGGCGGTGGCTCCTCAAGCAGCGCCAGTGGGAGCGACCCCACTAACATCAACCCGGGGCAGGGTTGCACCTACACCGTTTCGCCCTTGAACTTCGTCGTCTCCCCCGCTGGCGGCCCAGACGCCATCACCGTGACCACTCAGGCGGGTTGTTCCTGGACGGCCGTCAGTAATGCCGCGTGGATCACCATCGGGACTCTCACACCTACCAGCGTGGCCTATACCGCAACCGCGAATGTTGGCGGCCTGCACTCCGGCACTCTCACGGTCGCCGGCCAGACGGTTACGGTCACCCAAGGCGCTAATAACATTTTGACGATTCCCGCTCTGGTCTCGCTCAATCCCTTTCAGGGCACCGGCCCCAACGCAACACTCACCCTGGTCTACTCTCACCCCAGCGGATGGGCCGCGATTCAAAGCTCCGAGTTCATTGTCAACCCGCGCTGGGAATCCACCACCCGTTCCGGTGGCTGCTACATCAAATACGCGCCCGCCACCGGCTTGTTTACCCTCATCGCTGATGACGGCTCCAGCGTCGCCGGCAGCACCGCTCCCGGCTCTTCGGCCAACATCTCCAACAGCCAGTGCACCCTGAACGCGGCGAGCTCGTCGGCCACGGGCAGTGGCAATACGCTTACGATTGTTGCCGCATTGACGTTCTCCGCGTCCTTCACCGGCCAGCGGCATATCTGGATGCAGGCTGTGGATTACAACAACCTCAGCACTAACTGGTTGGTCTATGGCGTCTGGTTCCCCACCGCCACGACCGTCAATGCGATTCCCTGGTATCGCATCTACGATCCCTTCTCCAACTCCTATCTCTACAGCGCCGATCAGAACGAGTACAACACCCTTGGAACCCGCGGCTTCGTGCTCCAGGGCATCTCGGGCCTGGTGATGGACACCCCGACCTTTATTAGCGGCATTTCCAATATGGCCTGGTACCGCGTGTATGTGAATTCGACCAACAGCCATTTGTGGACTTCGGACCGCAACGAGTTCCTGATCCTGATCAACCAGCAGCAGGCCTATGTGGGAGAGGGCGTGGCGACATTTGTGATGCCCTACATCAATGCGCTGGGCCAGGTATCGCCGCAGGTAACGAATTCGATTCCGTTTTACCGTGCGGCGTATCAGGGTGCAAACCTGCACTTCTGGACGTCGGACCCTAATGAGTTTTTCGGGACGAATGGCGAGCATCTGCCGCCCGGATACTTCGGCGAAGGGATCGCATGTTATATCTTCCCGGCGAGCGGGGCGCAGTTGAGCAGCGAGCCAGGCACGCCGATGGTGACCGCCGCAGTTCCGGCCGAACAGGACGATGGCGGGCCGGCGTTGGTGTCGGCGACGAATGGAGCCAGCTACGTGTCGAACGGGGTGGTCGCAGCGGGGCAGGTGCTATCGATTTTCGGCCGGCATTTGGGCGGCCGGGTGTTGCTGAATGGCAGCCTGGCGCAAATGATCTGGGCACAAGGAAACGAGATGCGGGTGCTGGTGCCGAACGATCTGCCGGCCGAATCGGAAGTGACGCTCGAAGTGCAGCAACGCGGACGGCGTTCCAAACCGATCAGGCTGGACGTGGTGGCGGCGAATCCGGCGATATTCGGGAGTAATGCGTTCGGGCGCGGAAACGCGCAGGCGCACAACGAGGACGGTACGGAGAATGGTCCCGAGCATCCAGCGGTAAGGGGCTCGGTGCTGACGCTCTATACCACGGGACTTGGGCCGCTGGATGCACCGCTGGAAGTGCACATTGGGGGCCGGCCGGCGGAAGTGCTCTCGACACAGCAGTCGGCGACGCGCGCGGGAGTAATCGAAGTGCAGGTCCGCGTACCGGAGGCCTTGGAACCGGCGCCGTTCCAGCCGGTCGTACTGCGTGTGGGGAACCTGTTCAGCCAACCGGGCGTCGGGTTCGCGATCCAGTAACAAGGCTAGCGCATGTCTGCCATACCCGCCTATAACTCCCTGAACACAAGTGGGCGGTTTTTGAGTTTGGTCACTACATGAGGCATTCTCATCCCTCCGGCGGAGATGGCGGGTCCAGTTGTGCGACGCTCAAAATCCGCAGCACCTCGGCGATATGCTGGTTGCCGCGGGTGACGCATATCTTGCGGCGCTGCCCGAGTTCGACTTCCACGCCACGAACTATCTCCAACACCTGCCAGGCCCTCGGGGGTCACCCAAAACCGGCCATAGAGGGTCACCTCAAAACCGGCAACGATAAGCCGCGATCCAGGACGTTATAGGACACTGTATAAATGATGCAATAATGATACAGGAGACGAGTTCCTGTGCCGAGACCGAAGGGTAGTGCGGATCTCCTGTCCGACCGGCGTCGGCGCGCCTTGGCGTTGCTGAAGTCGGGCTTGTCTCTCAACGAGGTCGCGCGCCGCATCCAGTGCGTCGCCAGTTCCGTGATGCGC
>JAJYLS010000417.1 GCA_021787555.1 Acidobacteriota bacterium | reverse complement strand
TGACCCACCGCATAGCCTGGCTGGTTCAAACCCAGGGTGTTTCGCCGCACGCGATCCTGGCCGTGACCTTTACAAACAAGGCGGCCCATGAAATGCGCGGGCGCATCGAAGCGATGCTCGGTTTTCCGGTATCCGGAATGTGGATCGGGACGTTCCATGGTCTTTCGCACCGGCTGCTGCGTGCGCATTTCCGGGAGGCGGGACTTCCCCAGAACTTTCAGATTCTCGACAGCGACGACCAGTACCGCCTGATCCGCCGCGTGATCAAGAATCTCGAGCTGGACGAAGCCTACTGGCCGCCGCGCCAGGCGCAGTGGTTCATCAACGGCCACAAGGAGGCGGGCCGCCGGCCTCGGCACCTGCAGGCGGCCACCGACGCACAGGCCCAGCAGTGGACCCGGGTCTACGAGGCATACGAGGATGCTTGCCGGCGCGCCGGACTTGTCGACTTCGGCGAGCTGCTGCTGCGTGCCAATGAGTTGCTGCGCGACGATGACCGGTTGCGCGCGCACTATCAATCGCGGTTCGGCCACATCCTGGTCGACGAGTTCCAGGACACCAACGCGATTCAGTACAGCTGGCTCAAGCTCTTTGCCGGAGCCCACAACAATTTGTTCGTCGTCGGCGATGATGATCAGTCCATCTACGGATGGCGCGGTGCGATGGTCGAGAACATCCTTCGCTTCGAGAAAGACCACCCTGGCACGGTCGTGATCCGCCTGGAACAGAACTACCGCTCCACTGCCACTATTCTCGATGCCGCCAACGGCGTCATCCGGAACAACTCTGGACGTCTGGGAAAGGAACTTTGGACCCAAGGCGCAAAGGGGGAACCGGTCCGGATCTACGCCGCCTATCACGATATCGACGAGGCCCGGTTCGTCGTGGATCGCATAGAGGCCTGGGTAGCCGCCGGCCATCGACGCGCCGAGGTGGCGGTGCTGTACCGTTCCAACGCCCAGTCACGGGTTTTCGAGGAAAATCTGATTAATGCCGCCATTCCCTATCGGGTGTACGGCGGTCTGCGGTTCTTCGAACGCGCCGAGATCAAGGATGCGCTGGCCTATCTGCGGCTGATTGCAAGCCGTCACGATGACCCGTCCTTCGAGCGGGTGGCCAATGTCCCGACACGCGGCGTCGGCGAGCGCACCCTAGAGGCGCTGCGCATCCACGCACGCACCAAATCGCTGTCGCTTTGGGAGGCGGCAAACGATCTGGCCACAGGCGGCGGGCTTAGCGGCCGGGCGATCAAGGCATTGCGGGCCTTCATGGACCTGATCGACCAGATGGCTGCCGAAACCGCGGGCGATTCCCTGGCGGACCAGGTCGAGCGGGTACTGCAACTGAGCGGTCTGACGGACTTCCACCGCAACGACAAGAGCGAAAAGGCCGAAATGCGGGTTGAGAATCTTGAGGAGCTGGTCAACGCGACGCGCAACTACCGGCACGACGAAAGCACCGGTCTTGATCCGCTGTCCGCGTTCCTGGCACATGCCGCATTGGAGGCCGGAGAGGGCGAAGCGGAAAGCTGGGAGGACTGTGTCCAGCTCATGAGCCTGCATTCGGCCAAGGGTCTCGAGTTTCCGCTGGTATTCCTTACCGGCATGGAGGAAGGGCTGTTTCCGCACCAGCGTTCGCTTCAGGAACCGGGACGGCTCGAGGAGGAGCGGCGGCTGTGCTACGTCGGCATGACACGCGCCATGAAGGAGCTGTACCTGACCTATGCCGAAGTTCGCCGCCTCTATGGCAGCGAGCATTACACCAGCCCGTCGCGCTTTCTCGCGGAGATTCCGAAGGAGCTGACCGAGGAAGTGCGGGTTTCGCCGGCGGCGGACTGGCGCCATCAGGCGACGGAATCCGCGAGTGAGCGGGGCGGCTTGGCTGTCCAGGAGCCCGGGAAGTCCGATGCCGGTCGCGGCCTGCGTCTGGGCGGGCGCGTACACCACGATAAGTTCGGCGAGGGTGTCGTACTCAGTGTCGAGGGCCGAGGCGAGCACACGCGAGTTCAGGTTAATTTCGAGGATGCCGGCGCAAAGTGGCTGGTTGCGGCCTACGCCAATTTGCGCCCGATCTGAGGCAGGTCGTACAGCCGCTGATTTGACACTTGGCTGACGTCAGGCCAATCTGTTGCGTGGAAGGCGGTCGTTGTACCGGCGGGGCAACCTAAATTAGGTACGGCCCCGGGTAGCGGAGTTGTTCGTCCAGAGCGGAGTAAGCCATGCCGAGTGATGCTGCGAAAACATCCGATGGGACACGTGCCAAGGTTCTTTCGCTTCTGGCGGTAGCGATAGTCGTTTTCGCCGGAAACACCGCCATTACCTTGCTGATCGTCTATGCGGGACAGACAGCCAGGCCGCCGCTGGTTATGATCCTGGGCGGATCGGCTCTGTTGACGGGGATATTGGTGCCCCTGGTCTACGCCCTGATACTTACGCCCATGGCGCGAGGGTACGAACAGCGCCTGAAGACAAGCGGTTCGGTCGACATCAGTCGCACCGCCGTAACCGATTCCGTGACACGCCTGGCCAACCGCCGCGGCATCACCTCCAGCCTGATCGAGGCGATGGCACAGGCAGAGCGCTATGGCGACCCCCTGTCGGTGGCCATGGCAAAAATCGACGACTTCGAGCGCCTGACCGGGTCTTACGGGCACAAAGTGTCCGAGCAGGTACTCCAGGCCGTTGCCGCCGTGCTCGGGGAAACCCTGCGCATGCCTGACCGCGCGGGACGCTACGGAGAAAAAGAGTTTCTCATCCTTTTGCCGCATACCTCACTCAAGGACGCCGGCAAGATCACCGAGCGCGTGCGGCGGGGCGTGGCTTCTGCAGCACTCTCTGTGGGGGAGCAGAAACTCAAGATCAGCGTGACCGTGGGGGCAACCGAGTTTCACAAAGGTGAGGATCTCGAACAGGTCCTTAGCCGCGTGGAACGCGCGGCACCCGGCACCCGCAAGCCGGCCGCCGGCCGCGCCGGCGGCAAGAAGTCTGCCTAGCCGGCCCGGCTCCGGCGTCCCTCGCTCAATCCATCATCGCCTGCGCCACAGCGGCCCAGGCACCGGCCAGGTTTTCCCGGTCGTAGCCTCCCCCGCCCATGGCAACCATGCGGCCCTCGCAGCACTCGTCGGCCAGCTGCCGTAAGCGGGCAGCAACGTACCCATGCACCGCGGGCGTGTAATTCAGGTGCGTGAGCGGATCCCCGGCGATGCTGTCGGCACCCGCCTGCAACAGGATGAACTGCGGTTCTCCGGTTCGCAGGAATTCCTCCACGCGTGGCCAGATGCGGTGGAACGCCGCATCATCCGCACCCGGCTCCATGGGAATGTTTATCTTCGTCCCGCGCGCGGCTCCGGTACCGGTCTCGCTTGCGGCCCCGGTACCGGGGTAGAGATAGCGACCATCCTCGTGCACGTCCGCGATCAGCAGGTCCGGGTCGTCTTCGTAGGCGTAGAAGACCCCATCGCCGTGATGGGCATCAATATCCACGTATGCGATGCGGCGGATCTGGTGGACCTGGCGCAGCGTCTCGACTGCCACGCCGATGTCGTTGAAAACGCAGAAGCCGGCGGCGGAGTCGCGGCGGGCATGGTGCAGGCCGCCGATCGGCACGAAGCTGCGCGCCCGCCCGCCCGCAACCGCCTGGTTGACGGCATCGACGGTGGATCCGACTACATAGGATGCGGCTTCGAACATCCCTGGAAACGCCGGTGTATCACCGTTGTCCAGATAACCTTCCCCGGTGAGCGACAGCCGGCGTACGCGCTCGACATACTCCGGTGTGTGGAAGCGCAGCAGGTCCGACTCCCTTGCGGACACCGGCATGGCGACTTCAACGCGCCCTGCCAGGCCGCGGCTCACACATAGCCGCCAGAATGCGTCCAGTCGATCGGTTCCGAAAGGGTGGCCGCCACCAAAACCGTAACGCGCCAGTTCCGCGCCATAATACAGCCGTAGTCGCATGTCGCTTGCGCCTCGCCGATGGCCCGCCGCGATCAGCGC
>JAJYLS010000084.1 GCA_021787555.1 Acidobacteriota bacterium | reverse complement strand
GCGATGCCCGGCCCTCCGACTTCCGACAGCACCGGGATGAATATGTGGAGCGTGAATGTCGGCGTAGACTTGCCGGTGCACCGGCACAAGTACGACGCCGAGGTGGCCGAGGCGGCGGAACAAAAAGTGGGATCGGTCGATGGGTACCGCAGCCAGGTGAACGCCATCGAAGCCTCGATCCGGCAGACCGGGTTCCGCATCACCACGCTACGCCAGCAGATGAACCTGTTTACCGGCACCCTGATTCCGCAGGCACAGCAATCGCTGGATTCCGCGGAAGCGGCTTACGCCACGGGCACGCTGGGGGTGCTGGATTTGCTGGACGCCGAGCGGGTGCTGCTGGGAGTCCGGCTGGGGCTGGCGCAATACACGACGGATTACATGAAGTCGCTGGCCGACATGGAGCGGGCCATCGGCTCGCCGTTTCCGGAGGTGAAGCCATGAAAGCGATGCTTGCGTTCCTGCTCGGCGCCGCATTGGCCGCGGCGGTGGTGTGGAACCCGTTCCACTGGGCATGGGCCAATGGCGCGGTGGCGCGCCTGCATCCGCCTATGGCCATGGGCGGCGCAACGCAAGGCGCCGCGGCCGCTGCGAGCGCGCCGCAAGGCCAGCGCAAGATCCTGTACTGGCACGATCCCATGTTGCCGAACTACATCTCCAACAAGCCGGGAAAATCGCCCATGGGGATGGACCTCATCCCGGTGTATGCCGACGAAGAGCCGCAGGGCAGCGGCATCCGCGTGAATCCGAATTTCGTGCAGAATTTCGGAGTGCTCACCGCCACCGCGGTGCGCGGCACCATTCCGGTGGATATCCGGACGGTGGGGATACTCGACTACAACCAGAAGAACCTGGCGCTGGTGAACACCAAGTATGAGGGCTGGATCGAGAAAGTGGCGGTGAATTACGTCGGACAGCCGGTGACCAGGGGCGAGGAGCTGTTCGAGATTTACAGCCCGCAACTGGTGACCACCGAGCAGGAATATCTCTCGACGCTGGAATATGTGCGGAAGCTCGAGGGCGCGGCGGATGCGGACGCCATGGCGCGGGCGCGCTCGCTCCTGGCCGCCACACGCGAGCGGCTGCGCTACTGGGACATCACGGACGCGCAGATCGATCAACTGAAGAGCACCGGGCGGATCGCACGCACACTGAAAGTTTTTTCGCCGGTGACGGGCGTAGTGATGGCCAAGGCGGACAATGCGCTGGAAGGTATGAAGGTCGAGCCCGGCATGACCATTTACAAGATCGCGGACCTTTCGACCGTGTGGGGAGGCATTCAGGTCTACGAGGACCAGGTGCGGTACGTGCGGGTGGGGACGCAGGCGGCGATCACGGTGGACGCGTTTCCGAACCGGCGCTGGACGGCGAGGGTGGTGTACATCGATCCCAACGTGGATCCGCAGACGCGCACGCTGAAGGTATACGTCGAGATTCCCAACCCCGACGGCATTTTGCGGCCGCAGATGTACGCCAACGTGGAGATCAGCGTGCCGGTGGTTACAGGCGCGGTGAAGATCCCCGAGGAAGCGGTGCTGCACAGCGGAGTGCGCAGCGTGGTGATCGTGGAGAAGCCGAACGGGCTGTTCGATCCGCGCCCCGTGGAGTTGGGCGCGCTGGGCGGCGGCTACCGCGAAATCCTGAAGGGCATCGAGCCGGGCGAGAAGGTGGTGACCTCGTCGCAGTTTCTCATCGATTCGGAAAGCAATTTGAAAGAAGCGGTGCAGAAGATGATGGCCGGCGAGAGCGGAAACGGGAAGGGGCACTAGGCCATGTTCGCGCGCGTCATTCAATGGTCGATCCGGAATAAGTTCCTGGTGCTGCTGGGCACGTTCTTCCTGATCGCCGCGGGCCTGTATTCGGTCTTGCATACCCCGCTGGATGCCATCCCGGATCTTTCCGACGTGCAGGTGATTGTTTACACCGAGTATCCGGGGCAGGCGCCGCAGATCGTGGAGGACCAGATCACTTACCCGCTCACCACGCAAATGCTGGCGGTTCCGCATACCAAGGTCGTGCGCGGGTATTCGTTCTTCGGGTTCTCGTTCGTGTACGTCATCTTCGAAGACGGCACGGATATGTACTGGGCGCGGAGCCGGGTGCTGGAATATTTGAATTACGCTTCGAGCCGGCTGCCGAAGGGAGTGACGCCGGCGCTCGGTCCGGACGCCACGGGAGTGGGGTGGGCGTTCATGTACGCGCTCACGTCGAACCGCCACGACCTGAGCCAGCTTCGCTCGATGCAGGACTGGTATTTGAAATACGGGCTGACGAGCGTGCCGGGCGTGGCGGAGGTCGCCTCCATCGGCGGGTTCGTGAAGCAATACCAGGTGGTGGTGGACCCGGACAAGCTGCGCGCGTACAACATTCCGATTTCGAAAGTGAGGGAGGCCATCCAGCGGAGCAACAACGACGTGGGCGGGCGGCTGCTGGAAGTATCCGAAAAGGAGTTCATGATTCGCGGGCTGGGCTACGTGAGCTCGCTGAAGGACCTCGACCAGACGGCCGTGGGAGTGGACCGCGGGGGGACGCCCATCCTGATCAAAGATATCGGCGCGGTGCAGTACGGGCCGGAGATGCGGCGCGGCATCGCGGAATGGAACGGGCAGGGCGAGACGGTGGGCGGCATCGTGGTGGTGCGGTACGGTGCCAACGCGCTGCAGGTGATTCAGGACGTGAAGGCCAAGCTGGCGGAGTTGAAAAAAGGGCTGCCGCCGGGAGTCGAGATCCACGTGGCCTATGATCGCTCGAATCTGATCGAGCGGGCGATCAATACGCTGCGGCAAAAGCTGCTGGAAGAGAGCACCGTGGTGGCGCTGGTCTGCATCCTGTTCCTGCTGCATTTCCGCAGCGCGCTGGTGGCCATCGTAACGCTGCCGGTGGCGGTGCTGGCCGCCTTCATCATCATGTACCAGCAGGGGATCAACGCCAATATCATGTCGCTGGGCGGGATCGCGATTGCCATCGGGGCCATGGTGGACGCGGCCATCATCATGATCGAGAACGCGCACAAGCACATCGAGCGCGATGCCGGGACGAAACCGCATTGGCAGATCATCTCCGACGCGGCCACGGAGGTGGGGCCGGCGCTGTTCTATTCGCTGCTGGTGATCACGGTCTCGTTCATCCCGATCTTCACCCTGGAAGCGCAGGAAGGCCGGCTTTTCAAACCGCTGGCGTTCACCAAGACGTACTCGATGGCCGCGGCGGCGCTGCTTTCGATCACGCTGGTGCCGGTGCTGATGGGATATTTCATTCGCGGGAAGATCATTCCGGAACATCGCAATCCCATCAACCGGCTGCTGATCCGGATCTATCACCCGGTGCTCGAATTCGCGCTGCGCTTCAAGTACCTGTTGCTGGCTCTCGCGGTGATGGCGGTGGCGGTGACGGCGATTCCGTTTGCGCGGCTGGGCTCGGAATTCATGCCGCCGCTGTGGGAAGGCGGCCTGCTCTACATGCCGACCACTCTGCCCGGCGTTTCGATTAGCGTGGCGCGGCAGATCGTGCAGCAGACGGACAAGATCATCAAGACGTTTCCCGAGGTGGAATCGGTGTTCGGAAAAGCGGGGAATGCGGAAACAGCCACGGATCCGGCGCCGCTTTCGATGATGGAAACCACCATCCGGTTGAAGCCGGAGGAGCAATGGCCGAAGGGCATGACCGTGGACAAGCTGACCAATGAGATGAACGACGCCATCAAAGTGCCGGGGCTGACGAACGCGTGGACTATGCCGATCAAGACGCGCACCGATATGCTCTCGACGGGGATCAAGACGCCCGTGGGGATCAAGCTGGCGGGACCGGACCTGGCGGTGCTTCAGCGTCTGGGCGAGCAGGTGGAGACGGTGGTACACGACGTGCCGGGCACGCTGAGCGTGTACGCCGAGCGCGTGATGGGCGGCAATTACCTGGATTTCAAGATCGACCGCGATGCCATCGCGCGCTACGGGCTGACGGTAGGCGACGTGGAGGACGTGATCGAGTCGGCCATCGGCGGGATGAACGTGACGACGACGGTGGAAGGGCTGGAGCGGTATCCGGTCAATCTGCGGTACAACCGCGATTTCCGCGACAATCTGCCGGCGCTGGAACAGGTGCTGGTGCCGACGCCGGGCGGGCAGCAGATTCCGCTGGAGGAGCTGACTTCCGCGAAGTATGTGGTGGGGCCGCCGGAGATCAAGACGGAAAACGCGCGGCCGAACGCGTGGATCTACGTGGACCTGCGGGGGACGGACGTGGGGACCTACGTTGAGAACGCGCAAAAAGCGGTGGCGGCGAAGGTGAAGCTGCCGACCGGATACACGTTGACCTGGAGCGGGCAGTACAAGTACATGCAGCACGCCAAGCAGCGGCTGATGTACGTGATTCCGCTGACGGTGCTGATCATCTTCGTGATCATTTTCCTGAACACAAAATCGCTGATCAAGACGGGGATCGTGTTCCTGGCGGTGCCGTTTTCGCTGGTGGGGGCGATCTGGCTGATCTACCTGCTGGGCTACAACATGAGCGTGGCGGTGTGGGTCGGGATCATCGCACTGGCGGGGCTGGACGCGGAGACCGGCGTGGTGATGCTGCTGTACCTGGACCAGGCGTATGAGGATTTTGCGCGCCGCGGCATTCTGAACAACCGCAACGACCTGGCGGATTCGATCTACGAAGGCGCGGTGAAACGCGTACGGCCAAAGGTGATGACCATCTGCGTGATCGTGGCCGGCCTGCTGCCGATCCTGTGGAGCCACGGCACGGGCGCGGACGTGATGAAGCGCATCGCCACCCCGATGGTGGGCGGCGTGATCACCTCCGGGATCATGGAACTGGCGATCTATCCGATTATTTTCTACCTCTGGCGAAGCCGGCGGCTGCCATCGAGCGGCCCCTTCACCGGATTCCATCATTTGAGAGGGGCGTTATGAGACAGGCGATTTTGATTCACCACAGAGGCACAGAGAGCACAGAGGTTACACGGAGAAAACCAGGAAATTCTCTGTGCTTCCTCTGTGTTCTCCGTGGCTCTGCGGTGGGATTTTGGTTCCTGGGATTTTGCTTCCTGGCGGCGAGCGCGGCGCTTTCGGCGGCCACCTTTCCGGCGCGCCTCGAAAAGCCGCTGTGGCCCGACCGCGAGGGGACCCTCGACATCGACGCGGAAGGCATCACGTTCACCGCGCCGGTGGTGAAGCGCGGGGCCGAGTGGATGGGGCTTCAGCACGTCGGCCATGAGCTCGACAAGCTGCACAACCGGCCGCACAGGCTGGCGTGGAAATGGCTCGACATCCAGTATTTCGACCGCATCAGCCGCAAGGAATTCGTGGTCCTGACTTATAAAGACGACTGGCGGTTCCTGGGGCGCGACGAGCAGTTCCGTTTCCGCATCACCAGGGGCGAGCTCAGCGACGCGCTATTTCGAGAGATCAGCCGGCATTTAGAGCGGCCGGTGACGGACCGCGTTCCGCCGGGCGCGGTGCGGTCGCGCTATACGATTCCTGTGAAACGGGAGGGCACGTTTCGCGGGTCGGAAGGCGAGCTGGAATTCGTCGGTGACGACATTTATTTCGTGACCAAACGGGAGGCCGGCGGCCGCACGTGGCGCCTGGACCGGGATGTGGCGTCGGTGTCGTCGGACGATCCGTACCGCCTGGAGATCCGCGTTTACGAGAACAACCGGCGGGAGTTCAGCCGCACCGCGACCTACAAATTCGATCTCAAGCAGAAGCTCGATCCGGAATTTTACCGGGAGCTGGAGTTGCGAGTGTACAAGCTCGAAGGCGAAGGCGGCGTGATCCGATGAGGAACGGCGGGCGTCAGGCGTTGGGCGATCAATTCATCGAACGTGCCGACCTCGCCGCCGTGTTGCCCGGCGAAGCGCTCCGCGGCGGTGCGGGTGGCGAAAGCGAGGATGCTCGGCGAGCAGCGGTCGAACGCCATGGGCACGGCCAGCCCGTCGCGGTTCAGCATCTCGTGCTGGCGCACGCAGGGCACCACGCCGCTGCCTTCCACGACGAAGGCGTCCGCGGGGTGAAGAGTCTTGCCGGTCTGGTAATCGGCGACGCTGGCGAAGCCGATTTTCTTGTTCAATTGGGCTGCCTGGCTCAGCGCGCACGCGGCGCAGCAGAACACGCCGCGGTGCCCGCCCACCGACGCCACCGCGCGCATATCGGCGTGCACCGTGCGCCCGCAGGCCTGGCACACCTCCGCGCGCGACGACGCGCTCACGCTCCAGCCCGCATAGGCGAGCCCCAGGCCCACCACGAGCGCGACCAGGAGTCCGCACAACTGCTGTACACGGCTCATCCGCCGTCCCCTCCTTTGCTTTCATGGTACCGCCGGAGGGCGCGGGGTGGGCGAGCGGGATTAAAAGATCCTCAATGTGTTCAATCGATTAGGAGAAGAGTCATGAAGCAGATCACCGTTACGTTATTGGCCGCCGCGGCGCTCGCCGTGGCCGGCGCACCCCGGACGTTCACCGGGACCGTCACCGATTCCATGTGCGGCGGCGGCAGTCACGCCGCGATGGGGATGCAGCCGGACGCGAAGTGCGTCCGCGAATGCGTCAAGGCGGGCGCCAAGTACGCCCTCTTCGACGGCAGGAAGGTGTACACGCTCAGCGATCAGCGCACCCCGGCGCAATTCGCGGGGAGCAGGGTAAAGGTCACCGGAACCCTGTCGCAGAGCGGCGTGATCCAGGTGCAGAAGATCGAAGCGGCGAAGTAGCTCCCCCACACCCGCTCCCGCGCTCTACGTCACACGAAGGTGCTGCACATCGGCCTGACTCTCCGAAGGTCCACGATAGCGAGATCTACCTCCCCGGCGCCGCGCCCGAGGCACTGGCCGCCTGGAAACCGGCGTGCAGGCTCCCGGCAACGGCCGGAGTTAGATAAACGAAGACGAGGGAAAGCGAGCGCATGAAAGCGAATAATCTCCTGATTCAAAGGCCCCGGAGCCGGTGGATTCGGCTACACCCGCTGCCTGAAAACCGTGTGCCGGGCCTTCACACCTGTAGCACGCGGCACTCGTTGAGGCGGCTTGCAAGATCCGCTAAACTAATCGGTTAACAGGCCCAGCGCTATATCCGTGAGAAATTGACTCCCGTGAATCAACGTTATCGCAAGAGCGCCGAGTGGAAAGGTATGCTTCGATGAAGCGCATCGGGCGTACGCGCGTGGCCGTCGCGGCCGCCTTCTTCTGCGCATTTGGTCTTGTGCCGCTCGCGGCGCAGCAGACAGCGCCACCAGCGCAACAGCCGGCGCAGCAGAAGCCCGCACAACAACCGGCGCAACAGCAGCCGCCGCCCAACCCGTTCGAGACTGTCCCGCAAGCGCAACACCCGGGACAAACTGCGCAACCGGCGCAACAGCAGCAGCCGCCCAAGCCGGCGCAGCCGGCCAACCCGTTCGAGACCGTTCCGCAGGCGCAACACCCGGGACAGCCGGCACCACCGCAGCAGCCTCAAGTGCCGCTGCAAACCATCCCCGCCCCGGTAGCGCCGCGGCCCAAGACCGGACAGGTGGTCGCGGCGGTTGAGATTCGCGGCGCGCGGCGTGTCCCGCAGGATACCTTGAAGGCCATGATCCAAACCAAGCCGGGGGATATCTACGACGAAGACACCATGCGGCGCGACTTCATGACGCTGTGGAACAGCGGACGGTTCGACGACATTACGCTCGAAACCGAGCAGGCGCCGGAAGGCCTGATCGTGCGGTTCGTGGTAGTGGCGCGGCGCGTCATCCGCTCGATCAATTACCAGGGCATTCACTCCGTGACGGTCTCGGAAATCCTGGACCGGTTCAAGGAGCGCAAGGTCGGGCTGGCCGTCGAAAATCAGTACGACCCGGACAAGATCCAACGCGCCGTGGTAGCGCTCAAGGAATTCCTGGCGGAGCGCGGCCGGCAGTATGCCACCGTGGATCCGGTCATCGAGCAGATCCCGCCGTCGTCGCTCAAGGTGACCTTCAACGTGAAGGAAGGGCCGAAGGTCAAGGTCGGCACCATCACCATCCTCGGCAATCAGGCGTTCAACACGCGCTGGGTCGTCGCCGCGATGAAGAATTCGCACCCCTACGGCATTCCGCACTCCTACCTGTTCGAGAACATGTTTGCCAAGACCTTCGACGCGGACAAGCTGGAGGAAGATAAGGAGCGCATCCGGCAGGCTTACCAGGACCGCGGCTACTTCACGGCGCGTGTGCTGGATTCGACCGTCAAGATTCAGCCCACCGGCGGCCATGGATGGCGCCTGCCGCTGATCAAGACCAACGGCATAGGCATCGCCGCCAACATCACCATCCCGGTGGAAGAAGGCAAGCTGTACCACCTGCGCAACGCCAATTTCGTGGGAGTCAAACTGTTCCGCGAGCCGCAGGTGCTGCTGACCATGTTCGGCATGAAGCAGGGCGACGTGTTCTCGACCGACAAGCTGCGCAAAGGCATCGAGAACCTGCGCAAGCTTTACGGCCAGTTCGGGTACATCGACTTCGTTCCGGAGCCGAACTTCGACATCATCCCCGACACCGACAAGATCGACCTCACCATCACCGCCGACGAAGGCAAGCAGTTCTTCGTGCGGCGCATCGATTTTTCGGGCAACACCACCACGCGCGACAAAGTGATCCGGCGCGAGATCCTGCTCGACGAAGGCGACATGTTCAACCAGCAGTTGTGGGACCTCAGCATCCTGCGGCTGAACCAGCTCGGGTACTTCGAGATGCTGAAGTCCGAGGAGGCCACGGACATCAAGCGCAACCCCCAATCCGACACCGTGGACATCACGCTCAAGGTGAAGGAGCGCGGCAAGAACTCGATCGGCTTGAACGGCGGCGTTTCGCAGATCGCCGGAACGTTCATCGGCGCGAACTACTCCACCAACAACTTCCTGGGACTCGGCGAGACGCTCTCACTGAGCGGGCAGGTGGGGACGTACATGACGGACGTCCAGTTCGGGTTCACCGAGCCGTATTTCCTGGACCGGCCGTTACAGCTCGGGTTCACGGTTTACTTCAGCCGGTTCAATTTCAACCAGGCGCAGCAGGAATCCATTATGATGGGCTACGACATGACTGCGTATTACCAGCAGTTCGGGCAGCAGAACCTGCTGAACTACACGCAGAACAGCCGCGGGTTCACGGTAACGGCGAGCTATCCGCTGCGGCACAGTTTCGCGCGGCTGGGGTTGACCTACGGGTACGACATCTCCAACGTGGTGACGCTGACGCAGGCGGCCGACGCGTATTTCCAGTACATCAATTTCAGCGGCATCGCCGGGCCGAATTCGCTGACGGGCATCCGCACCAGCACGATCACGCCGTCGTACCAGTACAACACGGTGAACCACCCGATCACGCCGACGGCAGGGCGCAGTTTGTTCGCCTCGGTGGCCTTTTCGGGCAGCTTTCTCGGCGGCAACGTGAGCACCATCCGGCCCACCGTGGAAGCCAAGTACTTCAAACAGGCGCCGTGGCACAAGAAGCATATCCTGGCGTTCCACGCCATGGCCAGCGTGATCACCGGCTACGGCGGCAAATTCGTGCCGCCGTTCTCGAGAACCTTCATGGGCGGCGAGGACGATATCCGCGGGTTCTACATCTGGAGCATCACGCCCATCGCGTTCATTCCGTCGAGCCAGCAGGTGAACGTGCTCAACGCGGACGGGACGACGCGCTACCAGAAGGTGGTCAGCGGCGGGCAGGTCACGCAGTCGCCCGTGACCATGACGATTCCGGCTTACCAGCTCATCACGCCTGGCGGCGACACGCAGTTGTTGGGCAATTTCGAATACCGCATTCCGATCCTGGGGCCGGTGACGCTCGCGCCCTTCTTCGATATCGGGGTGGACCGGATCCTGCGGCCGAGCGAGCTGACGCTGGACCAGAGCCACATCAGCGACCTGAACGCCCAGTTCCCGCAGGCCGGATTCAACGGGCGGGCGATCATCGTGCCGGACACGCAGATGCCGCGTGCTTCCACCGGCTTGGAACTCCAGGTCATGCTGCCGGTGGTGAACGCGCCCTTCCGGCTGTATTTCGCGTACAATCCGCTGGTCGTGCGAGAATATATACAACCGCCGATTGTGGCGGACCGGTCGTCTTTCCCCAATTCGGCGACGTTTAACGAAGTGGTCCAGTATTACGGCCAGGCGTTTGGAGATTTCGAGAGGCGCACTTTGTTTCAGTTCACGATCGGAAGGACGTTCTAGACCCCGGGAGCCGTATGTTAGGATCTTTCGGGAAATCGAGGAGTTTTCGCTTGAAGAAGAGTTTTGTTTATTGTGTATTGGCGGCGGGCATGGCGGCGTTAGCGCCGGCACCGGCCCAAACCGCAACTCCGGCGGCGGCGCCGGCCACCGTCCCGTCCGCGCCGGCGGGGACCGCGACGAAGGTGGGGATCATCCACATTCAGGGCGCCCTGATGAGCACCAAGGAAGGGCAGAAAGCCGCGGCGGAGCTGGACGCGAAGTATACGCCCAAGAAGGCCGAGGTGGAGAAGCTGCAACAGGAGATCCAGGCCCTTCAGGACCAGGTGCGCAAGGGCTCGGCCACCATGACCCAGGACGCCAAGGACAAGCTGGCGCGCGACATCGACGAGCGTAACAAGCAGTTGCAGCGCACCACCGAGGACGCGCAGGCGGAACTCGATCAGGACCAGAACAAGATCCTGCAAACGCTGCTGCAAAAGATGAACACGGTGATCGATAAGTACGCCGTACAGAACAGCTATGCCGTGATCCTGGACGTCAGCAACCAGCAGGGACCCGTGGTGTGGGCGGCATCGGGCGTGGACATCACCGCCGACATCATCAAGCTATACGACCAGGCCTACCCGGTGACGGCTCCGGCCGCGGCTCCGGCAGCGAAACCGGCGGCAGCGGCGCCCAAGCCGGCCGCCCCGGCAGCGCGCAAGAAGTAGCGCGGGCGCGCGCCCCGCGCGGGCGTCTCGCCGCTACCCCGCTACGAGTCTCTTTTGACGGCGGGCTCCTGCCATTCCGGCAACCCACCTCCGCGCCACGCTAAAATGAAGCTTCCCCATGCCCACCCAGGCCCGCACGGCAGGCGCGCGACAGTTCTTCTCGCGCGGCGGCACGCTCGCGCAATGGCACCCTAACTACGAGTTCCGGCCGGGCCAGGTCGAGATGGCCGAGGCCGTCGAAGCCGCGCTGGCCGACAAGCGGCACCTCATCGTCGAGGCCGGAACCGGCACGGGCAAGACGCTGGCTTACCTCGTGCCCGCGCTGATTTCCGGCAAGCGCATCGTGGTCTCCACCGGCACCAAGAACCTTCAGGAACAGCTCTTCTTCAAAGATGTCCCCTTTCTCCAGAAGCATTTTCCACGGCCGTTGAAGGTCTGCTATATGAAAGGCCGCGGCAATTACGCCTGCCGCCAGAAAATCTACGACGCCGAAAAAGAGCCGGTGCTCTCCGGGCTGGAGGAGGTGGCGGATTTCGAGATCATCCGGCAGTGGGAGAAGACCACCGAGTTCGGCGACCGCGCCGAGATCAAAACCCTGCCCGAGGCGTCCACGGCGTGGGCCAAGATGGACGCGCGCTCGGAGCTGTGCACCGGGCAGAAGTGCCCCAATTTCGAGCGCTGCTTCATCACCCTGATGCACCAGCGGGCGGCGGAGAGCGACATCGTCATCGTCAACCATCATCTGTTCTTCGCCGACCTGGCGCTGCGCGACGAAAATTACGAGGGCGGCATCCTGCCCGAATACCACGCCGTGGTCTTCGACGAAGCCCACGAGATCGAGGATGTGGCGGGCCAGTATTTCGGCGTCTCCGTGAGCAACTACCGCTTCCAGGAATTGCGCCGCGACCTGGGCGTCGTGGGCCGCATGAAGAAATTCGGTACCCCGGAGCTGGACCGCATTCTCGAGCGCTTCGAGCAAGCCGCCAACGCCTTTTTCCTGCTGTTCGGCGAGAGCGAGCGGCGCGCATCGTTCGTCGGGCGCGAGGCGTTTCGCGCGGACAACCAGGAAGCCTACACGGACGTGCTGGGCGCGCTGGAGCTGATCGCCTCGCATTTGAAATTGGTGAAGAGCCCGCCGGAGGAAATTCAGCCGCTGTTCCGCCGGACGCTGGAGCTGGGCGAAGGGCTGCGCTTCATCCTGGAATCCGACGACGAACGCTACGTTTTCTGGGTCGAGAAGCGCGGGCGCGGCTGCTTCCTTCAGGCCACGCCCATCGAGGTGTCGGATTTACTCGCCGAGCGACTGTTCAACAAGGTGGAGACGGTCGTCCTGACTTCGGCCACGCTGGCGGTGGCGGACGGCTTCGACTATATCCAGTCGCGTCTCGGCTTGGCCAGCGCGCGCGCGCTGGTGGTGCCGGGGCACTTCGATTATCAAAAGCAGGCGCTGCTCTACGTCCCCCAGAAACTGCCTGACCCGCGCAACCCCGCCTACACGCGCGCGGCGGCCGAGGAAGTGGTGCGCATTCTCGATCTGAGCCGCGGCCGCGCGTTCGTGCTGTTCACCAGCTACCAGCAGATGCGCCTGGTGCACGACCACGTGTCTATGGAGATCGAATACCCCACCCTGCTCCAGGGCACCGGGCCGCGCAGCGCGCTGCTCGACGAGTTCCGCACCACCCCCAATTGCGTGCTCTTTGCCACCTCTTCGTTCTGGCAGGGCGTGGACGTGCCGGGTGAGCAGTTGAGCTGCGTTATTATTGATAAGCTACCGTTCGCGGTGCCCAGCGATCCGGTGGTGAGCGCGCGGATTGCAAGCATCCGCGGGGCGGGGGGGAATCCGTTTTACGACTACCAGATCCCGCAGGCGGCTATCGCCCTGAAGCAGGGCTTCGGGCGGCTCATCCGCAGCCGCGGCGACCGCGGCGTGCTGGTGCTGCTGGACAGCCGCATCACCAGCCAGCGCTACGGACAGGTGTTTTTCGACAGCCTCCCCGATTACCGGTTCACCACCAGGCTGGAGGACGTGAGGAAGTTTTTCGATGTTTGAAGTGACCATTGAAGAGAGCTTCGCCGCCGGCCACGCGCTCCGCAACTACAAGGGCAAGTGCGAGAACGTGCACGGCCATAACTACCGCTGCCAGGTCACCCTGGAAGGCGCGGAACTGGACCACATCGGCCTGCTGGTGGATTTCGTCGAATTGAAGAAGGTGGTGCACGCCGTGCTCGACCGCATGGACCACCAATGGCTCAACGATTTTCCGCCGTTCGACAAGCTGAACCCCTCGGCTGAGAACATGGCGAAATTCATCTTCGACGAGGTCCGCTCGGGGCTCTCGGAAAAGCGCGGCGTGCGGGTGAGCGCGGTCAAGCTCTGGGAGACCGACACGGCCAGCGCGACGTACCGGGGGTAGAACGGTAAACTTGGAGGATGGTGGAAATCAGTTCCCGCATCACCATCGATCCCGAGCAATGCGGCGGCCGGCCTTGCATCCGCGGGATGCGCGTGCGCGTGACCGGCGTGCTGGACCTGCTGGCGTCCGGGCTGACTCCCAACCAGGTTTACCATGCGCTAATTCGACGTCCGGGTCAGCCAGCCGTTGAGCCTGAGCCATTCCTCGACGCGGTCAAGGTAGTGGTCGGCCCCGCCACCCTTCTTACCGAAACCGTGGCGGCCGGTCTGGAAGACGTGCAGTTCGGCTGGTAGACCCGCCTTTCTCCAGGAGCCGAAGAGATCGATGGAGCCCTCGCAGCCGACAGCCTGGTCGTCCGCGGCGACCGCGATGAAGAGAGGCGGCGCGCCATCGGGCGGCGCGGCAGCACTGGCGCCGGCGGCATAGATCGCCATGCCGAAGTTGGGGCGTGCGTCGGCAGGGCCGTAGACGGCGGCGAGCAGGACGGCGCCGCCCGCGGAATATCCGATCATGCCGATGCGGTTGGGGCTCACCGCAAATTCGGCTGCGCGCCGGCGCACGAGGCGCACGGCCTGTTGGCCATCGGCTTCCGCAAGCGCGCGCACGTTCTGGCCGGCTTGTGGTCCGGTCGTGGCCGGCGCTCGGCCGCTGGCGGACGGGTGGCCGGAGGGGTCGATGTAGATGGTGCGGTACTTCAATACGAACGCATCCACGCCCATTTGGTTGAACCGCCTGGCGACGTCCACACCTTCGTAGGACATCATCAGGGTGCGGAAGCCGCCGCCGGGCGCGATAATGACGGCCGTCCCGGCGGCATTGGCTCTCTCCGCGGGATAGTAGAGCAGGACGGGGCGGACTATGTTCTGCGCTTGCGGCCGCTGCGGCGTTCCGGCCGTCTTTTCGGAGTAGTGCCAGTTCTCGGAGCCTGGCGCGACGCCGGGATAGAGCGGCAATTCGCGGGCGGGCGGCGCCAGTTGGGCGAATGCGGCCATCGCCGCGGCCAGCATGAGAACGGTTATGAGGGTGAGCCTCTGCATGCACAAGATCTTACACCCGCGCCACGGTTGAGCTGCGGTGGCGTATTCGACTGATCCGCCGCAGCACCGGAAGCCGGTTCAGGGGACTCCTTTTTCATCAAGCACTCCATAGGCAGCCCGGTGGGATGGGTGAGGCGGTTCTCCAAGGCGAAGAACATCGCCATGGAGAAGCGTGTCGCCCCGGGCACCGAGGTGGCGGACCCCGTGCGGTTCCAACAGAGCCGGATTCCCACCACCACGCCCCCCACCGCCGATCCCTTACACGGCAACTTTCAGCCGTCTCAAGGGTTTCCAAATTGAGCTATACAGGCCCGATTATAAGAGATATGCTAATAGCGGACCGGATGCGCACCCCTGCCACGCTCGTGGTTTTCCTTTTGTTTTGCTCCACTTGCGTGTCCTGGGGCGCCCCCGCGGTCGCGCCGTTTGAAACCGCCGGGCCGCTCGCGCCCCGCAACCATATCGACGAACTGGTTTTCGCCCACTGGAAAGCCCTCGCCATCCAGCCCGCAAATCTTTGCTTCGACAGCGTTTTCCTGCGCCGGGCGTGGATCGATATGACCGGCACGCTGCCCACCCCCAAACAAGCTGCTGAATTTCTCAACAGTAAGGACTCCAACAAGCGCGCCGCGCTCATCGACCGGCTAATGGACAGCCCGGAATTTGCCGATTATTGGGCAATGAAGTGGAGCGATCTGCTGCGGGTCAAGGCCGAATTCCCCATCAACCTGTGGCCCAATGCCGCGCAGACGTACTACCACTGGATTCGTGAGTCGGTGGCCCAAGACAAGCCCTACAACCAGTTCGTGCGCGAAATGCTGACCGAAAGTGGCAGCAATTTCCGCGCCGCGCCGGTGAATTTCTATCGCGCCATGCAGAACCGCCAGCCGGCGGGCATCGCGCAAACCGTGGCCCTGACCTTCATGGGCACGCGCGCCGACAAATGGCCCGCGGACCGGCTGGCCAACATGGCCGCGTTCTTCTCCCAAGTCGGCTACAAGCACAGCGACGAATGGAAAGAGGAGATCGTCTACTTCGATTCGGAAAAGCCGATGAAAGGCACACCGGTTTTTCCCGACGGCACGCCGGCGCACATCCAGCCCGGGCAGGACCCTCGCGAGGCCTTCGCCAACTGGCTGATCCGCCCCGATAATCCGTGGTTCGCGCGCGCCATCGTGAACCGCGTGTGGTACTGGCTGCTGGGCCGCGGCATCGTCCAGGAGCCGGACGATATCCGCCCCGATAATCCGCCGGAAAACCCCGAACTGCTGGCCTACCTGGCAAAAGAGCTAGTGGATTCACAGTACGATCTGAAGCACATCTTCCGGCTCATTCTGAATTCCACCACCTACCAGCTTTCCTCGATTCCGCAGGGCGACCGCGCACAGGCCGCCGAGCATTTTGCCGCCTATCCGCTGCGCCGGCTGGACGCCGAAGTGCTCATCGACGCCCTGGACCAGATCAGCGGTACGGGCGAAACCTACACCAGCGCCATCCCCGAACCCTACACGTTCATGCCGGATTTCCAGCGCGCCGTGGACCTGCCGGACGGCAGCATCAGCAACGCCTTCCTCGAGCAGTTCGGCCGCCCCCCGCGCGACACCGGCACCGAGTCGGAGCGCAACAACCGCATTTCCGATTCCCAGAAACTCACGCTGCTCAATTCCACGCTGGTGCAGCGCAAGATCCAGCAGGGACCCAGGCTGATCGGCATGATGCGCACCATCCGCAACCCGCGGCAGCTCACTACGGCGCTTTATTTGACCATTCTTTCGCGCTATCCCACGGACGCCGAATGGCAGGCCGTCGAGGCCCATTCGCGATCCCGCTCGGCCCGCGGCCAGGCCGCCATGCAGGACTTGGTCTGGGCATTGATCAACAGCCCGGAGTTTTTGTACCGGCATTAGGAGATTTCATGAGCATTTTTTCCTTTCCGATCAATCGGCGCGAAGCGCTGCGCGAGGGATTTGTCAGCGCCACCGGCATCTTGCTGGGCAGCCGGCTGGGACGCGCGGACACCACTCTGCCCGCGCCCGCCGCGGCAAAGCCGGCCAAAGCCAAAGCCGTTATCCAGATCTGGATGTGGGGCGGCCCCCCACACCTGGATACGTTCGATCCCAAGCCGGACGCCGGCAACGACTACACCGGACCGCTCACCCACCCCATCGAGACTAACGTCAAAGGCATCCGCATCAGCGAACTGCTGCCCCTGCTGGCCAAGCAGGCGGATAAGTACTCGATCGTCCGCAGCTTGACCCACAACGTCTACGCGCACGAGACGGCTTCCTACACCACGCAGACCGGGCGCATCTCGGGCGGCCGCGACGTCTTTCCCAGCGTGGGCGCGGTGGTCTCGCTGTTCAAGGGATACAACGCCGGATATAAGGGAATGATTCCGCCGTACATCGTGCTGACGCAGCCGCAAGGCCGGTTCTCGGAGGCCGGCTTTCTGGGCTCGAAGTTCCGCCCGTTCGCCACCGGCGGCGATCCCAATGCGCAGCGGTTTGCGGTGGAAGGCATCGTGGCGCCGGGCATCACCGACGACCGGCAGCGCGAGCGCCGCGATTTCCTGCACCAGATCGACACGCTCGGCCATGCCATGCAAGGCGACCCGCAACTTCAGGCCAACGCCGACGTCGAGAAGACGGCCTACGAGCTGATCCTTGGCGATGCCGGCAAGGTCTTCGACCTTTCCCAGGAGAAAGACGATCTGCGCGACCGTTACGGCCGCAGCACCTTCGGCCAATCTTGCCTGGTGGCGCGGCGCCTGGTCGAGAAGGGCGTGCCCTACATCACCATCAACTACCAGGGCGGATGGGACACCCACAAGGACAATTTCCCCACCATGCAGCGGCGCGGTCCGGAGATGGACAAGGGGCTCGCATCGCTGCTTCAGGACCTGCACGACCGCGGCCTGCTCGAATCCACCATCGTCTGGTGGACCGGCGAATTCGGCCGCAAGCCCAAGGTCGATTGGGAAGCCCCCTGGAACGGCGGCCGGAACCACTGGGGCGGGGTGTTCTCCGCGCTGCTGGCTGGCGGCGGATTCAAGGGCGGCCAGGTGATCGGCTCCTCCGACGCCCGCGGCGAGGAAGTCAAGGACCGCCCGGTGTATCCCGCCGACCTCATCGGTAGCGTCTATACCCAACTGGGAATCGACTCCGACGGCAAGCTGCCGCATCCCCAGGGCCTCGCGGCGCAGGTCACCCCCACCGCCAAAGACGGTCTGCCGCTCGCGGGGCAGCTCAAGGAGATCATGTGAGGTTCGCGCTGGCCCTGGCCCTGTTCGCGTTACCTCTCGCCGCCCAGGTCACCCCCCATGCCGGCTACCTCTATCCCGCCGGAGGCCGCCAGGGCGTCACCATCGAGGTCCGCATGGGCGGCCAATACCTCACCGGCGCCCGCCAGGCTTACGTGTCCGGCCGCGGCGTGGAAGCCAAGGTCATCGAGTACCATCGGGCGGTCAACGGCAAGGAAAGGCAGTTCATGGCCGAGGAGATGCGCAAGCTCAACGAGAAGCGCTCGGCCTCGTACCGTAAGCCCAAGCCCGGCGAGCCCAAGGTGGTGTTCACGGAAGCCGATCAGAAGCGCTGGGACGAGATCCGCGACGCCATGGAAGAATGGGCGCGGCAGCGCTACATTCCCTCCATCGCCGAGATCGTCCGCTTGCAGGTCACCATCGCCCCGGACGCGCCCCTCGGGCCGCGCGAGGTGCGCATCGAAGGTAACGCCGGGCTCACCAATCCCGTCGTGTTCGTGGTCGGCGAACTGCCCGAGTACGCCCAACCGGCCACCCGCGTCGGACCCTTGTTCGCCGTGATCAACGGCGGCACGCCCATCATCCGGTCCTATGCCAAGCAGCCGCCGCCGCCCATGGAGATCAAGATTCCCGCGGTGGTGAATGGCCAGATGATGCCCGCCGCCGTGGATCAATACCGTTTCCATGCCACCAAGGGCCAGGACATCGTGGTCGCGGCGGATGCGCGCGAATTGATTCCCTATCTCGGCGACGCCGTGCCGGGCTGGTTCCAGGCATTCATCGCGCTGCGCGACCCCCACGGCCGCGAGCTGGCCTCCGCCGATCATTTCTTTTTCCACCCGGATCCCATGCTGCACTACGTGATTCCGGAGGACGGCGATTACATCGCCGAGATCCACGATTCCATCTTTCGCGGGCGCGAGGATTTCGTCTATCGCATGACCATCGGCGAGCTGCCGGTCATCACCAGCATCTTTCCGCTCGGCGCCAAGACCGGCGCGCGCCCGACCATTGAGGCCCACGGCTGGAACCTCCCTGCGCCCAAAGTGAAGGAGAATTTTAAGGGCAAGCCCGCGGGCGTGTATCCGGTTTCGCTGAAGGGAGACCAGTGGGACTCGAACGCCGTGGATTTTGTCCTCGACCCGCTTCCGGAGAAGACGGCCAAGGCCGGCATTGGGCAGCGCGCCAAGGCGCAGAAGGTGAAGCTGCCGGTGATTCTCGACGGGCGGATCGCGCACCCAGGCGAGGTGGCGTTCTTCCGCTTCGACGCCCGCGCCGGGCAGGAGATCGTGGCCGAAGTGAAGGCCCGCCGGCTCGGCTCGCCGCTCGATTCCGAGCTTCGCCTCACGGACGCCAAAGGCAAAGAGCTGGCCTTCAACGACGACCATGAAGACAAGGGCGCGGCGCTGCTCACCCACCAGGCGGATTCCTTCATCCAGTTCAAGCTGCCGGCCAAGGGCACCTACTACCTCCGGCTGGCGGACACCCAGCACAACGGAGGCACGGAGTACGGCTACCGCCTGCGCATCAGCCAGCCGCGCCCCGATTTCGAGCTGCGCGTCGAGCCTTCGAGCTTTAATCCGCGCTCCGGCCAGACCGTGCCGTTTTCGGTGTTCGCGCTGCGGCGCGACGGATTCTCCGGCCCGATAGCGCTCAAGTTGAAAAATGCGCCCGCCGGCTTCCAACTGAGCGGCGCGGCAGTGCCGGCCGGCCAGGACCAGGTCCGCCTGACCGTCACCCTGCCCCGCATGTCGGCCAACCTGCCGCTTTCGATTGAACTGATCGGCCAAGCCACGGTCAACGGCCACGAGGTGACCCGCACGGCGGTGGCGGCTCAGGATATGGAGCAGGCCTTCGCCTACCACCACATCGTGCCCGAGGATGCCTGGATGGTGCGGGTGATCGGGTCCGGCGGCGGCATGCCATGGCGGCAGGTCAACAAACCCGTGGAACTGCGCGCGGGCGCGCCCACGCCGCTCGAAATGTACATTCCCGGACGCCTGCAAAACGTGCAGCTCGCGCTCAGCGATCCGCCCGAGGGCCTCTCCATCCAGAAGGTGACGCCGGAGCGCAACGGCCTCTCCATGGTGTTGCACGTGGACCCGGACAAGCTCAAGCCGGGGGCCTCCGGCAACCTGATCGTCGACGCCTTCCGCAACATTCCGGCGAACCCCAAGGCCGGCGTCAAAAAGCCCCGCCGCCAGCCCCTCGGAACCATGCCCGCAATCCCGTTCGAAGTGGTGCGTTGAATTTGAAGCCAGGAGCCAGGAACAGGAGTCACCGCGCTTCTCTCCTGACTCCTGACTCCGGACTCCTTCGCTCCTT
>JAJYLS010000083.1 GCA_021787555.1 Acidobacteriota bacterium | reverse complement strand
CGCGATCGAAGCCAAATCCCGCGCCGACGAAGACCGCATGGGCAATGCCGTCCACCGCATCCTGGAGGAAGACCAGTCCTTGCGCTTCTATCGCGACCCGCAGACGCGCGAGTTCCTGCTGGCCGGCGCCGGCCAGCAGCATGTGGAAGTCGTCGTCAGCCGGCTCAAGAAGCGCTATGGCGTCGATGTGACCCTGAAAGCCCCCAAGATCCCCTACCGCGAGACCATCCGCGGCACGGCGGATGTCCAGGGGCGGCATAAGAAGCAGACCGGCGGTCACGGCCAGTTCGGCGATTGCTGGATCCGCATGAGCCCCCTCGATCGCGGCGCCCAATTCGAGTTCGTCAACGAGATTTTCGGCGGATCCATCCCCAAGAACTTCATTCCGGCTGTGGAAAAAGGCATCCTGGAAGCCGCCGAACGTGGCTACCTGGCCGGCTATCCCATGGTGGATTTTAAGGTGGTGCTCTACGACGGTTCTTACCACGACGTGGATTCCTCGGAACTGGCGTTCAAGCTCGCAGCGCGCAAAGCCTTTAAAGCCGCCATGGAGCAGGCCAAGCCGGCTCTGCTGGAGCCCATCATGAACGTCGAAATTCAGGCCCCGGTGGAGTACGCCGGAGACCTCATGGGCGACCTCAACGGCCGCCGCGGGCGCATTTCCGGCATGGATACCAAGGGCAGCAGCCAGTTCATCCGCGCGCAAGTGCCCATGGCGGAAATGTTAAACTATCAGAATGACTTGACGGCAATGACCCAGGGCCGGGCTTCCTTCACGATGGAGTTCGACCACTACGACTTCGTGCCTGCCATGCAGGCCGAAAAGATCATTGCCGCCGCTAAAGCAGCTAAGGCGGGCGAGCAGGAAGAGGAAGAATAAGGGTCAAAAAAGACCCGCCCCTGTGTCCTTTTGTGACACAACGGACTTGAATTTCGGAGGAACCGGTTGCTTTTTGACACAGTTCTGGTGTAGTCTGGGAAAGTCCGTTTTTGGGGGATGGCAGGTGGAAGTAGCTTTATTTTCTGTAGTTCGAGGGACTGATGGACGGTCGAACGAAGACGCTATTCTCCTTTTTTGGCCTTGCCATAGTGCTGGGTGCTGCTGGCTGCGGGTATAACCAGCAGTCCAGGTTCCAAGCCGCTTTCCTCCCGCCGGCTGCGGTTTCGGCAGCCACGGCGGGCGATAGTGTTGCCGATCCGCCGGCTCCGCAACCGGATTTATACATAGCCGAGCTGCCCTCCTCTCTTCGCTCTACCCCCAAGCTCCTTCAACGCACCTCGCGCGGCGATCTCCTCGTCCGGCGCGCCGAGCAGAAATTCCAGAGCGGGAAGCGCTACTACCAATCGAATGACGTCGCCGATGCCCGCCGGGATTTCAATGCAGCCGTCGATTTGATGCTCGACGCTTCCGACCAGTTCCCCGGCGACCGGCAGGCCTACGAGCGCCGCATGGACGAAATGGTGGATACCATCCACCGGTTCGATCTTGCGGGCATGGGTGCCGCCGCCACGCCGGATCAGGACCAGTTCGAAAAGGTCCCCCTCGAAGATATTCTCCAGATGACCTTTCCCGTAGATCCCAAGTTGAAAGACAAGGTTCGGGAGCAGGTTGCGGCTACGGGTTCGCAGTTGCCGCTGTCGGTCAACGACACCGTCCTGGGGTATATCAATTACTTCTCCAACCGCGGCCGGAAGACGCTGGTGACGGCCATGGAGCGGTCCGGGCGTTACCGCCCCATGATCGAGCGGATCCTGGCAGAAGAAGGGCTGCCGCCGGAGCTTATCCACCTGGCGCAGGCCGAATCTGGCTTCATTCCCCGTGCCGTATCGCGAAAGGCAGCCGGCGGCATGTGGCAATTCCTCACCTGGCGCGGTCAGCAATATGGCCTGCTCCAGACGCCCTATACCGATGACCGCATGGACCCGGAAAAGGCCACGCACGCCGCCGCGCACCACCTCCACGACCTTTACACGGAATTTGGCGATTGGTATCTGGCCATCGCGGCTTACAATTGTGGGCCCGGAGTGGTGGAAAAGGCCGTCGAGCGTACCGGGTACGCGGATTTCTGGGAGCTGCGCGGCCTCGGCGTCCTGCCCGCCGAGACCACCAATTACGTGCCGATCATTCTGGCCATGACCATCATGGAGAAGAACGCCGGCGAGTACGGGCTGGACGGCATCCAGCTCGATCCGCCGCTCCAATACGACACCGTCGAGCCTTCGGCGCGCACCAGCCTGGCGCTGACGGCGGATATCCTGGATGCGCCGGTCTCGGAACTGGCAGGACTGAACCCCGCGGTGCTCAAGGGCACCGTTCCGGCGGATTACCCCCTCCACGTTCCCAAGGGTACGGCCGCCTCGCTGACAGCCGCGCTCGATCTCGTTCCGGCCGAGCACCGCGATTCCTGGCGCATGCATCGCGTGGCCCCCGGTGAGACCATGGCTTCCATCGCGCGGCATTTTGGGATTCGGGAAAGCGACATCCTGGCAGCGAATCACTTGAGTTCCGCAGCGCCGCTGGAAGGCGACCAACTGTTGATCCCGGTTGTTTTGCGTGCCGCGGCCGTAAGGCATACGGCTTCGCGCCACTCTTCGCACCACTCCAGGAGCCGCCGCACCGCCTCGACGCATCGCAGGACGGCGCAACCGAGCCATCATCCCCGGCAGGCCTCTATCCTGACGGCCAACGGCAGTTCGCGATAGCCCGCAGAACCCCCCAACGCAGATTTTCTGCCCGTGGCGCTTTTTTCGCTATTGCTCCGCAACAAAAAGGGGTATTCTATGGGTGATTGTGCCTGACTACAGGAGGCTTGTTGAATGTTTGATCGCTCAGATTTCGTTCTGAAAGACGAAGAAGAGATGGAAGACTTCCCGGATTACGAGGACGAAGAGCAGACGGAGCTCTCGAAGCTGGACGACTTCGACGAGGAAGAGGAAGAGGAAGAAGAGGAGGAACTGGAACCCGGGCGTCCTCCCGTGGTGGCCGAAACTCCGGCGCCACCCCCTGCTCCGCCTGTCGAACCGGCCCCTGCGGTGGAGGCTCCTCCCAAGAAACCGGTGAAGAAGGCGGCTGCTGCCAAGAAGGCGCCGGCCAAGAAGGTGCCTGCCAAGAAGGCTCCGGCGCAGAAGGTGGCTAAGAAAGCCCTTGCCAAGCAGGCGGCTAAAAAAGCCCCCGCCAGGAAAGCTGCGGCCAAGAAGGCGCCCGCCAGTAAGGCGGCGGCTAAGAAAGTGCCAGCGAAAAAGACGGCGAAGAAAGCGCCGGCCAAGAAAGCTGCGAAAAAGGCGCCCGCCAAAAAGGCGCCAGCCAAGAAGGCGGCCAAAAAGGGCGGAAAGAAGCGGTAGCAAGCCGCCGGCCGGGCAGGCTAAAACTCACGCGAAAAGACCGCTCCCTTACGGTCGCGGCTCTGTTTTCGGAGCCGCGACCGTAAGGGAGCGGTTTCTCAGATCGCGTTATAATCACAACAAATGGACGTTTACGAGGAGCTTGTGCGCCTCCGGACCCTGGGGCAGAAATGCGCGCTCGCCACCATCGTGGAAGTGCGCGGCTCGATCCCCAGCTACGAAAGCGCCAAGATGCTGATCCGCGAGGACGGCTCGATTGCCGGCACCGTTGGAGGGGGATGCGTCGAGGCGGAAGTCTGGAACGCCGCCCGCGAGGTCATCGAGACCGAAAAGCCCAAGCGGCTCAACTTCAATCTCGGCCAGGACGCCGCTTATGACAACGGCCTGATCTGCGGCGGCCAGCTCGAAGTTTTTGTCGAGCCGGTGCTTCCCGTTCCGCATGCTTTCATCTTCGGAGCCGGGCATATTTCGAAAGGCCTCTCGAAGGTGGCCACGCTCGCCGGCTTCGCCACGGTCGTGGTGGACAACCGCGAGAGCTTCGCCAACTCCGAGCGCTTCCCTGAAGCGGCCGCCATTCACGCGGCCGAATACGAGGAGGTGTTTCCGCGCCTGCCGATCAACGAAACCAGCTACCTGATCATCGTGACGCGGGGCCACCGGGATGACATGCGCGTGCTGAAACTGGCGGTGGGCACGCCCGCCCGCTACATCGCCATGATCGGCAGCAAGCGCAAGGTGCTCAACGTAGTCCGCGAGCTCGAGAAGGAAGGGATTCCGCGCGCCGTTCTGGAACGGGTCCATGCGCCCATGGGGCTGGATATCGGCGCGATTTCGCCGGAGGAAATCGCCATCTCGGTGGCCGCGGAGATGATTGCCGTCCGCCGCAACGCCGGGTCGAACTGGCGCGCGCTCTCGCTCTCGGTGTTTGCGGACGAGCGCTCTGTTCCTGCCAAGTGAATGTCGCCGGGCTCATTCTGGCTGCTGGAGAATCACGGCGCATGGGTTCGCCCAAGGCGCTGCTGCCCTACCGCGGCGAGACTTTTCTGGACACCCTGGTGGGGCTGCTGGCGCCCCTCTGCCGGCCGGTAATCGTGGTACTGGGTTCTTCGGCCGATGAGATCCGCGCGCGCGCTTCGCGGCCGGCCCATTTCGTAGTGAACGCTGCCTGGCAATCGGGCCAGACCAGCTCGATGCAATGCGGCCTGCGCGCCGTTCCGCCCGAAGCGGAAGGCGTCTTGTTCACCCTGGTGGACCACCCCGCCGTCGCGCCGCCAACACTGGAGAAGCTAATTCGGGGACAGGCTACGAAATCACCAAACTGCGGGGATTTCGCAGCCAGTCTCCGTATCAGGGTGCCGCGCTACCAGGGCCGCCGCGGCCATCCCATCTGGTTTTCGCGCGGCCTCGTTCCCGAATTCCTCGCTCTCCCGCCGGATGGCGCCGCGCGCGACGTCGTGGCGCGGTATCGCGCCGAAACCGAGTTCCTCGACCTCGATGACCCCGGCATCACCGCCGATATCGACGATCCCGAAACCTTTCGCGCCTTAACGGGGCGGGGCTTGTGAAGATCCGTCCACGCGTCGTGCTGAAATTCGCCGGATCGGCCGCCGGCCTGCTCCTGGCCGCCGGCCTCATCGCACCCTATATCACCGCCGACCAGTTCGGCAAGCGCCTCCAGGCTTCTCTCGAGCGCTCGCTGGGTCGCCGCGTGGAAATCGGCCGCGTGCGGTTCAGCCTCTTCGAGGGCCCGGGTTTCTCGGTGGACGACATGACCATCCACGAAGACCCCGCTTTCGGCAACGAGCCCATTGCCTACGTGCAGGAATCCGGTGGCGTGGTGGTCGAGCCGAGCCTCTGGTACCTGCTCGGCGGCCGTTTCGTCATCTCCGCCATCCGGTTGGACGGCGCCAGCATCAACCTCACCAAGTCCGGTCCCGCCTCCGAGCCCGGCCGCTGGAATTTCGCCTCGTTCCTGAACCGCTCCGTGCTGCGCAGTACCCCGGCGATCCACATCCGCAACAGCCGCATTAATTTCAAGTTCGGCGATACGAAATCCGTCTTTTACCTCACCGACACGGACCTGGATATTGGGCCCTCCGGCGGCCTCACGCCCACGCGCTGGAACCTTTCCTGCTCGGCCAAGCCGGCGCGCACGGACCGCTCGGCCGCGGGGTTGGGCCTGTTCACGCTCCAGGGCCGCTGGTACACCGCCCCCGAGCGCGTGGATATGGATCTTACGCTCGATCACACCGCCCTCGCCGAAATCACCGCGCTCATTCGCGGGGAGGCGGGCACCGTACACGGCACCGTTTCCTCGCGCCTGCACCTGGGCGGCCCGATCCAGAACATCGGAATCCAGGGGCGGCTGAACATCGACGACGTGCACCGCTGGGACCTCCTCCCGCCCTATGGCCGGGCCTGGCCCATCGACGTGCGCGGCCGCCTCGACCTCGTGGGCCAGCAGATTGAACTGCAATCCACTTCCGCGGACAATACCACGCCGCCGCTTTCCGCGCGCTTCCGCGTCACCGATTACCTCACCCAGCCGCATTGGGCCGTGGCCGTGGACTGGAACCGCTTCCCCATCCCGCCGCTCATGGACCTGGCCACCCACATGGGCGCGCAGTTCCCGCCCAGGCTGGCGCTCAGCGGCTCGATGGATGGCGCCATCGGCTACTCGAACGACACCGGCCTCGAAGGCGAACTCGCCTTCCACGACGCCGCCCTCACCATTCCCGATTCGCCGCCGGTGCGCTTCGAACAGGCGCAACTTCTGTTCGACCACGGCCATGTGCGCCTCACTCCCACCCTGGTGCGCACGGCCGGCGGCGATGAGGCGCAGATCCAGGCCGATTGCGCCTTGAAGCCGCAGAGCCTCGATCTTTCCATCTCCACCCAGGCCATGCAGGTCGCCTCCCTGCGGGCGCAGGTGGCGCTGGCGAGCGTGCCTTTCCTCGAGCAGCTTGGGGAGGGCCGGTGGAGTGGACAATTGCACTACCGCGTGGGCCAACCGGGCCCAGGGGGCACCCCGGCTGCCAACGGCTGGGCCGGCAGCCTGCACCTCACTGCCGGCGAGCTGACGGTGCCCGGCCTCGCCGACCCGCTGGAACTCGCTTCCGCGCGCGTGCAGATCGCCGGCGCACACGTCGTCTTGGACCGCATCGATGCGCACGCCGGCAAGCTGGCCTTCGCCGGCGACTACCGCTACGAGCCCGGCGTCCGCTATCCGCATCGCTTCCGCCTGCGCATCAAGGAAGCCGACGCCGCGGCGCTCGAAACCGAATTCCTCCCCACCCTGCGGCGCCGCAGCAGCCTGCTGGCGCGCGCTCTGGGCCGCATCCCCGTCCCCGATTGGCTCAAGCAGCGCGGCGTGGAAGGTATCCTGCAATTCGATGACCTGGCGCTTGCCGGTGCGCACCTCGCCAACGTGCGGGCGCGGCTGGTCTGGGATGCCACCCACGTCGAACTGGATAACCTCCAGGCCAAACTGGGCCGCTCGGCCGTCGCCGGAAAGCTAACCGTCAATCTGCGCGGCCGCCAGCCCGCCTACCGGCTGACCGGGAACGTGAAGGGCCTCGACTGGCAATCGGGCAAGGTGGATGCGGATGGCGCCATCGAGACTTTCGGCACCGGCGCGCAGGTGCTCGCCAACCTCACCTGCCAGGGCACGTTCACGGCCTCCGTGCTCGATTTCGGAACACCCGAGCCGTGGTACAGCGTCTCCGGCAGCTACAGTGCCGCGTGGTCGCCGCGCCTCCGCCTCACGGCCTTGCAAATCAAGACGGAAGATGAAACCTACACCGGCCGCGGCGCCGCCCAGGACGACGGTACACTGGTGATTCTGCTCAACTCCGGCGCCAAGGAACTGCGCATGACCGGCACCCTGGCCAAGCTAAAGATCGCCGAGATACCGTAGCGTTCTCCCGCTCACGCGAACGCCACCGCGACTTTGCCCGTGGGCTCGGAGCGCGATTGAATCAACCGCAGCGCCTCGTCGAACTGGTCGAGCCGCCTGCGGTGCGTGATCAGATCTCCCAGCTTCAGTTTGCCCGCGATCAGCAGGTCCAGCGCCTCCACCCAGTAGGGCACGGTGTATCCCACCACCCCCTCGATGTGCAGATCGCGCATCACGAACCCGTGCGCCGGGAACCGGAACTGCTCCTCCTCCGGCGCGCCGCCGATCATCACGATCGTGCCGCCCCGGCGGGCGAGTTCGCAGGCCAACTGCATCGGCCGCGCGCCCTGGGCGCAATTCACCACCAGGTCCCAGCCCTCGCCCCCGCTGCGCTCGCGCAGTTCCAGCGGATCGGTGCTGGTCGTGAACTGGCTCACGCCCGCGCGCACAGCCATGGATTCCTGCGAGGCTGCACGATCGATTCCCAGGACGCAGGCGGGATCGTGCAGCCGCGCCACCCGCGCCGCCACCAGCCCGATCGGCCCGCAGCCGACGATCGCGATCTTCGCGCCCGGTTCCGGCCGCGCGCGCCCGAAGCCGCGCACCACCGTCGAAGCCGGCTCGACCATCAGCGCTTCGTCCAGCCCGATGTGCTCCGGCACGCGGTGGCAGGAGCGCGCCGGCGCCGCCACGAATTCGGCGAAGCCGCCGTTGTGCGTCAGCCCGATCTGCTCGTGCGCCAGGCAGAGGTTGACCTCGCCGCGCAGGCACGGAGCGCAGTGCCGGCACGGCAGGTAGCCTTCCACCGACACCCGGTCCCCCACGCGCCAGTCCTTCACGTCCGCGCCCACTTCCTCCACCACGCCCGTCCATTCGTGCCCCGGCACCAGCGGATAGCGCGTGAAACCCGGCGCCAGCCCGCCGCGCAGGATTTCGAGGTCCGTGCCGCACACGCCGCAGAATGCCGTGCGCACGATCACCTGCTCGCGGCCGCAATGCGGATCGGGCAAGTCCGTCAGTGCGTAATGTGGCGGCTGGCTGATCTGAATCGCTTTCATCTCATTTCGCTCCCAAAATCCAGCCGCGGATCAACGCGGATCAACGCCGATGCTCCTTTTTGTTTTCCATCGGCGTTCATCGGCGTTCATCTGCGGCCCAAACTAAAATCTCAGCTTCTTATCCACCACGTTCAGAAGCTCCTGCCCGCTCGCATAGCGGCGCAGGTTTTCGCGGAACAGCTCGATCAACCGGAACTGCCGCCCCGGCCCCCACCCGGAAGTGTGCATCGACATCACCACGTTCGGGCAGTCGAAAATCGGATGGTCCGCCGGCGGCGGCTCCTGCGGAAAAACATCCAGCCCGGCGCCCGCGATCCAGCCCTCGCACAGGGCTTTCACCAGCGCCCGATCGTCGAATAGCGGCCCGCGCGAAAGCGCCAGAAAATAGGAGCCGCGCTTCATGCTCCGGAAAACGCGCTCGTCGAACATCCGCTCCGTTTCCGGCGTGAGCGGCGCCGCCGCCACCATCACGTCCGCCTGCCGCACCATCTCGCCGAACCACTCCGGCGGATGCAGTTCAGCGACGTACTCCGGCCGCTCGCCGGTCCGCGTGTCGGTGGCGATAACGCGCATGCGAAACCCTTCCGCGGCCACCCGCGCCACCGCCCGCCCGATGCCGCCCAGTCCCGCGATCCCCATCGTCCGTTCCGCCAGTTCCACGTGGTCCTCCGATTTCGGCGTCCCCACCGGCTTCCATTCGTGCCGCTGGAACTGCGGAATGTAATACTGGTTCAACCCGCGCGTCAGCGAGAGCAGCAGCCCGAACGCGGTCTCGGCGATGGCGGGCGCGAACGCGCCGGCATAGTTGGTGACCACCGCGGGGGTTTGCCAGAACTCGCCGTCGAGCGTGTCCACGCCTGCCGTCGAAAGCTGAATCCACTTCAACCGCGGCGCGTAGGCGAGATCGCTCGCCCGGCAGTTCCCGAAAATCACTTCCGCGCGGCGCAGTTGCTCGCGAAACTCGTTTTCGGTATGTGCCACCGCGATTTCCACCGGGCGGCCTCCGGCGGCTGATTCGATCCGCGCAATCTCATCGGACTCAAACGAAAATTGGGTGGCGATACGAAGAGGCTCTGAGGGCATGAATTCAAAGTATAATCCCGCTCGCGGCCTCCGAACTCACCGCCGAGGCGCAGAGGCGCGGAGATCGAGTTCAATAGGTTTTCTCCGTGTCTCCGTGGTGAGTTCTTACGGGTGCTGAAATTCGTTCGCGTGCGGGATCAGCTCGAAATAAGTCCGGCTCGGCAGATTCGTGTTCCAGTGCCCCGTCCACCGTGCATATCCGCAGACGCCCAGAAACAGCACCGCCACCCCCGCCGCCACCGCCCACGCCGGAACGCGTTTGCGCCGCGGCGCGGAAAGAAACAGCGCGCCCTCCGCCGGACACGCCGCCACGCACTCCATACACCCCGTACATTCCGCCGACCGGATCGTCACCAGCCGGTCCACCGGCAGCGCCGCCGGACACGCGCGCGCGCACCTGGCGCAGTCGATGCACAACCCCGCATCGCGCCGGATCGCCAGCAAGCTTGCGCTGGAAATGCCCCCCAGCAGCGCGCCGTAAGGACACAGATACCGGCACCAGAAATTCTGCACGAAGAGTGAAGCAATCACCAGCAGCGCCACCACGCCGATGCCCGCCAGCCCCAGGAAGCGGAAAAAGTTGAGCATCTTGACGTCGTCGATTATCCCGAACGGCCCATCCAGAAAATCGCGGATCGCCGCCACCGGCATCGCGACCACCGCAAACAGGAACAGCCCCATCAGGATGTATTTGAGCCCGCGCATCGGAATATCCGCGGCGCGCGGCAGCCGGAAATTGCGCCCCACCATCCGCCGCCCCAGCCGCCACAGGTATTCGGAAAGCGTTCCCACCGGGCACAGCCAGCCGCAAAACGCTTTGCGGAAAATCCACGAGATCGCCACAAACGCGAACAGCAGGAACAGGCCCGCCGCGTGTAAGACCGGCAAGACGCCGGTCAGCAGCAGCACCTTCAGGTTCATGAGCGCCGCAATCGGCAGCCAGCCTTCCACGCCCGCCGGCCGCGAGGCGAATACCGTCCGGCCGCCGGTTTCGTAATACCGCACGAACAGGTAGAACTGCACCCCGATCCACACGTTCAGCGCCAGGAACAGGAGCTGCACGCTCCGCCGCAGCCGCTGCGAGCGGTCCGGCGGCGCGCGTTTGACCAGCTTTTTTCGTGCCGGTCGCGGCGAAGCCATTGCGCTCGCCATCTCAATCTCTATGCACCTGCGCCCGCACTTCCCAGGCGCCCTCTTCCACGTACCCGCGCTCGTCGTAGGAATGCCCCGTCACCAGCCCCAGCACAAACCACGCCAGCACCAGCGCGCCCGCGGCAAACACGCTATCGCCGATCATCCGCATCCACCGCAGATCGTTCATGTACCCGCTGTGCAGGAATTCCGCCGATCGCGCGTACCACGTGCCGTATTGGACCGACGCCCACGTCTGCATCAGCCCGATCGGCAGCAGGCTCAGCGCCACCATCAGTGCCAGCCCGCCGTTGATCGCCCAGAACGCCACCGCCAGCGGCGCGTTCTTCCACGCCTTCCCCGGCCGCAGCGCCCGCAGGCAGAACAGCATCAGCCCCAGCCCCAGCATTCCGTACACGCCGAACAGCGCCGTGTGCCCGTGCACCGGAGTGGTGTTCAGGCCCTGCATGTAGTAGAGCGCCACCGGCGGATTGATCATGAACCCGAACAGCCCCGCGCCCACGAAATTCCAGAACGCCACCGCCACGAAGAAATAGATCGGCCACTTGTACGCCGCCAGCCAGATATGCTGCTCGCGCGCGCGCGCCAGCCGGATGTTCTCCCATGCCTCGAAACCGATGAGCACCAGAGGCACCACTTCCAGCGCACTGAACACCGCTCCCAGTCCCAGAACCGGATTCGGCGTGCCGGCGAAGTACAGATGATGAAACGTACCGATGATCCCACCCGAAAGAAACACCACGGTCGAAAACAGCACCGCGCGCGTCGCTGTAGGCACCGCCAGCAGCTTCAGCCGCGTCAGCAGGAACGCAATCACCACCGTGGCGAAGACTTCGAAGAACCCTTCCACCCACAGGTGCACCACCCACCAGCGCCAGTACTCGGCGGTCACCAGGTTGCTGCGCTGGCCGTACATCAGCCCCGCCGCGTAGAACAGTGGGATGGCGATGCTCGAAAGCAGAAACATCAGCAGCAGGGGATGGCTCTGGTCGCGCCGCGCCAGCGCCGGTTTCAGCGCGCGCCACATCAGCCACAACCAGAACACCAGCCCGATGAACAGCAGAATCTGCCAGAACCGGCCCAGGTCCACGTACTCGTAGCCCTGCGTGCCGAACCAGAACCACAGGTTGCCGAGCTTGTGCTCGATGCTCATCCACTCGCCTGCCAGCGATCCCACCACCACGATCAGCAGCGCCCCGAACAGCGCGTTGACTCCCAGCCTCTGCCCCTTCGGCTCGACGCCGCTGATGGCCGGCGCCATGAACAGCCCCGTGGCCAGCCACGACGTCGCGATCCAGAACAGCCCAAGCTGCAAGTGCCACGTCCGCGCCACGCTGTACGGCAGCCAGCGGTCCAGCGGGATTCCGTAGAACCCCGAGCCCTCCACGCCGTAGTGCGCCGCGATCGCACCCAGCGCCACCTGCACCACCCACAGCGCCGCCACCACGAAGAAGAATTTCACCGTCGCGCGCTGCGAGGCCGTCGGGTGCAATCCCAGCAGTGAATCGTTCGACGGCAGCAGTTCCTGCTCTATCGTCCGCGGCTGCGACCCGAAATACCAGACCATTCCACCCACGCCCGCCAGCAGCATGAACAAACTGACGCCGGTCCACACAATCGCTCCGGGCGTCGGCTGGTTCCCGATCAGCGGCTCGTGCGGCCAGTTCTGCGTGTAAGTGACGTCCGTGCCCGGCCGGTTCGTAGATGCCGCCCACGCCGTCCACCAGAAGAATGCGCTCATCTCGCGCGCCTTCGCCGGATCGCTCAGCGCGCCGCGCGGAATCGCGTAATCGTTGCGCCCGTTCGCAAAAATGTCCGCGTAATGCCGCTCCAGCGCATCGAACGCCTCGGCGCGGACCGGATCGATCGTGATGCGTCCCGTAGCCGCGTCCCACGTGTTCGTCCGCATCGTCTCGCGCAGCCGCGCCCGCAGCGCCGCCTGCCGCTCCACGCTGAGCGCGGCATAATTCGCCGCTCCGGTGGCCGCCGCCCACCGGTCCATTATGTAAGTGCTTTCCCGATGCAGCCAGTCCGCCGTCCAGTCCGGCGCCACGTACGATCCGTGACCCCAGATGGTTCCCACTTCCTGCCCGCCGATCGACTGCCAGACGTTCTGCCCGTTCTGAATTTCCGTGCCCGTGAACAGCACGCGGCCGTTAGTTGTGACCACCTGCGCCGGAATCGGCGGCGCGCTGTTCAGAACCTTGACTCCAACTCCTCCTAAGACCGCAAACGAAACAGCCATTACCAGAACAAGTGCAATCCACAGCTTCTTATAACTCATCGTATGTGCCCCTCGCTATCTCCGCCGTGCAAAAGTAACTGATAAGTTCACTGCGAAGGCCGTCACCGCCGTCATTTCGCAAATCGCCGAAACCGGCAGCCAGCCCCACGCGCCCGCTGCCAGCCCATCATACGCCAAAACCTCCGCGCTCACCCGCAGCAGGCATCCGAGTGCCAGCAGCAGCAGCGCGGCAAACATCAACCGCCGGCTGAACAGAATGCGCATGCCGGAAAATGCCGGCAGCACCCTTTGTCCCACCGCGAACACCATCATGGCCAGAAACCCGACCGTCAGCGCATGCCGGGATGCGCCGCCTATGCCCACCGCATCCGGCACAAAGCTGCTCCAGATCCCCAGCGCCGCCGCAATCGCCGCCCAAAGATATGCCACCCGTATAAATGCTGGATAACTCGGGTGTACGCCTTCCACCTTTGCTGGCCGCTCCGCCGGCTCGAAGAGCCGCAGCGCGAAAATCGCCGTCGCGATTCCCGCCGCCAGCAGAATCGCCGACGCGGCCGTCCGGCCCGCCGCCGCGGCTATCACTCCAGCCGCATTCAACACCACCGCCCGCGGCAGCCAGCGCGCGCGCACCGGCCGCAGCCCCAGGAACACCGGCAGCCATCGCGCGCTGAAGCCCCATACGAACGGCACCATGAATCCCCACGTCTGAAGCGCCAGCAGCCGTGCGTCCAGTTCAGGCGGCAGCGCCGGACCCTTGCCCGTGAACGCCACGTACACCGCCGCGCCCAGGTTCGCCGCCAGCGCCAGCATCAGCCCCACCGATCCGGCAATCACCACCTTCACCCAAGCTTCCAGCTTTTGCCGTTCACCTTCCGGCCGGTGCCCCGAAACGGTGCGGAAGAAAATCAGAAACGCCGCCAACTCCAGCGCGCCGGATAACGGCAGCAGGATCCGCCAGTGCCACGCGTAGACGCCGCCGGCCCATCTCGCAGCCACGCCTGCCGTCCACAGCGCCCACGCGCTCCACGCCGCCCGCAGTGCGAACCATTTCAGCCCGCGCAGCTTTGGGATCGAATAGAATCCAATCCCCAGAATGAAGCTGCCGATCCATCCGAAAATCTGCGCGTGCCCGTGCGCCTGAATCCACGCCGCCGAAACCGCGTTCGCCGCGCGATGGCTGCTGATCGCCATCAGGTTCCACAGGCCCAGAAACGTCCCCGGCGCCAGCATGAACGCGAGCCCGGTCGAGATGTACAGCACGAGTAGCCGCGACAGTCCCGCTTCGCGCGCCGCCGTGACGGCGAAAATCTGCTCGTGCCCGAGCCGCCGGCTTTCGATGCGCGTCACCTCCGGAGTCATGGCGGCCCCTCAGTGCGCCCGTTCCATCTCGATGGTGCGCGGAAACAGGATGTTGTTTTCCAGGTGGATGTGCTGGTGCAGGTCCGCTTCCAGTTCCGCCAGCCCCTGGTACAACGCGCGAAAGCTGGTGCAGGCGTCCGCCGGGGCGGTGTAATCGTTGCTCTCCGCCCGCAGCGCCCGCAGCGCTTGGCCCGCATCGTCGTGCTCGTGCACCATCATGGCCACCGGGTTCTCCACCGGGCCGAACGGCGCCGGCAGAATCGCCGATTTCTCCAGCACCGCCTCTTCCATCCGCACGATGTACGGAAACAGCACGCGCTCTTCTTTCATCAGGTGCATCGAAAGCTCCTGCGCCAGCCCCGCGAAGATTTCCTGCATCCCCGCTAGCTCCGCGTGCCGGGCGCCGTGCACCGCGCAGACTTTCTCGAACAGCGGCTCCAGCCTCTCAAGCGCCCCGCGCGTGTATTGGTGATGCGTGTCCTGGATATGCGCGATCAGGTCGGCCAGCGCCGCGCTGCTCCACTGCCGGTCCGGCGCGACATTCTGTCTCGCCTCGGCCGCCCTCGCCAGCGATTCCCGGACGCGCTCCACCGCTACGCCATGGGCGCGGCAGGCGTCTTCCAGCGTGAGGGCGCCCCCGCAGCAGTAATCGATCCCCAGGTCCTCGAAAATTCGCGTCGCCGCCGGGTTTTCCGCCGCCAGCTCCCCTACCGTCTTCGCTTTCGTAATTGTGCTCATCGTAGCCTCCAAATTCGAGGCTACCGGTGCGCGGGCCGATTGCCTATGACTTTAGTCACGCGGCAGAGATTCGCCGCCGTCCAGTTCCGCTTCCAGCAACTTGAGGTCGGGCACCATGATCGTCCGGCCGGCCACTTTGATCAGCCCCTCCATCTGCAACCGCGACAGGTTGCGTGAAACCAGCTCGCGCACCGTTCCGATCTGCGCGGCCATTTCCTGGTGGCTGCCCGGCAGCGCAAATTCCACTCCGTGCGCCGTCCTCCGGCCCTCCCGCCGCGCCGCCCGGCAAATGTACGAAACCAGCCTTTGCCGCACCGTGGTGAACGAAAGCTCTTCGATGATCCCCACCAGCCGCCGCAGCCTCGCCCCCACCACCTTCAGCACCTTGAGTGTTACCTGCGGGTACTCCAGGCACAGCGCCTGGAATTCCTGCTTGCCGATGAACAGCAACGTGGCGTCTTCCATCGCCGCGCCCGACGCCGGATACACGCCGCCGTCGAACACCGGGATCTCCGCCACCGAGGCGCCCGGCCCGTCGATGGTGAGCACCTGTTCGCGCCCGCCGGGCGATATCTTGAAGATCCGCACCTGCCCGCGCGCGATCACGTACAGCCCGGCGCACGGCTCGCCTTCGTTGAAGATCACCTCGCCCGCCGCGTAGTGCCGCGGCGCCGCCCGCTCCGCCAGCGAATTCAATTCCGTCTCGGTAAGCCCCGAAAACATCGGCACCTTCGCCAGCAGCCGCCGGTACTCTGCGCTCACGGGGGATTCCATCACTGCCCCTCCGTGCCCTCGCGGATGGCCTTCTCTATGGCGGCGCGGCCTTCGGCGGTCGAGAACAATGCGTGCGGCGTGTGCGGCACAAACCTGATCTTCCTTTCGCTCGTCACCTTGGTTGCGTACGTGAGGCCGATGGGCACCGGCTCGCCGCAATCGTGCGCGCCGTACAGAAAATACACCTTGGTGCTGGGATAATTCAGCACGGCGCCCGGATGCATCACGCTGTCATTCAGAAGCTGCTCCTGCGTCGGGTTCGCGCTCACCTGCTTGCACACGCCGTTGTTCGGCCCCAGAATGCATCCCGACGGGCACTCCATCACCCCCTTCGGCACGATGCCGGCGCATTCCGCCGCCCATTCCGCCGAGGCCTTCGTCACGCAGGCGTAATCCAGGCGGCCCAGCGGCGGGCCGGAAGTCGGGATAGCCACGTCCAGGATATCTCCACGGTCCCACGTGGTCAGGGCATAGCTGATCTCCGCCGATCCGCCCGAGTTTCCCGTGGCCACAAATTTCCCGCCCTTATGAATATGGTCGTGAACCCACGTCAGCAGCGTCGCGTAGCGGCAGGATTCCGGCACCATTCCGCCCTCCATGGTCGGCCAGCCGCCGGCCCACGCGCGGTCCACCACCCGGAACCCCATGCCCGCGATATCTTCCACCAACTCCCGGCCGCCCGGAGGGCCTGCATAGAACCCGCCGCCGTTTCCGCCGCTGCCCACCACTACCGTTCCGCGATACGCCACGCCCGCCGCCGGCTCGGTGATCCGCACCTGCGCCGCCAGCGGTTTGATCCCGGGACAGGTGACCCGCACGGTTTTGCAAACCGTGTTGGGAATCTGCCCCACGCCGCCGTTGCACGGCTCGTTCAACTCCTCCACCGTGCCCAAATGCCGCGCCTGCGCCAACCCGCACCCCGCGGCTACGACCATTACCAGAATCGCTCTCATCGGGATCACTTCAGAAACCACCCCCTGCTGGTAGGATCGTTGCGGAAAAACCGTAGCATCAGCTCCGCGATTTTCGCCGATCCCTTCTCGGAAGGATGCAGCCCGTCTTCCCGCACATCCTCGCGCAAATAAACCATGCCGTCTTTCCGGCCCTTGACGCCGTCCGTCCAAAAATAAGGTCCCCATTCGATCCACGGCGCACGCACGGCGCCGCGCGCGTCATCGTAATTCAATTCCGGCTTGCCCCCAAGCTGGTCCGCCACCACCCACTTCACCGCGAACCCGGTCTCGTACGCGCCCGGCTCCGGGCTGCCGCCCGCCTCCGTCCATCCGCCGTAGGTGCGGCTCGAAAGATACGCCAGCCGCGCGTTGGGAAATTTGTCATGGACGTTGTGCAGCGTGGCGATGAGGTTGTTCGCCAGTTCCCGCGCTTTCTCCGGAAATCCCTCCGCGCCCGGAATCACTTCCTTGATCCACAGCGTCTCGACCTGCTGTGCCGACACGCCCGCCGCCGCCAGCCGCTGCTCCACTTCGTTCCAGTAATGCGAATGCGGATCGGCCTGTTCGCTCGAAGCCCGCATGCCCACGCATCCATTCACCATCACCATCCGCGGATTGATGTCCGGCTCCTGCGCCGCCCGCCGGATGAATGCCGGAAACTCGATGCTGGGATTCGAAAACCCGATCGACAGGAACACGATCTTCCCATCCGCCGCCGGTCTTCCATCCTGATCCCGCGGCACCACCTCGCGAGCGATCCGCGCGCCCGCATCCACGTGCGCCTGCGGAGGCGCATTCACGCCGCCGGGATAGAGGCCGCCCTGCTCGCCCTTGTAGGTCGCGGTGCCGAGATCCGTCAGCGGAATCAGCCCCGTCGAAGGCCGCGGCGGATGCTGCTTGATATATTCCGCCCGCCGTTCCGCCAGTGCCTGCGTATTGCCGGGTTGCGGATTGCCGCCGGGCCGATGCGCCTGCACGAACTGCCGCTCTTCGGCCGTGAGCGGCTGGCCCGTCTCGAATTTCGCGCGGATCCGCTGCAAACCTGCGCTCACCTCCGGCGTGGGCGCCGCGCCTGGCCCCTTTAGCATCGGAGTCGGCGGCGCCGACAGGTGCCCATTCCCCGTGAACCAAGGCCTCGCCGTCGGATCGGTCTTCAGGAAATCGAGCAGCATCTTTGCCACTTTTTCCCGCCCCTTTTCCGACGGGTGCATCCCATCCTGCGCGCCGAAATCCTCGCGCAGCCACTTCAGCCCATCCGCGCGCCCCCGGGTGCCGTCGGCCCACATGTACGGCCCCCACGCCACCCACGGGAACCGCACCAGCCCGCGCGCGGGGTCGTAATTCAGCTCCGGAAATCCGGCGATCTGGTTGCCGATGATCCACTTTGGCGCCCAGCCGCTTTCGTACGAGTGCGGCTCCGGGTTTTGCGGCACCAGCGCGTAGCCCGCATACACGCGGCTCGAAAGATAGGCGATCTTCAAATTCGCGAACCGCCGGTCGGCCACGTGCAGCGTGTCCACCATCAGGTTCTCCAGCCGGTGCACGTCCTGCGGGAACGGCCGGAACGGCGCCACGATCACCTGGAACATCCAGATGGCCTGCACCTGCTCGCGCGTCACGCCCGCCGCCGCCAGCCGCTCGTCCACCACCTGCCAGAAATGGTTGCGCGCATCCGAGGTTTCCACCGCCGATTGCCCACCCTGCGCGCCATCCACCAGCACCACGTGCGGGTCCAGTCCGTCCTCCTGCACCGCCCGCTTCATGAAGGTCTGATACTCCATCGTGGTGTTCGACATACCGATCGAGAGCACCGCGATTTTCCCGTCCGGCGCCGGCTTTCCGTCGCGCCCGCGCGGCACCACCTGCGCCGCCTGTGCCAGCCCCGCCTTGAGATGCTCCGCCGGCATGATGTTCTCGCCGCCCGGATAGAGCCCGCCCTGCTCGCCCTTGTAGGTCCCTTTGCCAAGATCCGTCAGCGCCGTCAACCCCCACGAATCGCGCGGCGGCACCAGCTTGGGGTAGACCTGCATCATGAGCTGCCGCTCCTCGGGCGAGATCCGCTGCCCCTGATGCTCCCGCTCCATGATGTCGTCGTATTGCCGCCGGAGGGCGGGGTCGATCCGTTGCGCGATCGCGGCGGCGGCGACGGCAAGTAAGAGGATTCGCGAGATTCGCAGCCTCATCGTATATGTGGATACTCACACGCCGCGCACGTGGAGTCAAGCGCGGCCGCGCTTCACACGTCGCGCGCGAACTTGCGCACCAGCCGCTCGTTCACCTCGACTCCGAAACCGGGGCCTTCATGCGGATAATAAAATCCACCCTCGAACTTGGCCGTCATCGCGGCCAGCAATTCATTCCCGCGTTCGAGTGTCCCGAAGCTCTCCGCCATAAGGCAGTTCGGCGTGGAAAAGATGACCGCGAGCCCGTACGGGCTGGCGCCGCGATGCGGCACCACCGGCAGCGATTCCGGTGGCGCCAATGCGGCGATGCGGCGCACTTCGGTGAGCCCGCCGGACCACGTCGTGTCCGGCTGGAGCACCTGCACGGCCTTATGCCGGATCAGGTCCGCGAACCCGAAGCGCGTGTATTCGTGCTCGCCCGACGCAATCAGCGGCCCGCGCACCTCCCGGCACAGCCGCGCGTATCCTTCTATATCGTCCGGCGAGAGCGGCTCCTCGATCCAGAACAACCCGAACTCCTCCAACCGCTTCACCATCTCCAGCGTGTAGGGCACGTCCCACTGGCACAGGCAGTCGATCATCAGGCGCGCGTCCGGCCCGATGATCCGCCGCACCTCGCGCAGTTGCGAGACGATCCTCTCGATCCCCTCGTGGCCCTCGTTGACGCCGTCGCGGATCGGCCACTTGAACGCGCCAAACCCCAGCTTCGCCGCGGCCGCCATGTCGAACCCCGTGTAATAAGCCTGAATTTTCGGCTTAGTCGGCCCGCCCAATAACTTATACACCGGCTGCCCGGCGGCTTTGCCGCAGATATCCCACAGCGCCAGGTCGACGCCGCTCAGCGCCATGATGCCGACTCCCCTGCGGCCGTAGAACAGCATCGAGTTGTACATCTGGTCCCAAAGCAGCTCCACCTCGAGCGCGTTGGCGCCGGTGAGCAGTCCGGAGAGATGGTGCTCGATGATGTAGCACGCCGCGCCTCCTCCTCCGCCCATGCCGTAGCCGCCGATGCCTTCCGCGGTCCGGATCTCGACAATGATTGAGCCGACCAACTGTGAGAACGGCCCGAACCAGCGCCATCGCCTGGGATCGAAATCCGAATCGAATTTGGGCGCCGTGCGCGGGAAGATGCCGCCCGGGTTGATCGCCGTATCCACCGGCCACGCCCGCACGGAAACG
>JAJYLS010000416.1 GCA_021787555.1 Acidobacteriota bacterium | reverse complement strand
GAGGCCATCCGCCGCAGGCGCCGCGGCCTAGATATGTTCATCGTCGAGGGCATCTACACTGCGATCCCCCTCCACCGGGAGATCCTGGCCGCCGCCTATTTTCAGGCCGGCAAGCTGGATACCAACTTCATCAAGCGATTCACAACGAAGTAGTTATGAGATACGAGTCGTGAGTTATGAGTTAAACCCTCACAACTCACGACTCAGAACTTACAACTTCCTATGGAATCCTTCTGCGCAGCCAATCCTGCTTCACCGGTTCCGGCGCTGGAGGAGACGGCACACCCGCGCGCGGCGCCTGGTAATTCCCGAAATTCAGATCGCCCTCGCTAAAGTTGAGCGGCCGGTCGAGCACCATCTCGACCGTGCTCCCGCGCTCCAGCACCGCGTCCGGACCGCGCGTAGCCAGCACCCCGATCAGTCCCGCCGCCGCACCCGCCGCCGCGCCGATTCCCGCGCCCATCACGGCATGCCCCGCCGCTTCGCCGGCAATCACGCCCACCGACGCGCCCGCGCCCGCCGTCTCGCCCACCGTGCGCGCGTCGCCGCCCTTGTTGCCCTCGCTGTTCACCCTGCCTTCAGCCTTATCCAACTCGCCTTGCGTGTCGCCGTCCACGCCGCCCATGCGCGCGCGAAAATTCCGCGTCACGCCGTTGGGCAGCGTCAGCGAATCGAACCGCACGTACAACTCGCCGCGCCCCTTCACCCGCCCCGGCTTCTTGATATCGGTTACCGTCCCCGCCACGTAACTGCCCACCGGGATTACGATTTTCCCGCTGACCAGGATCGGGAACGCGGTCTCCAGGTACAGCCGGTCGCCGGGCGCCGAATGCTTCGTGCTGATCGTGTTGATCAGGCTCAACGGCACGGTTGTGCCGGCTGGAACGACGTACGGAGGCGCGGAACCCTCTCCCAGCAGCGCAGCCGCCCCAACAATCATCGCCACTACAGGCCGTACCAACATGCGCACACTCCAATTTTAGCCTACCTGTTTAACGTGCAAGTGCCGCCGAAAGTTGCGCCTTACCGTACCGCCAGCGCCAGCCCCGGCGGGCTCGATTGTGCCCCTACCGCCACGCGGATCTCCGGGTCCGTCCCCGCGCTATACGGCACGGCTAGGTTGATCTGGTACAGCCCGGCGAATTTCGGTGTCAACCCGGCGTATTTGATATAGGCCGGGTCCACCGCCGCGCCGCCCAGCGTGACGGTGAGCCCGCTCGAGTTGACAATCGACGAGGCGTACTGCGGAATCGCGCCTGTCGCTATCCCCTGGAAGGGCCCGGTCACCTTGCCCAGTCCCGTGGCGTAGACCACCACGATCTCGCCTCCATGTGCCGGATTCTCCGGCGTAATCAGGGAATAATCCGCGCCGTGCTGTGCCAGCACATAACTCGTCTTCCCGGGGTAGGGAAACAGCGCCGGCGCGCCGTCTGCCAGGGCGATCGAAACCACCGGCCCGGCGTTGCTGTTGTGCGTCACCCAAACCGTCGGGCTGCCCAGCGCCGGATCCAGCGTCATCGGCAGCAGGAAATTGATCTGCGTGTCCGAAACGTAGAACAGCGGTGCCGGCGATCCGTTCACGATCACCTCCGTCCCGTTCAGGTTCGTGGGCAGCACCGTGGCCGTGGCCGAAAGCCCCTGCGCCGTGCTCCCCGGGTCCGCCAGCGACGTGCCGAAAATCGAGAGGATCGAATACGGCGCGAACGGTCCCGCCGTGTAATTGCTCGCATTGACAATGCCGGCCGCGGAGTAGGTAGGCGCCGCGGGCCTGGCCACGCCGCAGAACAGCACGGCCAGGGCCGGCCACCATCGTCTCACTCAGCGGAATTATAGCCCACTTTCACGCGCACAGCACCACCAGCGAGATCCACACCAGGTCCGCCAGCAGCAAGTGCACCATCTGCATCCATACCGGCGCCAGCAGCAGCAAATTCATCAGCCCCGCGCTAAGCTGCACGCCCACCAGCACGCCCAGCATCCACGCGCGGTTCTGCGCCTGGGGCCGCCGTCGCGCCATCCACACCGCGAACCAGACCAGCCAGGCCCCCGTGATCCCCGCGATCAGCGGATGCAGCCCCCGCAGCCGCAGAAAAACGTTCGCCGTGGGATCGAAATCCTGTGCCAGCCCCGCCGCCAGCGAGCGCGCCGGAAACAGCGTGTCCCCCAGCGCCGCGATGGCCCCGCTGATTCCCAGCAGCATCACCAGCCCGAAACTCGCCGCCATCAGCCACACGCCCCGCGTCCCGTCGCCCGCCGCAACTTTCTCCTCGCGCCGCGGAGGCGCGCTCCACCACGCCGTCAGCGTCAGGCAGGCCAGCAGCGTCAGGGTGTTCACCAAATGCGCGGAAAGCGAATACGCGCGCGCCACCGATGCGTTTCTGGCTACTTGTTGGAGCAGCACCAGCATCGCGCCGATCAGCGCTTCGCTCGTCAGGAACACGGCCGAAAACACCGCGCCGCGCCGCACCCGGTGCCCCCGCGGAAACGCGCGAAACGCCCACCATACCAGCACCGCCACCAGCACCAGGTCCAGCCCGCTGCTCACGCGATGCGTGAATTCGATCAGTGTGGCGGTTGTCGGCGACGGCGGCGTGATCGCGCCGTTGCATAGCGGCCAGTGGTTGCCGCATCCCGCGCCCGACCCCGTGGCGCGCACATACGCGCCCCAAAGCACGACCCCGAGATTATACGCCAGCACCCCCCAGGCATAGCGGCGAAAGCTCTGCGTCGACGCCAAGTTCCATTCTACGGCTTCGCTGCCCGGCCTCATGAAAAGCCGCGCGCGGTACGCGCGCCTCCAATCCCCGGCTCCTGTCTTTGGTCCCCGCGCGTCAGTGAGTCTTCCGCCGCTGTACCGCCCGCCTCGACACCTTCCGCGGCTTCACCCTGCGCGACCGGGCCTGCTTGAATTTCCGGTTGGCCTGATAGGCCGATTTCACCGTTTTCGCTTTGTGCATGTGCGGCTTGTGCCTGGCCTCCGCCATCCCGCTCAATCCGCAACCGAGCGCCAATGCCAGCGCCAGCGTACGAAGCCTCATACTTCCCTCATTATTGCGCGAAATGCGTAAACCACAAGTACATCTCTAGAAAGCAAACTCCGGTTAACGCCACCGAGACCCAGGCCACGCCCCTCCACAGCTTCTCCTGCCAGGCCCCCTCCCAGCGCGGCGTCCCCGCAATGTAAGCCAGGCAGAATCCGCCGATCAGCCCGCCCACGTGCGCCGCCATATCGATGAACCCGAGCAGGCTAAACACCAGCCCGTAAATCAGCCACCGCACATAAAACCCGCGAATCTTCCGCCCCGCCTCCCCACGCTCCCTGATGCCGAACGCGATCATCGCCCCGATCAGCCCAAACAGCGCCGCCGACGCCCCGATCGACGGCACCATCGGATGCCACCACGCGCTCGCGTAGAACCCCGTGATCGTCGAGAAAAGGTAGATTGCATACATCCGGCTCTGGCCGAAAAATTCCTCCGTCACCGCCCCCAGGTCGAACAGCACCCACGAGTTCATCAGGATATGAAACAGCCCCCCGTGCAGGAAACCGGCCGTCACCAGCCGCCACCACTGGCCGGCGGCAATCAACGGCGCGAAGCACGCGCCGAAATCGATCAGCGTCCGTGTATCGATATTCATCGCGCCGCCCCGCCCCGCGTTCATGCTGTAGAGCGACGTCGCCAGGTAGAAACCGAAATTGATCAGCAGGATGACGAGCGTGTTGAAGTGTGCGTGCGGGATGATTCCGGCGATCGGTGACGGGTTGCGCCGATCGATCGCGCGCGGGCCCACCGGCTGGTCGCAGTAAGGGCAGACGCGGTCTTTGGTGGTGATGAATGCCCGGCAGTTCGAGCACATCCGGCGAGTTTCCATGAAGATACCATTCTAACCTTCCGGCCCCCTGGCCCCTGGCCCCCGTCCGTAATCCATCCGTAGACGGGAAAAGGACGAGAACTCGAACACCCCCGCCCTGACGATCATGATGACGTGTGGCCCGAGACAGGTCGCCGGCTATAGCGGGCCA
>JAJYLS010000082.1 GCA_021787555.1 Acidobacteriota bacterium | reverse complement strand
AATACAAGCATGGTGGGCCATTTTATGCATGTCTACCTTTTAGAGATCAAAAACGCCCTTAACCCGATAATTCCTCAGGGGTTACGTCAGAACATCAGAGGTGAACATCCGTTACATTCCCGGAGGGGTCAACTCGTCCACGCGCGCGCTAAGTCCTCCGCGCGTGTGGAAGCAGGCGTACGGCTCGCGCCTGGTGGACGCGGGCGGGAGTTCATCGATTATCACGCGGCGTTCGGCCCGATCATTTTGGGACACAATCATCCGGAGGTGAATGCGCGTGTGGCGGCATGCCTCTCCGCGGTGGATCTGGCCGGGGTGGGAGTAACCGAAGCCGAAATCGAACTTGCGGCCAGGCTTTGCCGCCACATTCCCTCGGCCGAAAAGGCGCTGCTGTGCGTGACCGGCTCGGAAGCCACGTACAACGCGGTGCGCGTGGCGCGGGCGGTGACCGGCCGCAAGAAGCTTCCCAAATTTCAGGGCTGCTATCACGGCTGGCACGATTACCTGTGCATGAACGTGATCACACCGGCCGGGAAACTGGGCCGGTACGACTACGGTCCCGGAGTTCTGGACGAGGCCGCGTACGAGACCGTGATCGTGGAGTTCAATCGGATCGAGGCGGTGGAGGACGCCCTGCAGCGGCATCCGGGAGAGATCGCAGCGATTATCGTGGAGCCAATCCCGCATAACATCGGATGCGTGCTGCCGCTGCCGGGGTTTCTGGCCGGGCTGCGTGACCTGGCGGACCGGCACGGCGCGCTGCTGATTTTCGACGAAGTGATCACGGGCTTCCGCCACGGCCTGGGCGGCTACCAGAAGCACTGCGGCGTGACGCCGGACCTGACCACTGTGGCGAAGAGCATGGCGAACGGATACCCCTGCGCGGCGCTCTGCGGCAAGCACGAAATCATGGACCGCTTTCAGACGGCGGGCGGCGACGTGTTCTTCCCCGGCACCTACAACGGGCACCCGGTGGGGGTGGCCGCCGCGCTGGCGACCATCGACCTGATGGAAGACGGCACGATTCACGAGACGTTATTCCGGCAGGGCGAATACATGGCGCGGCAGATCGGCGGCATGCTGGACCGCCTGGGGTTCAAGGCGCAGGTCCGGCAGTTCGGCTCGGTGTTTGTTCCGTACCTCATGGAAGGGCCGATTGAAACGTACACCGACCTGCTGCGCAACAATAAAGAACAGGACCTGCGGTTCCGCCGGGGCATGGTGGAGCGCGGCATCCTGATGCCACCCATGGCGTTGAGGCGCAACCATCTGACCGCCGCGCACTCGCAGGAGGATCTCGATGCCACGCTGAACGCCGCCGAAGACGTGCTCAACGAGATGGCGCTGGCATAGAGCGGCAACGCATGCAGATCGCCTCCATAGAAACCTATGCGGTCGGGCGGCCGCCCGAGATGACCCAGGGGTTGCCGGGCGAGTTCCTGGTGACGCCGCTGCACGTATTTCCGGATTACCAGCGGCTGCTGGGCGAGCGCTTCGTGGGGCTGCGCGGCGGTCCGGTGTACGCAGTGCTGGCGCGCGTCCGTACGGACGACGGCATCTGCGGGATCGGCAGCGCGGGGGTGGGTAGCGGCGCGACGGCGTACATCATCGAGCACCACCTGGCGCCCATCGTGACGGGGCAGAACCCGTTCGATGTGGAACTGCTGTGGGAGCAGATGTTCCGCGCGGTCATCAACTATGGGCGCAAGGGCGTGGTCCTTGAGGCGATCAGCGCCATCGACATCGCGCTGTGGGACATCATGGGAAGGGCCACCGGGCAGCCGGTCTACAACCTGCTGGGCGGCAGGACGCGGGAGCGCATCCAGGTTTACGGCAGCCGGCTGTACGAGCGCGAGGACCTCGATCTACTGGCGCCCGAGGCGGCGGAGATGGTGCGGCAGAGTTTCAAGGCCGTCAAGCAGCGCTTCGGTTTCGGACCCCGGGATAGGCCGGCGGGCATGCGTAAGAACCTCGAGCTGGTGAAGACCGTGCGGCAGGCGGTGGGCAGCGAAATCGAACTGATGGGCGATGCGTACATGGGCTGGGACGTGCCGTACGCCATCCGCATGATCCGGCAGATCGAGGATACCGGGCTGGATCTGAAATGGGTGGAGGGGCCGCTGATCCCTGACGACATCGACGGGTACGCGCGCATCTGCCGCGCGGTCCACACGCCCATCAGCGGCGGCGAGCACGAATTCACGCGGTACGGGTATCGCGAGCTGGTGCGTCGGGAAGCGGTGGACATTCTGCAACCGGACGTGAATCGCGTGGGCGGCATCACCGAGGCGCGGAAGATCTGGGCGCTGGCGGCGGCTGAAGGGCTGGCGGTGATCCCGCATGCCGGGCAGTCGCACAATTACCACATGGTGATGGCGCACTTGAATTCGCCCATGGCCGAGTACTTCCCGCCGCCGGACGAGGGCGGCGCACTGGACGACGATACCCTGTTTTGGGAGATCTTCAAGGGCGAGCCGCGGGCCGAGGATGGGTACATCACGCTGCGCGACGCGCCCGGGCTCGGCCTGGATTGGAACGAAGACAATGTCCGGAAATGGAGATGGGGCGATGCGGCTGAAAACTAAGGTTGCGATCGTGACCGGGACGGTGTCGGGCTTCGGCCGCGGCGCGGCGCTGCGGTTTGCGAAAGAAGGTGCGCGGGTGGCGGGCGGCGATATCGACGTTCCCACGGACGTGACGCGCGCGGATCAGGTGCGGAACCTGGTGCAACAGGCGGTAGAACGCTACGGCGGCGTGGACATCCTCTTCAGCAACGTGGGGGTTTGCATCGGGCACGCGCTGGTGGACGTGAGCGAAGAGGAGTGGGACCGCGACCTGCTTCGGCAGCACACGGAGGCCATGCGGGCCAATCCCAACATCGCCGGCTACAACCTGGTGCAACTCTCGGACTCGAACGCCATGGAGATCGACGGGCTCCACGACTTCTGGCGCAGGAAGCGCAAGAAATCGGCGTTCGCCATGCAGGAGGTGAACCAGCCGGCGGTCCTCATCGTGCACGGCTCGCCCATGAACGTGCGCGCCGGCGAGGAGATCCGCCTGCGGGTGACGCTGGCCAACGAGGAGAAGCTGTCCGGTCGCAACACGCTGCGCCTGCGGGTGCTGTCGCCTTCGGGCGACCCGGTGTTTACACGCGAAGTGCAGGCCGATGCCGCGCCGTGGGTAACGCCGCTGTTCGACCAGCGCGTGCGGTTGGACGGCCCGCCGGGGCGGTACCGCTTGCAGGCAAGCTTCGCCGGCCTCGCGCGCGAGGATTTCGTCACCCTGTTCGCGGCCCATGCGCAGTGGCCGGAGTTCACGCTGCTCGATCCGGACGGCACGCTGGCTCCCGTGCTGCGCGAGCGGCGGGTCGCTTTCGAGGAGTGGGACGGGCAAGCGACGCGGCCGCGGCTGATCGTGGTGACGCGCTTCTCGGGGCTGTATCGGCGGCGCGAGGAGTTCATCCGGTTCCTGCGGATCTTTCCGGCAGTGGAGGGCGGCTGCCACGCCGTGTTTCTTGGGTACCCCGGCGACTGCCCCGGATTGCAGGGCGTGCCGATCATCAATCACAGCTTCCTCAGCCAGCTTTCGATGAACAACATCTTCCCGTTCTCGGCGATCGAGCGACCCGAGCGCTGGGGGCAAAAGGCCGGCCTGTACACGTGGAGTTTACAGGATCCGCTGGGCGGCATCCCGGTGCCCAAGCATCCGGTTTATGAAGGGCTGCCGCAGACGGGCTTGATGACGCGGGAATACGGCAACGTGGCGCCCATCAGCCGGCTGGAGACCGACCGCGACCCCATCGAGGAGGTGGGGCCGTCGCTACAGGTTTTCGTGGACCACCATGGGCGGATTACGATCACTTACGCTGGTGTTCGCGAAGATGCGCCAGGACGCGCTGGCCGAACGGCTGCTGGCGAATCTGCGGAATTACAGCGCGCGCGCTGCCGGAGAAGCTGTATCCGGAGGATCCATACACCGCGCAGACGCAGCCGTTCCGGGAGCAGCAGTACCTCGACTGTATGGAGAAGGTGTTCGGGAAGGCGTAGGTTACGCCCCGGCTCCGCCCAAGCCCAGAATCACGGTCGAGAGGATCAGGACCGCAGTGCCGGCCAATAGCAGCGTGAAAGGCCGGCCGCGCACACCGCGCCATTCATGCGTGAGCAGGCCGCAGATGACCGTTGTGATGATCAGGATGGCGTTCCACAGCGACCAGCCCAGAGAGGGGCCGAGACGGCCGAGGTCGTTGGCGCCCCAGCCATAGAGGATAACCGAGCCGGTCCAGAGGATCGCCATTACCCAGGCATGCACCCAATCGGCCGGCGCGGTTTTGCGGTACAGCATGGGCCACGTGCTGTTGCAGCGCATCAGGTGGAGGCAGTAGAGCACATTCAAAAGGCCGCCGGCCGGCAGCGCCACGAGCCAGACCGCGTTCACGGCGCCGTCTTTGGTGGCGCCGAGTTGCTGCGCGGTGTCGGCGATGGGCTTGCCGAAAGCATAGCTGAAGTTCAGCATGCAAGAGAGCACGCCGGAGGCGAGGCAGATGACCAGGTTCTTGCCGAAAGAGATCTTCTCGCCCAGCAGGCCGGCGGGCACGCCCGCGCCGGCTAATTTGTCGCGGCGCTCGCCGCCGATCGCTTGTAGCACCATGCCCACGGTCATGACGGCGTTGCCGGTCATGATGAGAGTGCCGCTGCGTCTCCACAGCAGGTCGGGCGTCTGCACCGCCAACGGAATGAGCGCGCCCAGTGCGGTGTAGATGCCGGTCATCATGGAAAAGCCCAGTGCCATGCCGAGGGCATCCACGCCCAACCCGAAGAAGACCGAACCGGCGCCCCATCCGGCGCCGAACAACGCGGTCCGCCAGAGCACGCCCGCGTCGCAATGCGCGAACACCGCGCCGAGCCGCGGCACCGTCCACAGCACCACGAGATAGGGCAGGATGAAGAACGCCGCGACCGAGTAAATCAGCCACAAGTGTTCCCATTTCCAGCGCCGCACGAATTTCATGGGCAGCGTGAAAGCGCCCTGGGTAATGCCGACGGCGAGGATCCAGAACAGCCCCAGCAGAAAGAGAGCCATCAGGCGGGATCTTTCCAGTCGGTTTCGGGCCGCCAGGCAGCCACCGCATCGTGCCACGTGCGCCAGCGTTCGCGCAGGGTGTCCAGGCGGGAACGGTGCGCGGGGGAGCGGGCGAGATCGTTCAACTCGTGCGGATCTTCGGCGAGCTGGAAGAGCTGTTCGTAAACCGGATTGCGCCCCACGTAGCCGATGTATTTCCAGTCCGTGGTGCGCATGCCCTCGCTTTTGGGGATCGAGCCATCGTGGTTAATATCCTGATAAGTCGTTGTATCAATTCTCTGATATCCAATAATACTCTTTGATACTGCGGTTTGACAGCTGTGGCCCTGCGCCCGTAGAATCGGGCCATGGTGCGAAATCATTCGCTTGCTGTCTGTGTCCTGCTGGCCATCGCCTGGGAAGCGTGCGGTGCGCAAGCCGCGGCGGAGGGTCACCGGCAGATCGGCTATATTCCTTTGCGCGACGGCACGCAACTGGCCTATATTTTGTACCGGCCGGACACCCAGGGCCGCTTTCCGGTGCTGGTCATCTATAACCCGTACTGGGGCGGCGGCACCGCGTTCGGACCCGACGAGCGCGCGTATATCGAGCACGGCTACGCGGTACTGGGAGTCAGCGCGCGCGGCACGGGTTGTTCCAGCGGCATTTTTCACAGCATGTTTGAGGAGCCCGAGGCGCAGGACGGCGCGCAGGTGATCGAGTGGGCCGCCGCGCAGCCCTGGAGCAACGGCAGCGTGGGGATGTACGGCAACTCTTACTCCGGCGTCACCCAGATGATGGTGGGCAGTCTGCGGCCGCCGCACGTCAAGGCGCTGGCCGCGGGGGGCACCGCCGGAGACCTTTATACCGACGTGGCCTATGCCGGCGGCATCTTTAACTTCGAATTTATGGCGCAGTGGACCTATTACACCCAGCCGGATGTTTCCGCGGTCGGCGTGCAACTGCGCGAGGCCGCCGGCGATCGCATGTGCGCGCGGCACCGCGCGGCCCAGTTGCCCGCGGGCGACACCTACATCCAGATCGTAACCATCCGCTGCGCGACGCCTGGTGGCAACACCTGGAATGGGAGAACACGGTGGACCGCATCCAGGCGCCGGTGCTGCTGGCGCAGGCGTGGCAGGATCAGCAGGCCGGCATCCGCGGCCCCATCCGCATGTTCGAGCGCATCCGCGCGCCTAAGCGCATCATTCTTTCCAACGGAACGCACAGCTTTTATCAGACCGCCGCCATGCGCGCCGAGCGGATCCGCTGGTTCGACCGCTGGTTGAAGGGCCAGCAAAACGGCATCGACCGCGAACCGCCCGTTTCGATCTGGTTCGAAACGGCCGAGGGCGCCGGCGACGCCAAGCCGTCGTGGGTCTGCAAGTTCGCTTCGTTCCCGCCGCCGGAGACGCGCTGGCATTCGCTCTATCTGACAACCGACGGCAAACTCCAGGCGCGTACTCCGGCGGGCCACAGGCCGGGATCCGCAGCTATGTGTATCCGGCCGGTTCGGAGGTGGTATACACCAACGACACCTTCGCCGTTCCGCCGCTGCCGATCGGTTCGCTGAGTTACCGCACCGCGCCGGCGGCCGAGGACACGGTAATCCTGGGGGCGCCGCTCCTGACCTTGCACATGAGCGCGGAACGCGCGGATACCGATCTGATGGTGGCGCTGCACGACGTCAGCCCGGAGGGGCAGGTGCTGTATCTCCAGCGCGGTTTCCTGCGCGCCTCCCACCGCGCGATCGATCCGGCGAACTCGCAGCCGCACGAGCTGTTCCATCCGCACAACCGCGTGCAGGAACTGGTGCCGGGCCGCATCTATGAAATCCAGGTGCAGATCTTCCCGGTCGGCCATGTGCTGCGCAAGGGCCACTCGCTGGAACTTTCGATCATGGCGCCGCCCACCATTCCGCTACCAAACTGGGGATTCATACCCGTCTCGCTTTCCGGAGTGAACACGATCTATCAAACGGCGCTATATCCGTCCCGCCTGGACCTGCCGGTGATTCCAAACAGGCGCGCCGAAGCGCCAGCACCGGCGTGCGGGTCGCGGGTCTTGCAGCCGTGCCGCAAGGACATATCCGGCCTCGAAAAAGAGGCGCACGATCTCGACCAGGTTTTTCAGAAGTTGCACGCAAAATGAGAGGCGACAGATGGGAATTATGAAATGGGTGTTGGCCGGATTGCTTTTCCCGCTGCTGGCGATGGCCGTGCAGCCGCCGCAGATCGGATATATTCCGCTGCACGACGGCACCCGGTTGGCATACATCCTGTACAAGCCGGCCGCGGCCGGCCGCTTTCCCGTACTGGTGAAGTACGAGCCGTATTGGGGCGGCGGCACGCAGTTCAAGGTGGAGGAACCGCTCTACCTCCAGCATGCCTATGCCGTAATGATGGTCAATGTGCGCGGAACCGGGTGTTCCTCGGGTCAATTCCATCGCATCCGGGAACCCATTCAGGTTCAGGATGGCGCCGAAGTGATCGAATGGGCCGGCACGCAGCTGTGGAGCGACGGCAATGTCGGGATGTTCGGCAATTCCTATTCGGGGATCACCCAATTGATGGTGGGGCCGCTTCGCCCGAAGCATCTCAAGGTGCTGGCCATGGGCGGCATCGTCAGCGACGGCTAGACCGACTCCGCTTATCCGGGCGGGATCTTCAATTTCGGGTTCATGGCGCAGTGGACCTACTATACGCAGCCTGACGTTTCCAAAGTAGGCGTGGAGTTCCGCGAGAAGCTGGGCGATCGGGAGTGCGCCGCCAACCGCGCCAGGCAACTGCCGGCCAGCAACACGTACGAACTGATGCGCCAGCATCCGCGGCGCGACGCGTTCTGGGCGGATTCGGATTTTACGGAGCGCGCCTCGCAAATCGCCGTGCCTACGATGCTCATCCAGGGCTGGCAGGACCAGCAGGTCGGCGACCGCAGGCCGGGCCGCATCTTCGCACGCCTGCGCGTTCCCCAAAAGCTCATCTTCACCAATGGCGGGCACGGTGCGTACACGTTCTCGGCATCCATAGCCGAACGCCTCCGCTGGTACGACCGCTGGCTCAAAGGCGAGCAGAACGGCATCGACCGCGAACTGCCGGCGCAGATCTGGTTCGACACGCACTAGGAAGCAAGGCAGGCAACACCCGCCTGGAAATGGGGATTCTCCAACTGGCCGGTTCCCGAGGTCGAGTGGCGCAGCCTGTATCTGACCGCCTCCGGCAAGTTGGACCGCGCCAAACCCCAGGGCACGGCGAACGCGTTGCGCTCCTATGTTTACCCCGCGGGCACGGAGGTGGTTTATACCGATGGGACATTCGCCGCGCCGCCTGCGCCCATCGGGTCGCTGAGCTACCGCACCGCCCCCGCGCCGGAAGACCTGGCGATCATGGGAGCGCCCTTATTGAAGCTGTACGTCAGCGCGGAGCAGAAGGACACCGATTTCATGGTGGCGCTGCACGATGTCGGACCCGACCGCAAATTGATGTACGTGCAGCGCCGGTTCCTGCGCGCGTCGCACCGGAAGCTCGATCCCGAGCGGTCGCGGCCGCACAGTCCCTACATGCAACACGACCGCGTCGTGGACCTGGCGCCCGGCGACGTCTACGAAATCGAAATTCCGTTCTTCCCGGTGGGGTACGTGCTGCGGCGCGGGCATGCGCTGGAGCTTTCCATCATGGCGCCCAACGCCATTCCGCTGCCAACTGGGGGTTCACGCCGGTGATGCTTTCGGGCGTGAACACCGTCTACAGTTCGGCGCGGCATCCGTCGGAGTTGGAGTTGCCGGTGCTCCCCGGCCACTCCGCGGAAGCGCCGGTTCCGAAGTGCGGCAGCCTGGAATTCCAGCCGTGTCGTACGGACGAGCCCGGTCTGGAACGCGAGGCGGCCGAACTGGACCATGTCTTCCGTGCGGTGCGCCGGGAGGAAGGGGGCACTGCCCCGGGAAGTAATGCAAGTCGAGGGCCGCGCGCTTCATCGGCCGCGGCGCGCAGCCTTGCGCTTGAGGGGAACTTCCATCAACGGTTCCTCCGGCGGGCGGTATCCCAGCCTGCGGGAAATCTCGCCGGCCCGGGCGCACAGCAGTTCGGCCAGCTTCGGGATGCGCTCGTCGGGGATCTGCGACACGATGCCGGAAAGCCCCACTGCCGCCGTGAGCCCCCCCGCGGCATCGTAAACCGGCGCGGCGATGCAGCGCCCACCCACTTCGTCTTCTTCCAGGTCCAGGGCGTAGCCGCGTTGAAGCGTCGCCTTCAGTTCGCCCTTGAACTTTCTCCAGGCCGTGATCGTCTGGCCGGTGCGCTTCGGCAATCCCTGTTCCCAGATCGCCCGGATCTCCTCGGCGCTGCGGCACGCCACCAGCACCTTGCCGACCGCGGAGGTGTGGACGAAGTTGCGCTTGCCGATCCAGGAGTTGATCTTCAGGAAGCCGTCGGGCTCTTTCTTGTCGATGTAGATGGCCTCCCCGCGGTCCAGGATGGCCAGATGCGCCGTCAGGCCGGTCTCCCGGACCAACTCCTCCAGCACGGGGCTGGCGGTGTCGCGCAGGCTCACGTCCTTGATCTGGATGCTGCACATCGAGAGCAGCTTCAGGCCCAGATAGTACTTGCCGGTGGATTCCTCCTTGCGGACGTAGCCGTGCCGGTCCATGGTGTTGAGCAGGTTGAACGCGGTGCTGTAAGGGATACTCAGGCTCTGGGCGATCTCCATCTTGGTCAGCCCCACGCTGCTCATGGCCAGCATGTCCAGGATTTCGAAGGCTCGCGCAAGCGAGGGAACGATATATTTTTCCACCCTTGTCGGTCCCTTTTCGGTAGGTCTCCAGAACAGTATATCAAAATGCTGATATCCTACCGAAGGGCAACCGGGTGGGTGCCGGTTGACAGGAGCGTCTGTGCGAAATATCATTCAGATACGGTATCAGTAACGTGATACGCGGGCGAGGCGCGTCCTCGTGGGGACTTGGACTTCCTCGGGGCGCGGTGCAAGGAGAATCGAGTGAGGCAGCAGGAGATTCGCCATGAGGAAATACAACCGCTGGGCGAATTTCGATCCCGCGCTGGGCAAGTCCGTTCTCGCCGGCACGCCGGGCTACCCGCGCGCGTTGATGGACACGCACTATCGCAACTTCAGCCCGCGGCTCGGGCTCGCATGGCGTGTGACGCCCAACACCGTGGCCCGCGGCGGCTACGGCATTTTCTACGGATTCGATTTGCAGTACACCATGTACCGATTCCTGGGCGCCACGGCTTATCCGTTTACGCAGATCCAGCTCTACCAGGCGCCCCGCGCCGGACTGCTGACCCTCGCCGATCCGTTCCCATCCACTTTCGCCGGCAAGGCGCCGGGCGCGACCAGTCCGAACGGTTGGGATATGCAGAATCCTACCGAGTACATGCAGGACTGGAACATCACCATCTCCCACGAACTGAGCCAGTCCCTCGGCTTCGATATCAGCTATGTCGGCACCAAGGGCACCCACGAGAACCAGCTCTCGAACCTCGACCAGTGGATCCGCACCGCCGCCGGCAACATCGTTCCCTATCCGGGGCTGTCGCAGGTGCTCTATGAAAACCTGGGTGCCAACTCCATCTACAACGCTTTGCAGGTTTCGCTGCGCAAGCGTTTTTCAAACGGCGTTTCGTTCCGCTCAAACTTCAGTTGGTCGAAGTCCATCGACGATGCCTCCTTCGGCACGGTGCAGCCGCAGAATTCGCGCGACCTGCCGGCCGAGCGCGGGCTGTCGTCATTCAATCGCGCCTATACCTGGAGCAACGACCTAGTTTACGAGCTGCCGTTCGGCCGCGGCCATCGGTTCGGCGGCCACCTGAGCCGGGCCGAGGACCTCCTCCTGGGCGGCTGGCAGATCAATGGCCTGATGGAGGTGTACAGCGGTCTGCCGTTCACGCCGACGGTTTCCAAGTCGAATATCCAGCAGGGCTTCGCCACGCGCCCCGACCGCCTGGCCTCCGGTACCGTCCCCAATCCGACCATCAACGGTTGGTTCGATCCGGCCGCCTTCGCGGTTGTTCCGCCCACCGATTATCGCTTCGGCAACTCCGGGCGCGACATCCTCACGGGACCGGGCGCGGTCATGCTGGATAGTTCGCTCTTCAAAGAATTCGCCATGCCCGGTGAAACACACATCCTGCAATTTCGCGCCGAGTTCTTCAACGCGATGAACCATCCGGTGTTCGGCCTCCCGCCGCGGCCATCGACCAGCCCACCGCCGGGATCGTCAACAGCGCCGGACCGGGCCGCGAGATCCAGTTCGCCTTGAAATTCCTCTTTTGACCAGGCTTGCGAATTCCGACCCGCGGCCGCGAGGGAGTGACGCCCTCGGTTACGGCGTGACCTCGGCGGCGACCGCATCCACCGACGCGCTCTGGGATGTTGCGTACCAGGCTCGATAGGTGAGATACCCGCCGGGAAGGTTCCGCACGCGGAAGCCGTTTTGCGCCAGGAACCGGCAGGCATAGTAGGAGCGGTGGCCGGCCCGGCAGTAGACCCAGATCTCCCGGTCGCGCGGCAACTCGTTGACTCTTGCCCGCAACTTGCCCAGGGGGATATTAACGGCTCCCTCTATGCAGCCCGCGCGGACCTCCTCCACCTCGCGGACATCCAGTATGAAGGCCTCCGTGGTTTTCAATTCGGCCCAGGAGGCGAGCGCCACATCGCCGCGCATCACGTTTCCCGCGACCATGCCGGCCATGTTCACGGCGTCTTTCGCCGAGCCGTATTGCGGCGCGTAGCACAGTTCCGCTTCTTCCAGATCGAAGATCGTACCGCCCATCTGGATCGCCATTGCGATCACATCGATCCGCCGCTCCACGCCCTCTTCCCCGACGGCCTGGGCACCCAGCAGAAGGCCGTCCGAAGCGCGGTACAGCACCTTCAGATGAATCCGTTTGGCCCCCGGATAATACCCGGCGTGCTGGTTTGGATGCAGGTAGACCGCCTGGAAATCGTTCATGCCCGCCCGGCGCAGCGTCTTCTCCGTGGCGCCGGTCTGGGCCGCTGTCATCCCGAAAAAGCCGCAGACCGCCGTGGCCTGGGCGCTGGTGAAGTGTGAATCGCGCCCGCAGATGACGTCCGCGGCAATCCGGCCCTGCCGGTTGGCCGGCCCGGCCAGGGGAACCAGTTCCCATCTGTCCGTAAGGCGGTTCTTGACCTCCACGGCGTCCCCCACCGCCCAGATATGGGGATCGCTGGTGCGCATCCGCGAGTCGACGCGAATGCCGCCTCGTTCGCCGATCTCCAGTCCCGCCGCGCGCGCGAGACCCGATTCCGGGAACACGCCGATGGAAAGAACCACCATGCCGGCTTCATATGCCGCACCGGCCTGCGTCCGCACCACCAGGCTGCCATCCGCGGCCTGCTCGAATCCGGCAACTCCATCGCCCAAACGGACGCGGGCATGCTTTTCCACGCGGCGGTGGACGTATTCGGCCATTTCCGGATCGAGAGGAGGCAGCAACTGCTCCGCCATCTCCACGATCGTGACGTCGATTCCCCGGTGAGCGAGATTCTCCGCCATTTCCAACCCGATGAAACCGCCGCCAACCACAACCGCCCGCCTGGGAGCCCGCGATTCGATCCAATCCCGGATATCCTCGCTGTCGGGAAGCGTGCGCACGGTGAAAATGCCCGGAAGGTCGATGCCGGGCAAGCGCGGACGAATAGGCGAAGCGCCCGGCGAGAGCACCAGGACGTCGTACGGCTGGCGATACTCGCGCTCGCTATCGAGTTCGCGGACAACCAGTTCTTGTGCCGTCCGATCGATCCCGATGGCTTCAGTCCGCAGGCGAACCTCGATATTGAAGCGGTCCCGGAACAGGTCCGGGCTGGCCAACAGGAGCTTCGACTCCTGCTGGATCACGTCCCCCACGAAGTACGGCAGTCCACAATTGGCGAAGGAGACGTAGTAGCCGCGGTCGAGCATGATAATCTCGGCGCTTTCATCCAGCCTCCGAAGGCGTGCCGCGCACGATGCGCCGCCGGCTACACCTCCAACGATCACGACTCTCTTTCTGGCCATAGTCTCAATCGGCGGGCGGATTCAGCACGCGTGGCCGTCATGATCGCAGGCGTTTTCACCGGTGATCAGCCTGCCATCCAGGTACTGCTGGACCAAAGTAGCCGCGGTTTCGGAAGGCGCACCCGTGAGGACCTTGATCGAAACCGTCTCAAAAAGGGAATGCGCGCGCCCGCCCATGCCGCCGGCGATGACCAGGTCCACACCCCGCTCTTTCAGCCATGGCGGCAGGAGCCCCGGCTGGTGTTCCGGAGCATCGACCTCGGTCGATGCGGTGGTCCGCTTCGTAACCGGATCGACGTCCACGAGCGCGAATTTCTCGCAGTGGCCGAAGTGCTGGGCAAGGCGTTCGCCCGCAATGGGAATGGCAATTCGCATCGGGTTGGTTCTTCCTTTCGAGTACACAGGTTTTATAGATGCAACTAACACTTATATTAAAATCTGGCCTAGTCCTGTGTCAAGCGACCTGCCGCCGTGTCGCCGGGGCTTTCGCTATCAGAACACGTACGTCACGTACCCGAACGAATAGGTGTAGTTCTGGCCCGATGTGGCTTTCCTGAGGAAAGCGCCGGTAAACAGATGGGCAAAACCAGCGCCGTACGTCACATGGGCGTTCTGCTTGAATGTGCCGATCAGATCCAGTTCCGAGCCGAGATGTCTGCTCGTAGCGCGTGGATCGGCCGCGATGGCCGCCGCGCCGCTGGACGCGTACACCGCGTCATTCCTGGTTGTCAGCCACAGGTTGATAACCATTTCCGTGAGGGTCCAGCGCCGCGTGAGGTTCTCTATCGCTCCCAGCCGCAGGTCTTCGATGAGCTTTGCAGCGGTCCGCGAATCGCGCCTCCGCTCAGAACCCCACCTTGCCCGACAACTGGAAATACCGCGGAAAGTTCTGCTGCCCCAGCGGCAGCATGCCGAAGCGGGCGTCCGTCCGGTTCGTGTCCGGAGCGCCGTACAGCGGATGGTTCATCACGTTGAAGGCTTCCGCCCGGAACGTGAACCTCCATCGCTCGCTCAGGAAGAACGTCTTGTCCATGGCGGCGTTCAGGGTGGAGTTGTCCATCTGCCGCAGCCAGGGATAGCGGTCCTGAACGTTGCGGATCGTATACAGCGGCAGCGCGCTCCAGCAACTCGGGTCGTTGTTGAACCAGTGGTCGTGGCTCTGGTTCGAGACCAGCATGCTCTGCGAACACGTGTACTGATAGTTCATGCCCGCCACCGGGTAGCCCGAGTTGTACCGATAGATCCACGAGACCGTCCAGCCGCTGACGACCGGCGACAACGCCTTCGGCGGCGCCGTCAGAAAATGCCGGCCCTTGCCGAAGGGCACTTCCCATACGCCGCTGAAAGCCACGCTCTGCGGCTTGTCGAACTGCGTCAACTCGTGCACCGCCGGCTGCGTGAGGTCCCAGTTCACCAGGCGGTGGCTCATGTCGAAAGCCTTGGAAAAGCTGTAGGCCAGCACCATGGTGACGCTCCCGGCGGCGCTGCCGGATCCCAGGAAGCGCCTCTCCGCGCGAAGTTGCAGCGCGTCGTAGCGCCAGCGGCCCCACGGATTGGTCCCCATGGTGACGCCGTTGAATTCCGGATAGGGGAAGTTCAGGTCCAGCGCGGAAATCGTCGACGACGCTCCGAAGGTCGAGTTCTTGGGCAGGATCCCGAAGAACGGGTTGGGCACGCTGGTATTCAGGATAGCGTTCGTTTTATTGCCCGCTTGGTAGGTCGCCAGCGGCACGTAATCCATGTTGTAATTCATCGTGTCGTGCACGGTGATGCTGCCGACGTAAGATGCGTCGATGCGCACCTGCCCGGGCATCATCCGCTGCAGCCCGAACGAGTACTGATAAGTCCGCGGAATCACGCGCTGCGAGCCGTCGAACGCGACCGCGTCGCCCATCGCCGTGAGCAACCCGAGCTGCGATCCGGAAGGAGACACCAGGCCGTCCGGGTAAGGATCGGCCAACGAGTAGGGGCCGGTCAGTGGAGTGTTGTAAGTGAAGCCGTCGGGCGTCGCATTGTAAGTCGTCTGCTGGCTGAAGCCGTCCGTGTTGCCCATTTCCGTGGCGGTTCTATAGAAAATGCCGAAGCCCGCGCGCAGCACGGTGTCGGGCGCGAACCGCCAGGCCAGCCCGATGCGCGGCTGGATATCCGTCCAATCGGTTTGATAGATGCGCCGCGGCCCGCCGGGCTGGATGAAAGCTTCCCCGCCCATAATGGCGGCGGGAGGCGCCGGATAGTACGGCCGCGTGGGATTGGCTTTGTCCCAGGCTGCCTTCTTCGTGTTCCATGCCGCCAGAATCTGGTCGCTCAGCGGATTCACGGTGTTGAAATCGAAGCCCGCGTTCACCCGGTTCCAGCGCTCCTTGAACGGAATCTGCACGTCATAGCGCAGCCCGAGGTTCAGCGTGAGGCTGGAGGTGACTCTCCAATCGTCCTGCACGAACACGCCCCAGTACGGCCAGGTTCGGTAGAAGGTGTCGTTCCAATCCACGAACCCGCTGCCGGGCACGCCCATCAGCAGGCCGGCGACTCCCGCGCCGTCCGAGACGCCTCCGGCGCGCAGCGGATAGTGCTGCGTGCCGGCGCGGCTGAAGGCAAACTGCCCGTTCGCTAGGCCGATGCTGCCCGTGCCGATACCGGCATAGATCAGGTCAACGCCAGTCTTGATCGTTTGCGTGCCGCGCGTCAGCGAGACGCTCGGAGCCACGTTCCATTGGTTGTCCGTCTCCCAGGTGTACAGGTTGGCGTTGTTCCCGAACAGGTTGCTGAACTGATCCACGGTGACCCGCGGCGGGTAGTTGGTGGAGGCCGCGGGCGCCTGAAGCATGTTCGTCATTCCCAAATCCTTCGTGGAAATGCCGGAACTGGTGTCGGCGTTCGGCGCATAGTTCGTATACCGGCCGAAGGACGCGCGCACGTCCAGCAGCGCGGAGCCCGAGATAATATGCGTGTAATTGGCGATATAGTTCTGGTCGGTGCGTTGCTGCCACATCGTTCCGCTGGCCGCCGGTCCCGGAATGCCCGTCCGGTTGCGGTAGGAATATCCGTGCTGAAACGTTACGGTCGCGCTGAGTCGGTCCGTACTCCCGATCATGTGGTCCCAGCGGCCGATCGGCTGGTCCGTGCGGTTCCTGCCGGTGTTGCCGCCCAGATCGAAGTTCTGCGTCAGCCCGGGCAGGTTGGGCGCCGGATAGAAAGACAGGATCTTCTCGCCGATTGGGCTCATCCGGCTGGGAGGCAGCACGTCCCCGGGAAAGGGGGCGCGCATATAGCCCCCGTTCGACATGCAGGCGGCCGGATCCGACGCGCCGCACGGCCGCACCGTGAGCGGATCGTAGATGTTCATCTTGTATTCGCTGAAGTGCTGCCCGTCCCGCAGGTCCATCGGCGGCACGTCCGCGATCACCGGGTACGGCTGGCGCTCGCGGTAGCCGTCGAAACTCAAAAAGATGAAATCCCGGTCTTTGCGCAGCGGCCCGCCGGCGGTCCCGCCGAAATTGTTGGTGATGTGTTTGCCGCGCGGCTCGTCGGCCTGGTTGTTTTGCGTCGAGTTGGCGTCGAACACCGTATTCCGCACGTACTCGTACATCGTGCCGTGCCAGTTGTTCGTGCCGGATTTCAAGGTCGTGTTGACGCTCCCTCCGCCGCTCCTTGCAATCTGCGCGTCGTACGTGTTGGTCATCACCTTGAATTCCTGCACGGCGTCGGGATTGGGAGAGAGCTGCCATGTGCCCGTGAGGCTGACCGGAGCGCCATTCAGCGAAAAGCTGTTGCTGCCCTGCACGCCGCCGCTCATGACATACGCGTTGGAAGTGTCCCACGGCCGTGTTCCGCCGTAACCGTTGGGGCCGAAATTTTCCTGCGTGAACTGCACCCCGGGGGTGAGGTCCATCAACATGTACACTTGCCGTCCGTTGATCGGGTATTCCGAGGTTTGCAGCGCGTCGAAGTTCAATCCGCCCGAGGCATCCGCGCTCTGGACCTCCTGCACATCGGCCGTGACTCTGACTTCCGTGCGGACGTTCCCTGGCACCAACCGGAACGGCAAGTCGCGCTTTTCCGCCACCATCAGCGTTATATTCGTGCTCACCGCTTTCTCGAAACCGTCGGCGCTCACTTCCACATCGTAAGTGCTCGGTGGAAGGTAAGTGAGGGTGTAGTAACCATCTTGATTGGTTGTAGCCTCGCTGGCCTGATTGGTGCTGCGCTGAATCGCGCGCACCTTGGCGCCGGCAATCGCAGCGCCGCTGGCATCCGTTACCTGGCCGGTAATCGTGGCCCGAAAATCCTGACCGAACATCAACGAGCAGGAACAAAGCAGTACGGCAAGCTTGCCGTGGGACATACTCTCCTTTCGCCTGACGAAATTGAGACCAAAGGGTCTGAAAGGGTTTATACTACCGCGATTTCTGACGCGGTGGCAGGCTCGTCCTGCCGTGGCTGTTGAGTTTCTGCTCCCCGGAACGGCCCTTCGCGGGTAGGGAGTCCCGTCCCGCTGCCGCCCGCGTAGCGGCGCCGCACCGCGTTGCCCCTCACTCCTGCCGGGTCACCACCAGCACCGTCATATCGTCCTGTTGTGGACCCGAGCCGCGAAAACGCACGGCATCCCCCAGCACGCCTCCGGCCATCGCCGCGGCGCCCTGTTCCGCGTGGGCCTGCAACACGGCGATCAGCCGCTGCTCCGCGTACTCGTTGCCCTCCGCGTCCTGCGCCTCGGTAATCCCGTCGGAGTACAGCACCAGGCTGTCGCCGCGATCCAGCGCGATGTGCCGGATCGCGTATTGCCCGCCACAGAAAAGACCCAGCGGCAATCCGCCGGAATCCACCATCTCCGTTCTGTCGCACCGCAGCACCACCGGCCGGCAATGGCCGGCATTGCACAGGTCCACGCCCGTTTCCGTCGTGCGGCCCGCCGCCAGCGTGGCATAGTGCGTGTCCGGAGTGCTCTCGCAAAACAGGCGGTTCGCGCGCCCCATCAGCTCGGGCAGCGGCAAATCCAGCGACAGCAGACTCCGAAAGATCGCCGTCAGGTGCGTCATTAATAAGGATGCCGCCACGCCCTTGCCCGCAATGTCCCCCAGCGCAAAGAAGAGCGACCTCTCATCGGCCGAAGCAACAATGTCGCAATAATCTCCGCCCACCATGCCGGCCGGCTGATACCGGTAGTGCGTCCGCCACCCCTCGGCGGCAATCTCCCGCGCCGGCAGCAGCCGCGTCTGGATCTGCGTGGCTAGTTCCAGGTCCTGCTCGTGCGCCCTCCGCTGCTCCGCGTTGAGGTGGTCCAGGCAGAATCGCTCCAGCGGATTCTGCGCCAGCCGATCGGCCTCGATCGCCCCATGACAAGCCTCGCAGGTCCCGTACGACCCGTCGTCGATCCGCAGCAGCGCGGCATCGACCTCCGCCAGCAGCCCGTTCAGGTACTCCGCGGAAACCGACCGCGCGGCCGCCTCGAGCCGCTCCCGCTTCTCAATGATCCTGGGCCGTAGCTCGTGAATCGGGGACACCGATACTTCACTCATACACTCACCTCGCGCCTGCCCCGGCAGCGTGATTCACCGCGCGGCGCAGCCGCTCGTTCACTTCTTGCGCCATGGGTTCCATCGCGGGTTTGCCCACTACCGAGAGCAGCCTCATCGCGTCCACCGCTCCCACGAACACCTTTCCATCGCGCTCATACACGACGGCATTGCACGGTAGAAGCAGTCCCAGGTTGATCTCCTCCCGCAACGCCTGGTTCGCCAGCGGCGGATTGCACGCGCCCAGAATAATGTAGCGCGGGAATTCCACCCCCAGCTTCTCTTTCAGCTTGGCCTGGATGTCGATCCGGCACAGTACGCCGAATCCCTCCTTCGTGAGGCCTGCTTCCAGCCTCTCCACCGCCTGTTCAAATGGAATGTCTACGGCGGCAACGAATCCGTATTGCACGTCCTGGGAAGCTTGCATCAGAATCACCCCCTCTCAAGAGGATAGCCCCGCCGCGGGCTCCCGGCGACGGGCGCCGAGTCAACCCGCTCTCCTTTTCAGAGCAATTCGGAAATCGATTCGATGGTAGTGGAGCGCATGAACGCGACCTCGGCGAGAATCCCGTGAAGCGTACCGGACCTCGTATCCGACTTGTTCCAGCGCCGGATCAGCCGATCGGCTGAGACCCCACGCGGCAATTTCATGCAGCTTCCAATGGAATCAACTCGTCCTTCACATAATGCATCTGGACCAGTCTCGGACGCGTTGTGGCATCTTCAAAATGAAGGGAGACCGCCTCAACACGGCCGCTGAAGACCACGCGCCGCTGCCGCCACGTTTCGGGAGCTTATCGCGAGCTGTGCCGATTTCCCGCCCTACGCCTCCACCTCTCGCGCCTGCTCCGCCGGCCGCACGTCTCGCAGCGTGGCCGACCATCCTCCGGCCGCGAACCCGTCCTCCTCCAGCGTGAATGCCGCGTCCACCCGCGCCCCGCGCGCCACTTGCTCCGCCCGCTCCGCGAAGTTCCACGCCTTCAGCGCCAGCACCCGCCCGTTCTGCCGCAGCATCAACTTCAAGTGCTTTTCTCCCAGCGCCGCCGGCGGCCCCGCCACCTCCGCGTCCAGTGCCGCGAATACCGGCGGCGGATTGCCGTGCCCAAACGGCGCCAGCGCAAACACCTCCGCTACGCTGCGCTCCGTGATCTCGCGCAATTCGAGCGCCGCGTCGATCTCCACCCGCGGTTGCAAATCCTCCGGCCTCAGCCGCGCCGCCGCGTAGGCGTTGAATCGCTCGCGAAATTCTTCCACCCGCTCCGGCTCCAGCGTCACCCCCGCCGCGTGGCTGTGCCCCCCATAGCGCACGAAAAGGTCGCGCATCGCATCCAGTGCCTCCAGCAGATGGAACGCCGGAATGCTCCGCCCCGACCCTTGCGCCATCCCGTCC
>JAJYLS010000415.1 GCA_021787555.1 Acidobacteriota bacterium | reverse complement strand
AAATGACGCAGAAAGCATTGACCAAAGACCCTGCGCTCGCCGCCGCGAAGATGGCGGAACTGAAGGAATTGCTGACCGACACGCTGGCATCGGTGCGTCGCTTTGTGCGCGATCTGCGTCCGACGTACCTGACGGATTTGGGCTTGATTCCCGCAATGGAGATGTTAGCGCGCGAGTCCCAGGCGAGTTTCGCGGTGGAGGGAAAGGAAACGCGGCTCGACGCCGAACGCGAACTGGCGCTTTTCCGCATTGTGCAAGAGTCGCTGCGCAATGTGGCAAAGCACGCACGCGCGAAAAATGTTGCGGTGAGAATATCTTTCGATTCAGATGAAGTGACGGCGACGGTTGAAGATGACGGCGCGGGCTTTGATGCGCCTGAAGTCGTTTGGCGCATGGAAAAGCAGCATCACGCCGGGCTGATCGTCCGCTCGCCCCACTCGGCCCGCGTGGACGAACTCATGCGCGATTACGCCGCGCGGCTTCGCGCCGATTACTCCGCCACCGCCCCGGCAAGGGAGCGGCCAACGAGCTGAAATTAAAAACAAGGAGACCCTCAATTGTTTTTTCCCACCCGGCTTCCCCGCCCTGCCTGGGGCTTCGCAATCCTCTCGATGGCTTCCCTGGTGAGCGCGCAAGCGCAGCGGCGCCAAGCCCCTCCGCCGCCCCCCGCCGCGCCCGCGCCAGCAGCGCCAGCACCGCCCGCCGCGCCGGCCCCCGTGGCCGAAAGTTCGAAATTCCCCGCGCCCCCGGCCGAAGAGAAGATCCAAAAAACGCAGCACACCATCGAAGCCGCCGGCCAGAAGATTCCCTACACCGCGCTCGCCGGCACGCTGGTGCTCAAGGAAGAGGAAGGGAAGCCCCGCGCCAGCATGTTCTTCATCAGTTACACGCGCGACGACGCGCCGGATAAATCGAAGCGGCCCATCACCTTCATCTTCAACGGCGGCCCCGGCTCCTCCTCGGTCTGGCTTCACATGGGCGCCTTCGGCCCCAAGCGCGTCGAGATGGGCCCCGACGGCACGCAGCCCCAGCCTCCCTACCGCCTGGTCGATAACGACGACACGCTGCTGCCCATCACCGACATGGTCTTCATCGATCCCGTCAGCACCGGCTTCAGCCGCCCCGCGCCCGGCGCAGACCCGAAACAGTTCCACGGCCTCGAAGGGGACCTCGCCTCGGTCTCGGAATTCATCCGCCTCTACCTCACCCGTTACGACCGCTGGAGTTCGCCAAAATACCTCGCCGGGGAAAGCTACGGCACCACGCGCGCCGCCGGCCTTTCTCTATACCTGCTCGAACACGAGGGCATCTACCTGAACGGCATCACGCTCATCTCCACCGTCCTCAATTTCGAAACGCTCGAGGCCACGCCCGGTAACGACCTGCCCTATATCTTCTTCCTGCCCAGCTTCACCGCCGCCGCCTGGTATCACAAGAAACTGCCCGCCGACCTCCAGCACGGCGACGTGGCGCAGGCCGTCCAGCAGGCGCGCGAATTCGCCGGCGGCGACTACACGCTCGCGCTCATGAAAGGCGACAGCCTCACCCCCGCCGAGCGCGACGCCACCGCAAAGAAACTCGCCCGCTTCACCGGACTTTCCGAATCCTACATCCAACTCTCGAATCTGCGGGTCAGCGACTTCCAGTTCTTCTCCGAACTGCTCCGCTCCGAGCGCCGCACCATCGGCCGTTACGACAGCCGCCTGGAAGGAATTCCGTCCAACGCCGCCGCCGGCCGCTTCGACTACGACCCCAGCTACGCCTCCGTGCAGGGCGCCTACACCAACATGTTCAATAACTACGTACGCACCACGTTGAACTACGAAAGCGACCTACCCTACGAGATCCTCACCGGCCGTGTCCGCCCCTGGAGCTACGCCGAATATCAGAATCGCTTTGTCGACGTCAGCGTCCGCCTGCGCGAGGCGATCACGCAGAACCCCAGCCTCCACGTGCTCATCGCCAACGGCTATTTCGACTTAGCCACGCCGTTCTTCGCCACCGAGTACACCGTACATCACATGCAGCTTGACGGCACGCTGCGCAAAAACGTGTCGCTGATCTACTGCGACGCCGGACACATGCTTTACACCAAGAAGGCCTGCCTCGATAAGCTGCGCTCGCAGATGGAGACGCTCTATAAGCCTGCCCCGGCCGAGTAACGCGCCCTCCATGAAACGCATTCTGGTAACCGGACTGGCCGTGGTGGCCGTCGCGGCCGCTCTCTGGCTCCACTATCCGCCCTTCCGCCTGCTCGTTCTGGTTGCCACCGGCCACAGCCCCGTCTGTCCGCTCGGCATGGCGCTCCAAAGCGCCGCCAACGAACGCGAGCAGATCGCCGTCAAGGACCGCATCCTTCACGCCATGCACTTCGTGAAAAAGGACGGTGCGCTCGAGTTGTGGCAAACGCCCGGCGGCGACTTCTGGATCCCCGCCGGCAACCGCTACGTGCTCCCCTTCAACCTGGCCGAAATCGAGCGCCACGTCTACGGCCAGGGCGAGCATTTCATCCATCCCGGCGACATCGTGCTCGATTGCGGCGCAAGCGACGGCGATTTCTCCCGCCAGGCGCTCGCCGCCGGCGCGGGCCTCGTCGTCGCCATCGAACTCGCCCCCACCAACATCGAATGCCTGCGCCGCAACCTCGCCGGACCTATCGCCGCCGGCAAAGCCATCGTCTACCCCAAGGGCGTCTGGAACCGCGACGCCGAACTCCCGCTCAGCGTCGAAGAACAGAACTTCGCGGCAAATAGCGTGGTCCTTCATCCCAGCGGATCGAAGAACGCCGGCACGGCGCCGCTCACCACCATCGACCACCTCACCGCCGAACTCCACCTGCCGCGCGTCGACTTCATCAAGATGGACATCGAGGGCGCCGAAATTCCCGCGCTCGCCGGCGCCGCGGACGTCATCGCGCGCTTCCACCCGCGCCTCGCCATCACCACCGAGCACCGCCCCACCGACGAAATCGATATCCCGGCCGCCGTCCGCGCCCGCTGGAGCGGTTACCATATGGCCTGTGGGCCGTGTCTGGAGGAGCACGGACATATCCGACCCGATGTCCTCTACTTTTTCTGACCGCTCTTTGGAGAACCGCGTTTGAACGATTATTTTCTCTCGACCTTCCTCGGTGTCATTGAAGGCCTGACCGAATTTCTGCCCGTCAGCTCGACGGCCCATCTCCGCATCGCCGAAGCAATGCTCGGCCTCGACCTCGGCAGCGGCTACTGGAAGATGTTTTCCATCGTCATCCAACTCGGCGCCATCCTCACGCTGCCCATTTATTTCTGGAATCGCATCACCGAGTTTCTCTCAACTTTCCCCGGCGGCTCCCGCGGCGATCGCACGCCGCTCACCCACCCGCTCTCGCTGACCCTTATCGCCTTCGTCGTCACCGCCGCGCCCGCGTACCTGCTCACCAAAGTCATCGGCAAGAACCTGGAAAGCCTCTCGCTCATGGCCGGCTCGCTGATCGTAGGCGGCGTCATCATGTGGGTCGTCGACGCCGTCTATTCCAATCGCGGCAAGACGCGCTTCATGGACGACATGACCACGCCGCAAGCCATCTGGATCGGCATCTGCCAGCTTGTCTCGGCGGTCGTGCCGGGCACGTCCCGCTCCATGGCCACCATCGCCGGCGGCCAACTCGTCGGCATGACGCGCGCTGCCGCCCTCGAATTCAGCTTCTTTCTCTCCATCCCCACCATGGCCGTCGCCACCGGCTACGAGGCGCTCAAAACACTGCGCCACGGCAACGCCGAATCCGTCGCCATGAACCGCCATCTGTGGGTGCTTCTCATCATCGGCTTCCTCGTCTCCTTCGTCGTCGCCTACGGCGTGGTCGCCTGGTTCATGGCCTGGGTGAGAAGGCACGGCTTCGTGCCCTTCGCCATCTACCGCATCCTCGCCGGCGCCTTCGTGTTCTACTGGGCCTTCCACGCCGCCCACTAACTCCATTCCAGGCGATAGACTGGATGGCGCCATGCACGCCGCTATCGCTCTGCTGCTCGCTACGTTTTTCGCGCTCGCTGCTTCGGCGCAAACC
>JAJYLS010000414.1 GCA_021787555.1 Acidobacteriota bacterium | reverse complement strand
AGAGGTCAGCAGAGGCCGAGGGAGAGGATTACCGCAGATCCTACGTAGATGCGATCACCGGCCACGACATCGAGGAGAAGCTTCGGTGGATATGCCGGAAGGTCGCCGGAAAGGATCTATGCGGCCAACTTGCCAACGTGTTTGACCGGAGTTTTACACCAAGTCAAAAGCGACTACTGTTCCACTTACTATCGATCGTACACCAAGGCCACCTGAGAAGGAGGCGAAAGCTCCTGGCGTTGAACGACTCGAACCTTTGGCCTGAGGAGTAAGTGGCAAGGCCAGCCCGAGACGGAACCGGCTCCCGCCCGCCATCGGGATCGCCACTGGCTGGGACGTCGGCTCCAATTCCACGCGCGCGCCTCATCACACCCTCGAGTGAACCCCAAAATTGAGACACCAAGTTAAGGGAACAAACACATTGAATGGAGTGAGTAATGGATTTGTCCCGAAACGTTTACAGCCGCGATTCGAAGGTCACGGCCATGTGCGCCCTCGACGCGGGCGCGACGAGCCCTGAGATCGCGCGCAAGTATCAACTCAGCCACGCTTCACCGGCCGTCATTCTACATGGCGCACCTCAAGATCTCGAACAACTCGGAAAAGACGGTGCCGATTATCCCCGCCACTTTCGTACTGGATGTCTCGAAACCGAAACCACACACGCCTCGCTTCGAGTATCAAAGCCGAGTCAGCTACCAAATAGCGACGATCCCGGCCAGGGTCACCCTCGACGGCGAATCGGTGCGCGACATTCTTGAGCGATCGGCTGAAGTCGTCCTGCAAAGCATGGCTACCGGTTCGCTGCTGCTAGCGGAAGTTTACTGAGAGCGGACCGCCGAGGCTGCTACGTCAAGGCCGGGGAACGAGTTAGCGCCAGGGCTGGCGTATTACCCATTTTGGGTACTACGCCAGCTATTGAGCCCGATGGCCTCGGCCAGAGCTTGCTGTACCAGGGTCTGCTTGGAGAGGACGGTCGCCACGCGGTTGGGTCCCTTTTGGCCTTGCGGCGGATAGAGGAGCGCGAACTGCTGGATTTGGGTGAGTTCGTCGGTCAGTTCCTCCAAGCTAAGCCCGGGCCACACGCTGCTGGCCTTTCTGTGGATGTATTGCAACAGAGAGATGCCCAGCATGCAATAGAATGCATGGACGCGGATTTTGCTGTCGGTCCAATGGTACATGGGGCCCCATCCCAGCCAGTCGCCGCCCTTCAAGCCGCGGAATACCTGCTCGATCTGTTGCTGACCAGAATAGCCCGCCACGACCTGCTCGGCAGTCCAGTCCAGCCGGTTGGTCAACAGCACCGTTCGGCCCAGGCGATGGACAACCAGGTTCTGGAGCGCCGCGTTGTCGAAGTCGAACTGCAGATGCCAACACCCGTCGCGATGCTCCAGTTGGTAGCGCACCAGATCCGCAACGAAGGCGCCCGATAGCCATCGTCCGATGCGATGCCGCAAGCCGGTCTCGGTGAACCGGCCGCCGGGCTTGGATAACTCGACCGCCAACCGGCGCATGGATTGCAATGCCTTGCTGAGTGTGGTCGTCACGCTGTGCAACTGTTCGCTTGCAAACGAGGCGGAATACTTCACCACACATAAGTACTCTTTGCCGTGGACCACCAGTGGCGCCGCGGCCGCACGCGCGCCAGCGTGCGCGCTGCTGAGAGGCTCTAATTCACCCGCGTGGCGCCCGCGCAACTCCTCCGGTGCCTGATTCCAAGGCAAGGCCGAGATCCAACCGACACCCGCCTGTTCCAACTCCAGCGTATTCGCCAGCGCCGCGGATCCTTTGTCCAGCACCAGCGTGACCGTGTCGCGAGCGATCGCGTGCCGGTCCAGCAGCGCCAGCACGCGCCGTAACGCGATGGGCAGTTCCTCGGCGTCGGCCACATTGCCGGGATAGACGTGATGACACAGGCTGAGTCCATGTTCTCCATCCAGGACGTAACTCAGTCCGATTTGGCGCAGGTTGTGCCGGCCCTGTTTATTGTGTCCGCGCTGGGCCAGCGTATTGCGGGCGTTGGTGCTGGCCACATAGGTGTAAAAGTTGGTCGTGTCATAGGCGAGCACGCGTCGGCTGACCAGTTGCTGTTCTTTCCACGCGCCCAACAGGTGCGACTGCGCCTGGTCTAACTCGTCAACACCCACAGTCCCGGTCTGAATGGCATCAAAACAATCCCAGAACGCCTGCGAGCTGAACCGCTCGGGAGGAAGTCCCCACAGCGAATGGAGCACGGTGCGGTGATACCAGTCGGCGACCTCCGTCTTGGGTCCCGGACGGCAGATGCGATGGATGGCTGCCAACAGGAGATAGTGGGCCGTGGAAGGTCCGGAGCGCGGCGCCGGCCAGAGGGTCTGGAGCGCTTCCCAGGCTCCGGACTGTTGAGCGGCCAGCCAGAGCGCGCCTGGCAAGCCAAACTCGATGGCGGTAGCGGATAAGGGCAATGGTGCGGTGCGATCTTTGACCAGGGCGGCCACGCGTTCGGCCGTGCCGAGGTAGGTTTGCTGGACGATGCGGGGCTTGCCTTCGACGCGAGCGCTTTCGACGACGTAGTAGTAGAGCTGGTTGGCCTTTTTCTTGGCGACGAGGGAAGCCATATAGGGTAATACGATACTATACCGCCTGTCGTCGGATGTCAATCTTTAAAGCTCATCATTTGAACCAAAGGTGTTCAAATAGGGTAATACGGAAAGCGCTGACACTCGGGGCCATGAGTGCCGTTCAAATTCAGAGGGTTACCGGCGGCCCCCGTGGAAGAGCCGCCTCGCTAGGCGTAAACTCCCGCTAGGCAGGGCGCTTCTAAACCCGTGTTCCTGTTCTCGCGTCGCGCCGCCATCGTAACAAGACCGCCATACATGCGCTCGGTTACGCAACCCTATAATGAACTTTCAGGTATCAACCGATGCCCCATCCGCGCTCGCTCGGATACCACGCTGCTAGTAAGCGCAGCGTGTACCTGTTAAGCCTCGACTCGCTCGGCGCCGGCTTTACAATTCCGGCCTGCGAGAGTCAGCCCTTCACTTGCATTTGTGCGATGGATGCGACGGCGTATACCGCAACCGTACTTCGAGAATTCTGCGGACACCTGCTTCGTTCTGGGTGTGCTTATCTATGTACGTGGGGTCCAGACTGTGAGCGCGTCCACGACATCATGGATCAAGAAGTCGTCGGTGAGAACCCACTCGAAACGTATGTGCGCTGCATGATGACCACCTGGCATGAGAAAGAATCGCTCATCGGCGCGCTGGAGTATTTCTTTGATTGCACATTACCGGATTCGGACTTCGCACCAAACGGTTGCGAGTGGGCAGTGATCATTTCGGTCGGGTCGCCTGGTTGGGGCGGCGCGGTCGAGCGGTACGTAGCGCAAAGAACGGTCCCAATTGCAAGCTGATCACGCGATGCACTGACCTCCTTCGCGAGAACAGCAGTAGCCCATCAGGAAGTCTGACGGCAGGGGTTTCAGGAAGAACTGATTAATCCTTCAATCGCGTAAACTGAAATCAGGCCAATAGGACACCATATGGAAACGGATCTAGATCAAGAACGGCGCCAAGCCCATGCATTGATCGATGCCCTGCCTGCGGAGAAACTGACAGCTGTTAAGAGTTTGCTCGAAGTCATGGACGAGCCTTTGGCACGCTCACTGGCACTGGCTCAGGTGGAAGAAGAAGGTCTAACGCCCGATGCCGCCACTGCGCTGGACCGCGCCCGTGCTTCACTGGCTCGTGGTGAGGGCATCCCTCACGATGAAATCCTGCGCGAATTCGGCCTGAAGCAGTGACGGAAGACGCCGCCCCCGAGCGCATTGGGGTCAACTGGTCGCCAGAAGCCCGTGCCGAACTGAGGGCCATCGATCGAGAGACCGCAATTCAGATTCTCCATCGCATCCACCGTTAACTCTCCAACCGCAACGGCGATGTGAAAAAAGTCAAACCGCCTCAAACCGGCTTTCGTCTCCGCTGTAGCGACTACCGAGTCTTCTTCGACCAAGGGAACGAAACCACGATAGAGATCACCGGCGTCCGGCATCGACGCGAGGCTTATG
>JAJYLS010000413.1 GCA_021787555.1 Acidobacteriota bacterium | reverse complement strand
CTGGGCCGCGTCCGCGGAGCCGAGCAGGCCGTATGCTTCGCCGTCCCAGCCTCCCAGGACGATGGTGCGCTCGGGTTGCCAACCCTGCTGCTGAAGCTGTGCCAGCGCGCGCGCCGTCTCCATGATTACGACGAAGCCGCTGGTGCTATCGCTCGATCCGTAGGTCCAGCCGTCGCGGTGTGCCCCCAGAACCACCCACTGATCGGGGTACTTCGTGCCGGGAATCTTGACGACGATATCCCAAATCGGCTTGATCTGGTAATCGATATCGAGCTTCAGATGCACCTTGGCCGGGCCGGCGCCGACGTGGTAGGTGAACGGCAAGCCCCCCTGCCAGTCGGCGGGAACCGCGGGACCGCCCATGGCGCGCAGCAGGGGCTCGGCCTCCCCATAAGACAGCGGCGTAGTTGGAACCGCGTGCGGCAGGTTAGAAGCGCCGCCCGGATCAATCCGGTGCGCGCCCTCCGTCGCGGCCCAGCCCGGCGTAAGCGGGTCGCCAGGATAGTCGAACAGGTACATCACGCCGCCGCGCTGAATGCCGTCGGCTGGACGCCAAGGTCCGTTGGGATAAACGGGTCCCTTGACGAAGCCGTCGTCGGCCGGATCGGAGAACAGGATCAAGCCGGCTGCGCCGTGCTCTCGTGCGACCTCATTCTTCACACCCCGGTACACTTTGCCGTAACGCGCGATGGCGATCTTGCCGCGCACTTCGACGCCAAGATCCGCCAGGAGGGCGTAGTCCTCCGGCACGCCGTAGTTCACATAGACCAGGTCCCCCGTCACATCACCCGCCGGCGAGTAGGCGCAATACCCAACCACGACATCCTCAAAGTGCTGCTGCCAGGGCCAGCCGTTCTCCTTGGTTTTCGCGGTATAGGCGGTGGGCGCAACCATCTCGACCTGGATCGTCTTGGGCAGCGGCATATAGACGTAGTAAGTCTTCAATTCCGGCTGCAATCCATAGGAGCGGAGCTCATCAAGCGAATACTGGACGTTCCACCAGTCCCAGTCCGACCCGACGAGCGTGGGGTGTTCGCTTAGCGCCGTGGTGTGCCGGCGGCAGACGTTGGGGTCGGGTATGGCCTTCAATAATGTCTCGTAGGCCCGTTCCCAAGCTGATTTCCCGGCGGTAAAGCCGGGGATGCGCGGAGCCTGCGGCAAGGCGATCCAGGGCAGGATCGCGGCAAGCAGGACAACAGTGACCTTGCCGGGATGCGCTTTCATGCCATTTCCCTCCCTTCTCCACGGAATGGCTTTCCACGTGATTCACAGGGCTGTCCCCCGGCCGGCGCGAGGGGCAGCCGCGCGAGAACTTCGCTACTTCGCCCGGAACACGATTACGCGGTCATAGAGCAATTCCGCATCGGCCGGACCTGTCTTGGTCGCCGGCTCGAGATACTGGCGAAGGCCAATGCGGACGGGAGCGTCCGGCGCGATCTTCGGAATCCCACCCGGCGGCGCGCACGCGGCGACATGTGCCGCGTCCACTTTGGCCTCCATGCAACCCGGTTCCCCATTGCAATTCCGCGCGACTTTCCAGACGTAAAACTTCTCGATTCCCGGGGCGCCCGGCAGGTAGGAGCTGGCGGTGCCGGGGTTCGAGGCGAAGTCCGCACTGTTGGCGTCTGCTACCCCGGCGGCCAGAGTCGGATCCAGATACACGGCGGCGCTGGAGTAAGTAGCTTTACCGGTGGCCGCGTGGTCCACGCCGTAGACGATGGCGAAATCATTCGGCCCCAGATTGAACCAGGATGACGCCCAGTAATTGGCATCCCGGCCGTAACCCGCCGAGCCGTCCTTCCCCGGTCCAAGATATGCGATGCCCCGCTGAATCGCCGGGTAGCCCTCCGGGATCGAGTCGGGCAAAAACGTGTCCAGTTCCTCCGCATTATTGCCCGAGCTGAAAGAGGTCAGGATGGCCTGGCGAAGCTTCTCCATCGTTGGGTATAAATCCATTTCCGTCTGGCCCGTGCCCCTGGCGCGCAGCCTCGGCGCCGGTAACGGATCAGCGGGAAACTCGCTCTTCGGCCGCACCCGGAATACTTGCATGACGCCGCCGGCTTGGACTGCGGCTTCAAAGTCGTTAATGGCCTGGTTACCGCCAGCCGCAAGCGCGAAGCGCATCGTGAAAAGGAACTGGTCGCCAGTGTCATACCCAAACCGGACCAGAGAAGGTGGCAGCGTCTCGGTGTTGATGATGGCATCCGGATACCCGGCCGCCAGCAGCGCCGCGTGTATGCTCTCCTGCGTTTTGCGGTTGCCCGTCGAGATGAACGCCATCGGCTGGTTGTACGGAGTCGAACCGGTAGTCCGGATCGTCAGGGAATTGACGGTGTCGCCGACGTAGGCCACCGTCATCTCATATGGCCGGAAGAAGCCGCCGGTGGCGGGATCGTAGTTGTAAGTGTCCGGGTTATATCTTCCGAACAGGAACGTTTGGAAGGAATAGTAGGCCATCGGAGGAGGCGTGCTCCCCACAATGACGATCGCCTCATCCTGCCGCAGGAAATAGTTCACCGGCAGTGCGCGCGTTCTTTGCTCCCAGGGGACAGGGTCCGTGACACGGCCCTGCAAGATGAAAGATATGTAGGGTTGCACATTGTTGTACCAGGTGGTCGGGATAACACCCGCACAAGCCATGGTGACGGGATCGAGAGTCTTGAATTTCCCGGGGAGCACTTCATAACCTTCGTTTGCCAGCACCTGGAGCAGTTTCGCCGCCTTGTCCGGCGGATCGCCGTTGCCTTGCGCCAATGCGCAAGGTGGCATGAGCGCGCAAGGCGCCAGGCCCAACACGATACTCGCAACCGCGAGAAGATGGCGGTTTGTCATTTAATCTCTCCTTCCATGTGAGTGGTTAGTGTCTCGATGAGGACTTCGGCCGTCAGCGCGCGCGCGGGCTGCCCGGATAGGATCAGCATCCGGTCCGCGTCAATGTCCACGCCGATCAACTGCACTTCCGGCCGGGCTCTCCAGAACGCCACAATGGGGTCGGGATGCGGGGTCCCCAGATCGAAGACGACAAAGTCGGGCTGGAGCGCGCTCAGCTTTTCGATTGCGCCCGGCAACGCCGCATCGACAATCGCGGGCCGCAACCCGGTGCGCCGCTCGATCCGTGCGCCAATGCTGGCGAGCACCAGCGAATTTCCATAGAGCGCCACTGTGGGCATGACGAACTTCGATGAGATGAGTTTAAAGGCAAAACGGTGAAAAGTAAGTACCGTTTTAAGACAGAAAAAGTACAGTTGTACTTTTGGACGGGAAATACAGGATAGGGGCTGTACTTCTTACTAATACGGAGTAACTAGCCAGCCAACCCGGTACGGCGGGCGTACTCGATTACTTCGGCGCGGTTCTTCAGATGCAGGCGTTCGAGGATCTGGCCCATGTGGTATTTGATGGTCCGCTCGCTGAGGAATAGCTTCGCCGCCACCTGTTTGTACTTCAGGCCTTGCGCGATCAGCGCCAGCACCTCCCGTTCGCGATCGGACAGGCCGCCGGTCCGGCGCTTTTCGCCCAGCTCGCTCGCCTGCCGTCCGAATTCCTGGAGAAGCCGGGCGGCCAGCCCCGGCGAAAACGCCACTTCGCCGCGCTCCATCTCGCGCACGAGGCCCAGCAGTTCGTCGGCACTCTGGCTCTTGAGGAGATAGCCCGAGGCGCCGCTTTTGATGGCTTCGAACAGGTCATCATCGGCTTCCGAAATCGTCAGCATGATGATCTTGACTTCGGGCAGTTCCGCCTTGACGGCGCGCACCGCCGCCAGCCCGTCGAGCCGCGGCATGCGAATATCCATCAGGATCGCGTCGGGACGCAGGGCTCGCGCCTTCTCGATAGCCTCTAATCCGTCGCGCGCCGTACCCGCGACTTCGAATCCGTTCGAGACGAGCAGATCTTCCAGACCATCGAGGAAAAGAGGATGATCGTCGGCTAGCAACACCTTCATAAGGGCTTCAGCGGCCCGCAGGATTTTTAGGGACCGCACGTATTATTGCACGGCGTGTCGTAGGGGATGCGTTTCTGGTAGAGCGCGTGCAGCGGTTAGTGCTGTAGCGGCGCTCATTCG
>JAJYLS010000412.1 GCA_021787555.1 Acidobacteriota bacterium | reverse complement strand
ACCGGTTCTTCTCCCTCCCGTGCCAGCCGCGGGAAGCAGATGATCTGGTCGCGCACTACCTTGCTGTTTTGCGGCACCGGCAGTTCTTCCTTTACTTCGTAAACGGCGCCCTCCTTCATCCGCGTGACGAAGTACACTTCCTCCGCGGTCAGTTCCCGGAACCACTCGTAATCCACGTAGCCGCGGTCGATCGCCAGGATTGTGCCCGGCGCGAACCGCAGCGTGCGCGCCACCTTAATCGCGCTCTTCTTGCCTTCGGTCACCACCGCGAACCACGGCAGGTAGCCATCGTGGTCCAACAGCAGGTGCAGCTTGATCGCGCCCTTCGTCCGCCGGAATTTGGCCCAGTCGAACATGCTCACCGACAGGTCGATGATGCTCCCGTCCAGGCTTACCAGCTTGTTTTTGAAGCGGAACTTCTTCCGCCCACCCTGGCGGCGCACCAGTTCCTGGCATTTAGCCTCGTACCAGCCGGACAAGTATTTGTCGACGCCTGCTTTCTGCGTGTTGGATTCAACTTTTCTTGACGGGAACCGATTCGGCTGGGCCTACAAGCATAAAGAGGCTATGTTCCATGCGGGATGCTCGGACGCTGATCGATGTCGCACAAGACGGGTCGGGACTCCGGATGTTCGATCAGGCACGCCCACGACCAATCTGCCAGAACGAATAGCCGGTTTCGAAAGCCGATCAGATACGTCAAGTGAACTGCGAGCCATGTAGCCCAAGCTGGAGTGTCCGTGCAATTCCATCCGCCGATCCTCGCGACCGCATCCGCGCGGCCGAGCGCTACGAGATTGCCCTTATTGCGATTAGGTACGCAGCGGTGCCGACCGCAGGATCCAGCGTGAAGACCTCTCCATCGGCGAAACCCAGCGGCTTGCCAAGCCAGTTCACGAGCAAGTCGTCAATGAAGCGTATCGCCGTTTGCGGCGATTCGACCATTCTTAGCACACCGCGCGGTGTTACAGCTTGCTCATAATGCGGTCGTGAATCCAGTGCTCGTCCCACCATTCGCGCGGATTCACCTGCACGCCGTCCACCTGCATGGCGAAGTGCACGTGCACCCCGCCGGCGAGACCGGTCTCGCCCTGAATCCCCATCTTCTGGCCCTTCTTCACTATGTCGCCCACTTTCACGTCGATTTCGCGGAGGTGGCCATAGATGGATTGCAGGCCATAGCCGTGGTCCAGCACGATGCAGTTGCCGTAGATGCCGAGGTTTTTCGCCCAGACCACGCGGCCGTTGTTGGCCGCCATGACCGGCGCATTTTCCACGTCGGAAAGATCGAAGCCGAGATGGGTCTCGCGGTCGACCTTCTGGCCGTGGTAGATGTAATCGCGCACGTCGGCGAAATCCGATTCCTCTTTGCCCCAGTGGATAAAGGCGTCGTCCCAGAGGACCTTTTGCTCGGTCTTGAAACGCAGGTCGGCAAGCGTTTGGTTGTTCTGGCGGCGCATATCGCGGTTGATGTACAGGAACCGGTCGAGCAGGGGCTTGCCGGGCAGAACCTGGTTGGTGGGATCGACCGAGTTGACCAGCTTTTCCATGAGCGCATCGGTGAGCACGAAATCGCGCGCGCGGAAATTTTTCGGAAACAGTTTGAACCAGAAGTGGGCCGTGGCTTCGGTGCCGGCGAGGTTCCGGGCGTACGCCAGCGGCTGGACATCCGGCGGCAGGTCCCACGGATAGGCGAACATGGCAAAGCGCTGGTTCGGGTCCTTGCCGGGAAGTGGGAAACTGCGGAAGGTGTACTTGCCGACCTGCACGCCGGCGTCATTCCAGGAGCCGCTGGTCGTCATCGTCAGCAGTTCCATGCCGCCTTGGTTGATGTAGTGCTGATACTCGTCGGGAATCACGCGCGGCGCTTCGAGGACCACGTTGACGTCCGAGGCGTCCACCGTGGTGCTGCCGCGCAGATCGTTGGAGACCGCCTCGACGATGAGGCGGGCCTTGCCATCCTTGAGATTAGGCGCCTTGCTCCTGCCGGCATCGAATGTGACGGTGCGCGGGGGCTGGCTGCGGCTCCACCAGAGCCGCGTCGCCGATCGCGTTTCCTGGTAGACCAGGTAGCGCGCGCCGTTCTGCTCGACATACGCGTTGACCGCTCTCACGCCGTGAGGGTTCTCCAGCCGCACGGTTACCGGCGTGTTGATGCCTATGGTTTTCACCGCGGGCACGACGCTGAGGCCCGTGGTGGAAGACATAACCAAAAGAGAAACGGCCCCTGCGACCGCCAGAAGAAACAAAACGAAAATAGCTTTCACTTTTTCACCCAGGAATCCAACCAGCCGATGAAAGTCTTGTACCACAGAAGGCTGTTCTGCGGTTTCAGCACCCAGTGGCCTTCATCGGGATAAACCAAAAGTTTTGAGGGGACCTTCTGCAACTGCAACGCGGTGAAGAGCTGGAGGCTCTGGGTGTAGGGCACGCGGAAATCCTGTTCGCCGGTGATCACCAGCGTGGGCGTGTGGAAGTCGGGCACGTAATGGCTGGGAGACCACTTGGCATAGACGTCCGGCTTGTCCCACGGGGTGCCGCCGAATTCCCAGAGCGGGAACCAGAGCTCCTCGGTGGCGCTGAACTCGCTCGGCAGATCGTATACGCCCGCGTGCGAGATGAGCGCCTTGAAGCGCTGCGTGTGGCCCAGGATCCAATCCACCATGTAGCCGCCGTAGGACCCGCCGGCCGCGGTCATGCGCGCGGCATCGGCATAGGGCATTTCGGCGACAACGTGATCGGTGACGGCCATGATATCGTCGAACGGCTTGCCGCCCCAATCCTCTTTAATGTCTTCGGTGAACTTCTGGCCGTAGCCGGCGGAGCCGCGCGGGTTGGGCATCACGACGACGTAGCCCGCAGCGGCGAATACCTGCGCGTTCCAGCGATAGGTCCAGTCGTAGCCCCAATAGCCCTCCGGGCCGCCGTGGATGAGGATGATCACCGGGAACTTCCGGTTGGCCTGGAAGCCGTATGGCCTGACTTGGAACGACTGGATGCGCGCGCCGTCGGGCGATTCCACCCAGAACTCTTCGAGCGGCGTGAGCTGGCAGGAATTGAGCACCGCGGCATTCAAATGCGTGAGCGCCACGGCCGCACCGCCGGTGGATTCAGCGCGGTAGATTTCCACGGGCGAGGAGCCGGTCTGCTCGGTGTAGACCATGGTCTTGCCGTCGTGGCTGACCTGCATGTCGTCGAAGGTGGCGTCGCCGCTGATAATGGTGCGCGCGCCGCCGCCGTTGGCTGAAATCAATTGGACCGGCTGGCGACCGCGATCGACGATGGTGAAAAAGAGCGAGGACGAATCGGGGGTCCAGGCGAAGCTGTTCACCCAGCGGTCCAGGGTGTCGGTGAGATCGGTGACGCGGCCGGTGGCGAGATCCTGGACCATAAGGCGCCAGCGGTCGCTCTCGTAGCCGGGGCGAAGCTGTGCGCGCCAGGCGAGCAATTTGCCGTCCGGAGAATACTGCGGGCTGGCGTCGGCGCCGGGCGTCGTGGTGAGCTTCTTCGCTTCTCCGCCAGCGATGGGGACCACGTAAAGATCCGTGTTCGTGCTGATGGCCGGGACGGGATCGGCGTTCATGGAATAGCAGACCTGCGCGCCGTCGGGCGAGATGGCGTAATCGTCGGGGCCGCCGAGGGAGAAGGGCGGCACGTCGCGGTTGCCGGGTGTCAGATCTTTCGGCGCGCCGCCGCCCACGGGCACCACCAGCAGATGGCTGTGGCGCCTGGTGCCCCAGGCGGTCCAGTGGCGATAGAGCAGCTCGGTATATTCGCGCGCGTGGACCTTGCTGTTCTTTTCGGCGTCGAGGTTCTTCTGGTTGCAGGCATTGTCCACGCCGCAATCGGGGAAGACCGCGCTGGTGAAGACCAGGTTCTTGCCGTCGGGAGAATAGAGCACGCCGTCGGCTTCGGTGGCGAGACTGGTGACTTGATTTGCGTTGCCGCCGTCGGGATCCATGAGCCAGATCTGCGAAGTGCCGCTGCGATCGGAGACGTAGGCGATGCGGTGCGAATCGGGCGACCAGCGGGCGCGGTAGTTATGTTCGCCGTCGTGGGTGATCTGGC
>JAJYLS010000081.1 GCA_021787555.1 Acidobacteriota bacterium | reverse complement strand
CGATCTGAGCCGCCCGACGTTCGTCCCTATGCCGGTCTGCGCGGTGAGAACATCGCTTCGCCCTCCGGTTTCACGGAAGTACAGGTCGGGGCGGAAAAGGCCGGCGACAACCGCGCGTTCGCGGTTTCGACACGCGACGCCGCCGGCAAGGGACCGAACGAACGCTTCAGCCTCGACATCGACGGGAACTCGGCGGCGCATGGCTCGGTCTCGGTGCTGCCCGCCGGCGATACCGGCGGAAATGTGACCATCGAACGCGCGGCTCCGCCGGTGACCTCGACCCTGCGCACCGGGCTCGGCGGCTGCGATCAGACCGGCGCGTCGATGGAGCCGCGCTACTGGGGCATTCAGTTCGGGACCGTGCCCATTCCCAAAGTCGCAACGCCCTGGCAGGTCTACCGCGTGGTGAATCCGCCGCCGGAAAGCAATCCCGCCGAGGGTCCGTCGAACGAGCTGCGCTTCGAGGTCCTCGACCCCGGCAAGACCGGCAGTCGCGCGGCCGACCGGTTCGCGATCGGCGTGGCGGGCGCCAAGGGCTACGAGGAGTGCTTCGCCGTCGATGCCTCGTGTACCGTCTCGATCGGCGGCGAGCTCACCGTGAAGGGCAGTCTCGTTCTCGGACCGCTGCAGCCCGATCCTTCCAATCCGCTGTTGCAGGCAATCCTGGTGTCCGGCTGGATTCAGGGTTTGCTGGGCAACACCGGCCAGGTGAGCCACTACTATGGTGCCGCCCTGACCGTTTTCGTGGCGCTGCCCGACCAGGGCTTTGTGAACGAACCCGTTGACTGCACCGTCACCGTCAGCAACACCGGGAACGCCCGGATCGATCGCATTCAACTTGCCGAGACCCATACGCTCTCCGGAGTCACGGCCACACTGCCTGACCGGTTCGATCTCGGCGCGGGCAGCAGTGTGGACAAGACTATCACGTTCAAAGCCACGGTCCCGGGCACGCTGGGAATCAAAATCACGGCCGCGGGAGCGAGTTCGGTGGGATCGTACGTGGTAAACGCCTCCGGCGATGGGAGCGTGGAGATCGTGCAGCGGGCGAAGATCCAGGCTGCTATTGACGCTCCTGCCACTGGCACGGCCAACGCGCCCGTCTCCTATACGGTGACGATTACGGACAACGGTCCAGTGGCGCTCAGCCATGTCAACGCGACCGAGCAGGTCACCGCCGATTCCGGTCCGCTGGCCACCGATCTTATGTTGGATCAGACGCTTCAGGTGGGCCAGGCGCGCCAATTCTCCCGAAACGCCACGCGAGCCACCGCGGGGAAGCTGAAGCTGCAGATCAATGCCAGCGGGTCCGGCCCCGGAAGCGGGAACAGCGCTGCCGGGAGCGACACCAAAACCGTGGATATTATGGCGTTCCAGGTGTCGGTAGTGCCCAGCGCGAATCCCGGCGAAGTGACGATCAAAATCGTGAACGCCGGCGCCGAAGACTTGACGATCGAATCGATCACGCCCACGGTTCCCGCCGGCGTGAACCTAGGCGGCTTCGCCAATCCCGGCGCGATTGCCGCGGGCCAATCGAAACAGTCGGTATCCACCGTCACGCTGGGGTCCGGAATCGCCACGTTTACCGCCGCCCTCGACATCAAGGCCAAACGGCCTTCGGGAGACATCGTCACGCAAATATCCAGCATCACTGTCTGAGGAAGGAAACCATGCAGAGCAACGGCAGCGCGCGCGTCCACTACTTTGAAAGGCAGTTCCTGCGGCCGGAAGACTTCTCGGACGAGCAGGCGTATCACGTGGCCATGCACCGCCGACACAACCTGGCGCAGCACACCTGGGGCATCGTGCACGGCCTGACTCTCAAGGCGGAGGAAGGCGCGGTGTTCGTGCAGCCGGGCTATGCCGTCGATGGCTACGGGCGCGACGCGATCCTGGCGTCGCGCCAGAAACTGCCGGTGGAGCAGTTCGCGCAGAAGAACACGGACGTGTTGAACGTTTGGATGCTGTACGGGCAGAGCCTCTCCAATCCGGCGCCGGACGGATACGCCGGCTGCGGACCGAACAGCACGGCGCAATACCGCGAAACGGAACCTCCCAGCTTCCGCCTGGATCCTCCCGACTTCTCCTATCCCGATCCGCGTCAGCCCAAAGGCGTACCGGCGGCCGACTACCAGTTCGATGCCACCGAAGTGCCGCCAGACGATCCCAGCACGATCTGGCCCGTATTTCTCGGCCAGATTACGAAAACCGGCGACTCGAATAATCCATATACGGTGGATCTATCGAATCGGCCGTACGCCGGACTGGCCGGCGAATCGGTAACTGCCCCCTCCGGTCAAACGACCGTGCAGATCGGTCAACCCGCGGACAAGACCGGCGAGCCGGGTTTCGCCGTGTTCATCAAAGGCTCCGCGGCCGCTCGTCAGAAGCCGCCCGAGCCGAGTCTGGCGATCGACAACCAGGACGAGATCACGCTTCGCGGCGACGCCACCGTCTACGGCAACTTGAAGCTGCCTTCCGGCGCGCTGGAGTTTTCGACCGTGCAGCCGGCGTCCGCGACGGGCGTCAACGCAACGATGAAGGCCGACTCGGCACAGCCCTGGAAAATCTACATCGCCCGGAACGATAAGGGCCAAACGGAGCTGCGCATCGAAATGGCTTCCAGCGGCAAGGGCAATAACCTGGTTTCGATCGGCGCCTTTAATGCCGACAGCAAGAAGTTCGAGCCCTGCTTCAGCGTCGACGATCAGTGCAATGTGACGGTGGAAAAAGACCTGTCGGTTGGCGGCAAGATCGTGGGACCGGATGGAGGCGTGCCCGATGTCGTTCTCGCGGGCGTGAGCGATCAGGTGCGGCAATTGTTGTTAGGCACGCTGATGAGCGGCATCGGCGGGACGAGCGCAGTCCTGGGCCAGTTCTTCAAGCCGCCGGCCCCGCCGAGCCCGGCGGTGCTGGTGGAAGCACTGGGTTCCAATCCGCAGCAATTGGACCAATTCGTGGCCGCTGTGAAGACCAGTCCGGCGGTGAGGGCCGCGCTCAAGGCCGCGCTGTAAGGCATTCGATGGAGATCTCGATCCACAGGCTGAACGTTCGCTATCGCGTGGCCGGGAGCGGCGGCGCCGCTGCGAGGAGCCGCCCCGACGATTTCCTGCGCGGCTCCGTTCTGGAATCTCTGGAAGCCGCGCTGGAGCAAGCATTGGCGGATGACGGTTCCGTGTACGTGATCCGGCAGATTCGATCGCGCATGAGCGCCCCGCTCGATGGCCTGGAGACTCCGGACGTGGTGCGCAGCCTCGGAGCGCAGATGGCATCCGCGGTGGTGCGGACGGTTGCCGGTCAAACCCGGGACAGCGAGGGATTCGTCCGATTTCCGTCGCAGGCCGACTACGTGGCGTCGTTCGTTGCGGCGCTGGCGGGCAACCGCGCTTGGGATCAGTGGTACTACGAACCGTTCCGCGATGTGGCGCCGCTCGCGGCGGCCGAAGCGATCGAAGCCGTGCTGCTGCGCAACCGCGAGCACCTGCCCGCCATTCTGGCACGGCTCCATGCGTCCGGCGCGCTCGCCAGCGTGATTGGCGTGCTGCCGGAACCGGCCTTGGGGCGCATTTGGGAAGCGGCCGGCCGCACGGCTGACCGTGGAGAATCGTTGCGGCCGCTGTTTGTCACGGCGGCGGAATTGATCGAAAGCTGCGGCGCAGCGCTGCACGACCGCGAGGCGGATTTCCAGGCGTGGCTGGAGACGTCGCCGGCCACTCCAAACTGGCGCGACGCCGCTTCGCTGACGGCCACGGTCGCGTCGATGCTGCGGCTGCTCGCCGCGCGCTGCGGCCAAACGTTCGAGCGGCGGGATGAGACCGACGCCCTACTGGCGCGCCTCGACTGGCTCGATGCCGCCGCGTTGCGCGCCGCGATCGGCGAGATTCTGGAACTCCCCCACTTCCTCCGGGCGGCCGCGCGGCAGCTCGTCAGCCTTCTCCAGGAGCTTCAGCTTGCGGCCCCCGATCTGCCGGGAGTCGAAGAGATCGCCGCCGGGTGCGTCCGCTCCGGATGCCACGGCAGCGACCCCGGCGACGTCATGCTTCAGGTCGCGCGCTACCTGCGAACGCGTGGGTACATCGATGTGCGGCGTGCGATGCCTTCCGAGGCCGCGATTCGCTCCGTGCTCGCACGTACGCCGGAGCTGGATGCTGATGCGCTGAGCTCCATGCTGGCGGCCACACTGGCCGAGGACCGAGGCGTTCCGGCAAGCCGCCTGGATGGCGCCACGCCCACGCAGCGGGCGCTGCTCGCGGACCTGTGCGAACTGCTGCGCAACGGATCGGTCGCGATCGTGCCGGGCGCGACCGAGTCCAATGCCATTCGCGTTTACGCGGCGCTCGTAAGCGCGTTCCCACGATGGGCGGAACCCAACGTGCCAGCCGGTCTTGTCGCCGCTACCCTCGAAAAGTTCCTGGCATCTGCCGGGGAGCAGGTGAGTGCCGGCGCCGGCCAAGGCTTCGACACCCCTTGCGCGGGTGTGTTCCTGCTGCTGCGGGCCATCATGGACGCGCAGCTTGCACGCTTCAGCACCACGCTCTCCTATCCTTGCGCCCCGCATCCGTCCGCGGCTCTGCTGGCCGCACTGGCGCTGCGCTGGTCGGGAGACGCGGGCGTAACCGGCGGCAGGCTCGATCCGGCGATCTTGTGTTTCGCGGGCGAGGGGGCGCCCGAGACTCTCGCGGCCCTGGCCGATGTGTGGAGCGCGCCAACCCCTGATGCCCACCTCCGGTTTGCCGGCGAACTCCTGAGGATGCTGGCCGCCCATCGCCTCATGGATGGCAGCGAGATGCGGATCGCACGCGTTCCGTGCGGCGCCGGAACAGCCAGGGTGGCGAGCTGCGGACGTCCCGATCTCTGGCCGCTGGCGGCACTCGATGGCGATAACACCGCCGATCTCGATTGGCGGGAATGCTGGCGCGACGCCACGGGAAACGATCCGATGATACTTCCGGCGAGTGAGCCCCCGCCGGGTTGGGACGCGTTTGCGGGCGGCGCTCTCGGCCTCCTCGAAGCCGACCTGGCGATCGCCGCCATCGCCAACTCCGTTCTCCGCCTGTGGGCGCGCTGGCTGCGGGGCTTCGACGGGGCCTCGGCGGGCTACCTGCTGAGCAAACTGGTGCGCCGCCCCGGCCGCGTGTGGGCGGCCGACCGCGGGATTACTGTCCGGCTCGCTCGCGGCGAGCTCGATCTCGTGTTGGACATGGCCGGCTACACGCGCGACCTCGCGCCGCTCTCCTCTCTGTTGCCGCGGAAGATCCGTTTTCAGTGGGCGCCATGATGGAATCGGACGGGTACACTTCCAGCCTCGAACACCTGTGGCACGAGCTGAGCCGCATCGACCAGTTCGTGCGCGCCGCCACAGCGCGCTGGAAGGCGACGCTGGGCGCCGACAAGCCGGAGCAGTTGTGGGGCATGGTGCACGTCAGCGACGCGGAAATAGAGTCGTATATGGCGTCGCGCTTCGCGCCGCCACACGATCTGCCGGAGGCGAGGACCGTCAGCGAACCTTATTGGCAAGCGGCCGGGCTGATCGCCGGGGAGATTCAGGTTAAGCTGCGCCACAGCGATCGAGAGGCGCTCCGCCTGGCGAATCTGGAGCGGCGGTTCGAGCTCGATCGCTTCGAGAAGGACGTGCTGCTGGTGTGCCTCCTTCCGGAGATGGACAAGCGCTACCGGCGCCTTTTCGGCTATCTCCAGGACGATGCCTCACGCACCCGGCCTACGGTGGAGCTGGTACTCGACATCCTCGACGCCGATCCGGCCGCGGGACGGCTTGCATTCGAACCGTCCAGCCGGCTGGCACGCCACCAGCTTCTCGCCGGCCTGGACGATCCCCCCAACGAGCCTTTGCCGATGCGCTCGTTGCGGTTGGACGACCGCATCGCCATGTACCTGCTGGGCGGCGACGCGCCCGACGCGCGGCTGATCGAGATCGTTTCCGAAGCGCGGGGACGCGGTTGGAACACGTTATCGGCCGGCGCCGCGCAGCTCGAACGGCTGAGGGATGTGGCCGACTGGTGCCACGACGTGATAGCCGCCGGGGAAGGCGCGCTGGTGTTGCTGCACGGCCCTTACGGAGCGGGCAAGGCGCACACCGCCGAAGCGATTTGCGATTGGCTTCGTCTGCCGCTGCTGGGCGCCGACACCGCGGCCGCGGCGCGCGCCCCCATGGGCTGGGAGCGCGCAGTGCAACTGGTCTACCGGGAAGCCCGGCTGCGCGGCGCGGCCGTGTGCTGGTCGCGGGCCGACGTGCTGAGCGAGCGCGATCAGCCGGCCCACCGGGTGCCGTACCTGGCTGAAACGGCGCACCGCTTCCACGGCCTGACGTTCCTCGCCGGGGCCTCCGCCTGGGAGCCGTCCGGCCATCTGCGCGATGCCCACGTGCTGCGGATCGAGCTCCCCAAACCCCGTTTCGCCGCGCGGAGCGCCCTCTGGCAGAGCCTCTTACCGGAGGCGGAGCGGTTCGCGCCGCCCGTGCCCGACCGGGCGATGCTCGCGCGGACGCTCGCCAACGCTTTCGTTTTCACACAGGGGCAGGTGCTGGATGCGATCGCCACGGCGCAGGGACTGGCCATCGGCAGAGATGCGCGTAATCCCCAACTTACCGCCGACGACCTGTACGATGGCTGCCGCCGCCAATCCAGCCGGACTCTGGCCGCGTTCGCCACTCGCGTCGAGCCTCGCGCGGGCCGCGGTTTCGACGACCTGGTGCTGCCGCAGGCCAATAAGAAGCAACTGCTCGAACTGCGCGAGCGCATCGCCAACCGCAATCGCGTGTACTCCGGTCTCGGCTTCGATCGGCGCCTGACGCTGGGCCGCGGCTTGGTGGCCATGTTCTCGGGTTCCTCGGGCACCGGCAAAACCATGGCGGCCGAGTTGCTGGCCAGCGACCAGCGCGTCGATCTCTACAAAATCGATCTTTCGGCGGTGATCAGCAAATATGTCGGCGAGACCGAGAAGAACCTGAGCCGGCTTTTCGAGCAGGCCGAGGATGCCAATGCCATTCTGTTCTTCGACGAAGCGGACGCGCTGTTCGGCAAACGCGGCGAAGTAAAGGAAGCGAAAGACCGCTGGGCCAATATCGAAGTGAATTACCTGCTGCAGCGTGTCGAGGAGTACGCCGGCGTGGTGATCCTCGCATCCAACCTGCGGCAAAATATCGACGAAGCGTTCATGCGGCGCATCAATGTGGTGGTCGAGTTTCCCGCGCCTGACGCCGACGCCCGCCTGAGCATCTGGAAGGGCATGTTCCCGAGCGGCATCATGCCTCCCGACGAAGATCGGCTCCGCGACCTGGCGCAGCGCTTCCGGATCTCGGGCGGCAGCATCCGCAACGCCGTGCTCGACGGAGCCTTCCGCGCGTTGGCCGCGAACGGCCACGGCAGCACGCTGGCGGTATCGGCGCGGCACCTGGTGCTGGGGGTGGCGCGAGAATATCAGAAGCTCGGCAAGCCGATTACCCGCGGCGAGTTCGACAACACTTACTACGCGTGGGTCGAAGAGGACCTGCTCCAGGTCCAACCATGACTAAAGCTCCCGAACACCCCGAAGAGGTGCAGCACGCCGGCAAGGCGGCGGTGCGGGAGCCGGAAGTTCAGCCGCAGCAGCCGGTGATGGCACACGCCGTTCTGCGCACCGCAGCTCCTTCCATGCCGCCCCCCGACGGTAGCCCGCCGGCCGTGCGTGCCGCGCAGGCGATCTCCGCGAACTCGCCCGGCGCGGGCGCGCGTGCCCGCATGATGCATGGACTGCAATCGGCCGTCGGCAATGCGCGCGCCGGCCACATGGTAGTGCAGGCCCGCATGTCCGTGTCGCAGCCGGGCGATCCGCACGAGCGCGAGGCGGAGCGCGTGGCCACCCACGTTATGCGGATGGCCGAACCTCCGCATCCCGATACGGCGTCGGCCGGCGCGCTCGAAATCGAGGGGCGTTGCCCGCATTGCGAACAGGCGCAGCGCATGTGCGCGGAATGCGAAAAGCAGATGCAGCGCAAAACCGCCCACGGCGGCGATGCCTCCGCCGGCGGGGAGGTCGAGGCCGGGATCCGCTCCGGCCAAGGCGGCGGACAGCCGCTGGCCCCTTCCGCGCGCGAGTTCCTCGAACCTCGCATGGGCCGCGATTTCTCCGGCGTGCGGGTGCACAGCGATGCCGGGGCCGCGCGCCTCGCCCGCGCCGTTAGTGCGGAGGCGTTCACCACCGGCAACGATATCTTTTTCGCCGAGGGCCGCTATCAGCCCGACACCTCCGCCGGCCGCGGCCTGCTGGCTCACGAACTCACCCACACCGTGCAGCAGGGGCAAGGCCGCCCGATCGTTTCGCGCCAGGCCGCACCCAAGCGCGAACGACCCCGGCGCGCCGATCGCCCCTCGGGAGCCATGGACACGGCCGCTCCGCGGCCCGTTTCAGCCCCTCCTGTGTCCACTCCCGGTACGTCCACGGGTCCTGGGTTGCACGTCCAGAGGGCCTGGTACAACTTCAGCATTCCTTTTACCGATTACGAGTTCGATCCGAGCTGGGAAGGCGTCAAAACCGCTGCCGGCCTCGTTAAGGGCGCTGCCGAAAGCGTCCTCGATTGGATCGTCGAGCAGATCACAAACCTGGTCGACTACGGAGTCGATTGGCTGAAAGAGAAATGGAAGGAGTTGGAAGAATTCGCCAGCTCGGCACTCGACGCAGCCAAGGATGCGCTCGCCAACATCGTCGCCTTCGTGAAGAGTCCGCTCACCTTCCTGGCGGATGCCATCATGAACTTCGACGCCGCGGGGCTGGAGAAGGCATGGGCCTCGTTTTCGGGGTTGCTGGACAAGCTGGCCAACGGCTTCAAAGCCATGGTGGACGGCGTGCTCGGCACGGTGGGCAAGCTCTGGGGCGCCATCGATCGCTTTGCCACGTGGATACTCGATCGCATCCAGGGCCTGATCGATAACATCGTCTTCAGACAGCTCCCCGATTCCATGCAAGCGGTCGCCTTCAAGGCCATTAACTGGCTGAAGAGCAGATGGAAGGAGATTAACGACGGCTGGCAAGCGCTCTTCGGGAAAGTCAAATCCTGGATCGACAAGGCCATCGACGCCGTCGTGGGTTTTGTCCAGAAGGTGCTCTCGTTCGGCATCAACGTGGTGATTGCCGGCATCGTGGAGTTCGGGAAGGTGGTTCTGTTCCTCAAGGACCTGTTTTCCAACCCCCAAAAATACGTCGATATTCTGGCCGGGAAGAGCGTCGCGGCATTTTCCGGCGTGGAAGGCCTGTTTGCCGGGCTCGTAGGCAAGTATTTTGGGGGCAGCACGAGTGCGGCGCCCGCACCGGCAGCCCAAACCGCGATTCACCGGTCGCCGGGGCCGGGGGTCGCCGCCGAACCCAAGACGTCCGCGTCCTGGAGCGACATCGGCCACGGCGTCGCCGAAATGATGGGGAAGAAATGGCAGGACTTCAAGTCCAACCCGCTGGCCGTCGTGAAGCAACTGCTGATCGACATGATCTTCCCGATCATTGGGGATATCCAGGATATCGTTCAGTTGTACCGGGATATTAAGAAGATCGTCACCGGGCCGCTGAGCGCCGGCTCGCTTGAAGAACTGTGGACCAGCATCTTGCAGCTCCTGGGTATCCCCATCCTGATCTACCACACGGTGGTGAGCATACTGATGCGGACCCTGATGGTCCCGCTGATTGTTGCGAGCTTCGTTCCACATCCCCTGGTGAAAGCCATCGCGGCCGCGGTGGGCTACGGCTTGCTCGGGGCTTTCGTCCAGGCGGAGGTGCTGAATCTGGGGCAGAAGTTGCTTCTGCTGAAAACGGGCGTAACGATCAAGTCCCAGAAGCAGGATGCGTATAACAGCATCGCGGATAGCCTGATTGCACTGGCCATGGCGGCGGCAATCATGCTCCTCATGCTGATCCTGCACTTCCTTGCGAATGTCGCGAAGGGGATTTTCAACTTCGTCAAGGGTAAGGTAATCGAGATCGAGCCGGCGCCGGCGGAAGCAAAAGGAGCGCCTTCCGGCGAGGGCAAGGCAAAAACGCCGGAATCCTCCTCCGAGCCTTCCAAAACCATCGGCGGCAACCGCGTGATCGGAGAGACAAAGACCGCGGATGGACACCACGAACTCAAGCTCACCGAAGACGGACGCTGCATTCATTGCTCGCCGGGATGCGCGGACCTGGAGACAAAGTATCCGGAGGAGCTCAAGCAAACGAAATTGCAGGACGAACTCGCCAAGCTGAAGACGAAGGAAGTCAAAGACCCCGATTCGGTACTCAAAGATTTAGAGGAACTCGAATCAAAACTCGCGAAGCAGCGCGCGGAGAACCTGAAAGCGTCCAAGTCGGCGGCGAATGGGTCCATACGAAAAATTGACGAGGTGCTAAAGTCGAAAGAGACGTCGTCGAAGCTGTCAGGGAAGGATCTCGGCGAATTCAAGGACGCACTAAGAAAACTCAACGATCGCTGGCAGAACGCCAGCGAGTCCGCGGAGAAGATCGCCGGCGATCCCGAGTTGGAGGGCGTCGCGAAGCAGGAGTTCGACCAGATCGATGCCGATGCCGGAAAGCTCCAGAGCGATATTAACGGCAAGCTTAACCCGGCCGGATTGGATCTCAAGGCTTTCTATGAAGAGATCAGAAAACTTCCCCCCGGGGAACGCGTCGCGAAGATACTCGAGACGGCTGAAAAGGTCGCGGAGGAAAGAGGCTTCGCCGTAGACAGGAGAGTGAGCACCTTGAATGACCGTACAGTTTATGTCGATCCGGCAAGCGGCGATTTCTATTCCGTCGACACACAGCACGGTACCTTTGAGCACTGCGGTCCTGACGGTTCGCACATCGAGGAGGTCAATTTCAGCTTTGAGAAAACCGCGGGGCGCGATCCCACAGGGAACCACGACGTAAGGATCCGATGAACGGCAATGCAGAACATGGTCAGATCCGTCATTGACAGAGTGTTTCGTGAGCGCGACCGCGAGTTTTTCCTGGGCTGCTGCTGCCGCCCTCCGGCGCTTCCGCCGGCGCTCTCCGAACTGCTGAAGCGGCCACAAGCGCCAGTTATGGAGTATTACACCGCTCTAAGGTGCTGGCCTTGTAGAAAATGGGTAATCCAAACCAGCACCGTGGAGAAGGGCGACTTTCATGCAAAGTTTGAAACGCATCTTGTGATTTCTAAACTTGCGCCGCTCTTCCACATTCATCACGAGTTTAGTGTCAGGAACGCGGACGAAGAGCGCGTTACTCCGGCATTGGGGGGATTTTCGGAGCAGGCTTATAGCTTGAGCCAGTTCAGGCTGGAGGAGGAAGCATGCCGGATTCTGACGTCCGCCGGTTACTCACGCTTGTCCTTCGCCGAGTTAGCTGAAGTCGTGGGCGATCTCTCGTCCCCGCCGGGTGTAACCATGTTTGGCCCGCAGGTGACGGTTGAGTACGCGCTATTCAACGACTTGTTTGGCTGGTGTGGCGAGCGGAACGCGGCGAATCCGCCACTGTCCACTTGAGCCAATCTCGCATGCCACATCATATGCCGCACTGTTCTATCGACCCTGGTACGTAATCCACATGGGAGAAGACCAGACGAACTCGCCATTCTTCTGTTCGCCGCGGACATAGTAGTAACTTGCCGCGCCGGGCTTGGCGGACATGTCTTTCCAGGTGAATTCGACATCGGCTACGCCCGGCTGGATGGAGTAAACGTACTTGTTATCTTTTATAATCAAAACCTTAATAAAAGGTGCGGTGCCGATCAGCTTGACATGCAGTACGGGCATTTCGCTGGTCGAGAAGACATCACCCATCAGATGGGAGCCGCTGCGCACGTCCGCCAGGATATTGTCGGTCGCTGCGTACACGTGCCGTTTCCTGAGGCCGTCGAGCACCGCTTCACGCGTGATTTCCGGAACAAAGATGTTGCAGTAACTCATGTGCGTGGAGAAGTGATCGGAGCTGGCTTCAAACGCGAGCTTATAGCCCTTCTCCAGTGCCACGTTCACAAACCCCCGCGGCCGCCAGCCCCCGATCGAGTCGTTTTCCGAATTGGCCCGCGGCGCACCCGGCATCTCGGCGCTCTGTCGAAGCCCATCAAAAAGCTCGACGACCGGTTCCAGGTCCGGATTGTTGTCGCGCCAGTCGGTTCCCATATTCGTGTCGCTCGAATGTGACCCCACAATACCGTGGAACCTTTCCAGATAGGCGTAGAGCATCTGGGTATCGGGTGCGTGTCCCGTCGATTCAGGTTTCACTTTGGGCAAACGGGGCAGCGGGCGAATACCTCGCTCGGCGAACACCACATTGCGATGGCCTTCGGGATAGGCGACGCTGCGCTCATAGCTGAACATCGGTGCGAAGTTGCCGGGACTGTAAAAGATGTCAGTCTCTTTTTGCGTGGTCCACCAGGAGTACTCGCGCCCGCCGCCGTTGTCGTGATCGCAACAGCCGATCCAGTCCAGGCTTGCGGCATCCAGGGCGTAGCGCCATTGATACAGCAGACTGCCGTCGAACCCGCCATCCAGGGACATTTCGCTATGGCGGTGGAATTCGCCCCGGACCAGCCGCAGTTCATTGCCATCCGCCCTGACACGATAGCTGCGCATGCGCTGGATCGCGGCTCTCTCTGCCGTGTCCCGCGGATCGGTCGCTGCCTGCGGTAGCCGCGCCGCGGGCTTTGTCTCCATTGGATAAGAAGCTGGTCCTACTGAAACGATACTCGCGTAAAGGTCGTTGTTGCACCGGTCTATTGCGACCGGACTGCTGGGCGAGGGCGGAGCGACTCCGGATAGACTAGTGGGAAAGTCTCCGCGTCCATCCGATGAACCGATTACGACCAATTCACCTGCCTCTTGAGAAATCACGGCAGGACGGTTGTCGAGTAAATTATCGGTGTGAGGCAGGTAGATCGGGTGGGTCCAGGACTTGCCGTCGAACGTTGTCACGTACTCTGACCACACCGAGCCGATCATGGACCAGCGGATCGGAACCGCGCTTCGAAAGGCAAGCCATAGGCGCCCCGATGGATCGACGGTGAGGCGCGGGAGGCTGTTCTTCGGTCCGGATACTGTGGCCGGAGTCTCATTCGGAGTTCGGTCGGCGATCAACCATGGCTGAGGCTTGACCCAGTCCCTGGCCTGGTTCTGCACGCCTATCGCCTCTCCGTGCTGTGTCGGTATGCCGGGCAACACGTCGCCGACGTCGGTCTTTGTGGTCACGAACCGCCCGCCAGGATCGAGCGCGACCAGGCGGATAACACGTGCCTGATAAAGCCAGACGCCGGACGTGTCGAATGTGCCCCAGTCTTTGCCCCAGCGCTCTCCACCCTCCTCGTAAGCGATCCATAGCCTTCCGCTGCGGTCGTAAGCGATCGAGGGATACGCCTCGTACCTCGCCGAGTCCGCGACCGGGATCTCCTCCGACCACACGCCCGGCGTTCGGGCCGTCCGAACGTACACATCGTAATTGCCGTTGCGATAAGAATCCCAGGCAACGCTGACGCGGCCGTCCTTATCGGCGGCAATCGCCGGATTCCATTCGTTAGCCGTGGAGGCGCTCACGGTTCTCGCCAGGGAAAAGCGCATTCCGTCCTGGGTCGCGGCGAAAATCGCAGCCTTGCCATGCCGCCATCCTTGCCACGCTACCCACACGCGCCCGTTCGAATCTGTTGTGGCGACTGGATCGATGTCCGATCCGGCTGCGTTCGACAATTCAATGCTGTGGCCTGCTCTCCCACTTTCAACCACGCATCCCCGGATGTCGAAATTGCCTTTGTGATTCTCGGACCAGAACACCCACGGGCGGCCCAATCCATCGATGGCGATGGCGGGGCGGTAGAGGTCGCCACCGGAAGGCGTGATCTCGATCGGCGGACCCCAGGCATTCCCGGAGAACCTGCGCACGATGACCCGATCGCCTCCTGTAGGTGCGGCCATGTCGTCGAAGTTGACGGGAGGCCGTTGAAAGGGCGCGCGAATCCGGTTGTGGTCCGGGTTGTGCCGAAATTCGATATAGGCCAGCCACAGATACCCTTGTTTGTCCGCCGCAACTGCCGGGTAGTCTTCTTCGTCCGGCGTATTCGTGATCCTATACGAGGGAGGAACCCGGTCCACCGCGACGCGGCCCCGCAGCGCTTGCAGCGTGTTCCCATAGGGGACATCGGCGAGGCGCACGGCGAAATCGCCTTGCGTCGTCTTCACGTTGAGTTGGGTGCTGGCGCTTTCTCCGGAGAGCCAGACGATCACACCGTTGGCCACGACCGGCGGTCGACCCTCTTCATGCCGGAACCAGCGCAATCGATGAGTTGACATTTTCCACGAATTGCCGCTGATGGAATCAGGTTGCGGTATCACATCGAAATGCCATGGATCGAGCTTCGTGATTCGGCCATCAGAGGCCGTCACCGAACCGTCCCAACGGACAACATCGGTATCGGTCAAGCCCATCACGAGCCGCACACCAACCTCGGCATGACTCTGGACGGCCAGAATGAGCAGAGCGATTAAGAGGGAGATTCGGTCCATTTGAGCGTCACGCACTGGCGAGCAGCACGGCGCACCCGCCATCCCTTAACTCGATTTCTACTTCGGCCGTATCCGTCCGGCGTAGCGGCACTTGAGCACCCGACAGGATCTCGACTACGGATTTCGTCCCGGGCGGGAACTGGACCCTCGCCCGCGCGGCTTTGCCCCAGTTGCCGATTACGGCCGCCGAGCGATCCGGGGTGCGCAGAGCGCGAAACGAACACAACGGGGGGCCCTGGGTCATCCGAACCGGCAGGTCGCGCGATGCAGCCACCGCGGGTGATGCGATCCACTCCCTCACTCTTGCGTCCCCACCGTGCAGGTAGCCGAGCGTAAGTGCCGTGCCAAAATAGATCGCGCGCCCTTTGCCGAAGATGTTTTCGACGGCGGCCGGGCGCCCGTTGGGACCGTGCAACAGCACCTGGGCCGCGCCGGCGGGAATCAGGCAGCGCCATTGTTCTCCGGCGTTGTCGCCCTCCGAGAGCGCGAATTTCTCCGGCTCCGCCTGGATGTCCTCCAGGGTGAAACCGAATACGTCGGAAAGAGGCCCGGGCGGGAACTCCCTGGTGGCGCCTTGCTGGTTCTTCCATGCGACCAGACCATCGGCCCAAACGGTCCCCCCGCCACGCACGAATTCACGAATTGCCGCCGCGGAGCTCGCGGAGAGGGCGTAACAGTTGGGAAGGTAAAGCACGGCATAACGATATGCCGCACCGGCTTCGAGCGCTCGTGTGTCCAGAAAGTCCACCGGGACATGGGCGTTATGAAGTGCCTTGTAGCAACCGATTAGCGGATGCATCACTACATCCACCTTCTCGGACGCATTTCGATCGATGGAGTAGAGGAGCATGGCCTCGGTGTCGTAAAGGATGGCTGCACGCGCTGGAACGGGCTTCGCCGTGGCAAAGAATTCTTCGTGTGGGCGCAGCAAACGGGCCACCGCTTGCGTCGCGCGAGTCCGCTCGGTCGGCTCGCCGTTGGGGCCGGCAAGTCCCCATTCGCCGGCTTCGCGGCCCTCCGTCCGGGGATGCCACAACCAGAAAACGATGCCCCGCGCGCCATTGCCGATTCCGTCCCACAGCCAGCACGTGATTTCATCGGCAGTGGGATTCAAAGGACGGCTGCCAGTGAGGATCGTGGGGCCCGCCTGAAGCTCGGTGACCCACCAGGGCGCGGGCGCCGAAGCGCTGCGGACCAGGTCGCAGCAGTAGCCATAGGCGACACCGAACTCCGCGCGCGGGAATATTCCGAAATGCCAGGACGCGTGGATCGACGAGCCCAGAAAATGGACCGTGGACTTGATGCGCCACGGGTCGCGCCCGCCCGCCGGCATATTGTCGAGCAAACCGGGCGGATTACAATGCGTGAGAGCGCCGGGATGATAGCGGTCCACTTGCGAATGAATCCAGCGAAGCTGATCCACCAGGTGATCGATGCGGAAGCGGCGCCAGTCGAGATTCGCCGCGTAGTCGATCCAACCGCTGGTTTCCGGCACGCGGGCTTCGTCGAAGCGGTGCAGTTGCCTGTACCAGACCTTGTTCAGATTCGCCACCGTGCCGTACTTCTTCTCCAGCCAGCGCGCATATGCGGCCAGGACGTAAGGCTCGACATTGCCCCGGAAGCCCGGCTCATTCTGTAGCAGCCACACGCCATGCGCCGGGTGGCCCTTGTAGTGGGTGACGACTTGCTCGATGTATTTTTCGGAAAAGGGCCGCAGTTGAGGATTCGAGAGGTCAGCCCACTGGTGATAGAACGGCGCAGTGTCCATCCAGCCGGGAGGATCTTCCGAGCAGAGGGTATTGGCGATCAGGATTCCATTTCGCGCGGCGGCATCGTAGATCCAGTCATAGCGCGTGAAATCCCATCTACCCTCCTCGTGCTCGACTTGATCCCAGATAGTGAAAATACGCGCAACCGTGAGCCCGGTCTCGGCCATCAACTGGAAATGTCGCGATATGGAATCGCGCGTCTCGCTGTTGTTCAGGAAGAACTCGGCGCCGAGACGCGGCTTGGAGAGCACTGGAAACAATGGGTTCCCAGCCGCGAGGGACGAGGAAGCCACTAGTGGGCCTGCAGCAAGGCCGGCGAGAAACTCACGACGGGTGCCCATGGTCGCGAACCTAAGCTAACCCGTAGCGTATCCCGGCTTACACCTCGATGTCAATTGTGAGGAATCGATTTCTTATTTATCAATCATTAATTTGCGTGATTATCGCGATTCAGTTATCCGTATTTGATCGTTTTTTATTGATCTCTGCAAGAGACGTGCTACTATTGCCGTCGTGGGCTCCAAGAACGCACTTCGCGCCGACCGAATCCTGCGCGAACTCCGCCAGGACGGGACGATTTCCGTGGTTCAGCTATGCCAAGTGTTGGACGTTTCCCTCGCGACCGTCCGCCGGGACCTACAGGAGCTGGAGGATAAAGGGCTTCTGCGCCGCACGCACGGCGGAGCCGCTTCCATCGAACCGCTGTTCTACGAGCCGTTCCGGCACGATTCGTCGTTCCAGGAACAGATTGAGAGATACGCCGACGAAAAGCGCCGCATTGCGCTGGCCGCCGCTGAAATGGTTCTGGACGGAGAGACGATCGCCCTCACGGCGGGAACGACGACCACCGAAGTGGTGCGGAGTATCCGCAACCGCTCCGGCGTTACGGTGGTCACCAGCACGATCAACGTAGCGATGGAACTCAGCAAGCGCAAGGACCTCGATGTGTTTGTGACCGGCGGGTTTCTTCGCGGTGACTGGTTTTCTCTGGTCGGGCCGGCCGCCAATTATGCCATGAGCCAGGTCAACGTGGACAAGGCCTTTCTTGGCGTCAACGGCATCGATGCAGAGAAGGGCCTCACCAGCGCCAACAACGGCGAGGCTGCCATGAACCGTGTGATCGTCAATCAGGCGAAGCAGCGGATTGTCGTGGCGGATCGAAGCAAACTCGGCGCTGTCGCGACCTACCGATTTTGCAGTTGCAATGAAATTCAGGTTCTGATCACGGACGCGGCGGCGGACGACGCGGCCATCGCGCCTTTTCAAGCATTGGGGACCGAGGTGAAGCGTGTGTGAAGAATACGGGGCGTGTAGAGAGTGAGGGCGGTTGGGATCGATATCGGCGGGAGTCACGCGGTTTGCGCCGTCGTCGAGGACCAGCGCATCCTGGCGGCCGAGAGTCTGCCCGTGGGCGGCACCAGTTGCCTGGCCGGGCTGCTGCCGGCCCTGGCAGCCAATGCGGCCCGTCTTCTTGAGCTCTGCGGGTTGACGGCCGGCGGCTGCGACGGCGTGGCCGTGAGTTTTCCCGGCATCGTGGACCCCTTCGCCGGGCGTATTCTTTCCACGCCCGAGGGTAAGTATGACGATGCCGGTTTGTTGGATTTAGGCCGCTGGAGCCGGGAATGTTTCGGGCTGCCGTTGCGCATCGAGAACGACGTGCGCATGGCTTTGCTGGGCGAGCGCTACTGCGGGGCGGTCCAGGGCTGCGACGATGCCGTGATGGTAACGCTGGGCACCGGCGTCGGCGGAGCCGTTTTGGCCGGCGGACGCCTTTTCCGCGGCAAGCATCTCCAGGCCGGATTTGGCGGGCACCTTCCGGTCCTGTTTCACGGCCGCGCCTGCATCTGCGGCAGCCGCGGCTGTGTGGAAGCCGAGGCCTCCACCTGGGCACTGCCCGAGATCTGCCGTGCCTGGCCCGATCAGGTCCTGCCGTTTCTGGAGCAATACATCCACGTCCATGCCTGGACGCCCTGGGGCAAAGTGCGCGTTCTGCCGGCGGCCATGGGCCCGGACGCCGGCTTGCTGGGCGCGGTCCCGCTACTGGCGGAACCATGTTAACCGCCCACCCGCATTACGACAAATCGCCCTGCATCCCCGTGAGCACGGATGCCGCCGAATGCTCCACCGGGTGGGTGCAGATCCTGTCGCGGATTCGTGCCGCGGTCCGGCCCGGCCGTTTCGTGATCTGCGCGGAGTGCTATCCCGGCGCCTTCGTCCGCGAAATCGCCGGCATCTTCGAGCAGACTCTCCATCCCGAGTTGCTGCTCGCGGTCGAAGACTGTTTCCATCCGCCCGAGGTTCTCGATCGCATGCTGGCCAACCGCTTGACGGACGATCCCGTCTTCGGCCGCATGTGCCCCCTCGACCTGGAAAATTTCCTCGATCCCCGCCGCGTCGAAGAGTTCCGCCGCGCTATCGACGGAGCTTCCGGCCTCGTAGTCATCGCCGGCTCGGGTGCGTCCCTCGTCGCCGCGCACTGGGACCTCCTCGTCTACTGCAGCCTGGCGCGCTGGGAAATCCAGCAGCGGCAGCGGCGCGGCGAAATCGGGAACCTGGGCGCGGATAACCCCGGCGCCTCCGCGCAGGCGAAATACAAGCGCGCATTCTTCGCCGATTGGCGCGCCGCCGACCGCCTCAAATGCCGCCTCTATGACCGCATCGATTTCCTGCTCGACACCAACGATTCGTGCGCGCCCAAGATGATCTCCGGCGATGCATTTCGGCGTGCGCTCGCGCAGTTGGTCCGCCGGCCGTTTCGCGTGGTCCCGTATTTCGATCCCGGCCCCTGGGGCGGCGAATGGATGCGCCGCACCTTCGATCTCCCCTCCGGCCCGCCCAATTTCGCCTGGTGCTTCGATTGCGTCCCGGAGGAAAACAGCCTGCTGCTCGGGTTCGGCAGCGAAAAAATCGAAATTCCCGCCATCGATCTCGTCTTCCGCCATCCGCGGGAGTTACTGGGCGAGCACGTCTACGCGCGCTTCGGCGCGGAGTTTCCCATTCGCTTCGACCTCCTCGATACCATGGGCGGCGGCAATCTCTCCTTGCAGGTGCATCCGCTCGCCTCGTATATCCGCGAGCAATTCGGGATGCCCTACACCCAGGATGAAAGCTACTACCTGCTCGACGCCGCGCCCGACGCCGTCGTTTATCTGGGTCTGAAAGAGGGAATCGATCGCCGCCGCGCGATCGTGGACCTCGAGCGCACGCAATCCACCGCTTTCGCCTTCCCCGCCGAAAACTTCGTCAACGCCTGGCCGGCGCGCAAACACGACCATTTTCTGATCCCCGCCGGCACCATTCACTGCTCCGGGCGCAACTCCATGGTGCTGGAGATCAGCGCTACGCCATACATCTTCACTTTCAAGCTCTGGGATTGGGACCGCCTGGGCCTCGACGGCCAACCGCGCCCCATTCACATCGAGCATGGAATCCGCAATATTCAGTGGGACCGCACCGCCGGTTGGGTGCGGGATGAGTTGATCAACCGCGTCGGCGCGCTCGCCACAATGCCCGGCTGGACCGAAGAGCGCACCGGCCTGCACCCGCTGGAATTCATCGAAACCCGCCGCCACTGGTTCACCGCGCCCGTTCCGCACGATACGCATGGCACCTTGAACGTGCTGAACCTGGTCGAAGGTGACGAAGCCATCGTGGAAAGCCCCGACGGCGCGTTCGAACCCTGGGCCGTGCACTACGCCGAGACATTCATCGTGCCGGCCGCCGTGGGCCGTTACATCATCCGCCCCGCGTACCCACCCGCCGGGCGCATAGCTACGCTCAAAGCGTTCGTGAGAGAGAACCAATGATGCTGCCCCTGCTTCTCCTCGTCTTGGCGGGTGCCATGAACGGCAGCTTCGCGCTGCCCATGAAGTTCACAAGGAAGTGGGCTTGGGAAAATACCTGGCTCATCTGGAGCAT
>JAJYLS010000080.1 GCA_021787555.1 Acidobacteriota bacterium | reverse complement strand
CGATTTTTCGCATCAGCGTGGCGGGGAAAGTCACCACGGATTTTCCGAGCACGCTGGTCCAGGGGCATGCGGATGCCGAGGTGATGACCGACGAAGCGACGGCGCAACCGATCCGCGTCGGGCTGCGCTGACGGCATGGAGAAGCCGGAATACCTGCGGCTGCGGTGGGTGCTGCTGGCGCTGGTGTCGCTGGCTTTCATCATCAATTTCCTGGACCGGCAGGTGCTCTCGGTGCTGGCGCCGACGATCCGGCGTGAACTGGGGCTTTCCAACAGCGAGTACGGGATCATCGTCTTTTGTTTTTTGCTGGGGATGGCGGTGTTCCAGATTCCCAACGGAATGCTGATGGACCGCGCGGGCGCGCGGCGCGGGTTCAGCATCGTGGTGTTCTTCTGGTCGGTGGCGAGTTTCTTGCATTCGGCGGCGCGGTCGGTGCTGCAATTCGGGATTCTGCGGTTCTGCCTGGGGGCGGCGGAGTGCGGGAATTACACGGGCGGGCTAAAACTGGTGGCGCAGCGGTTTCCGGTGAGCGAGCGCGGCCTCGCGGGCGGGATTTTCAATAGCTGCACGTTCGTGGGCTCGGTGATCGCGCCGGTGATCGTGGCGTGGCTTGCGCTGCGGTTCTCGTGGCGGATGGCGTTCATGGTGGCGAGTTCCACGGGATTCGTCTGGATCGTCGTCTGGCGGCTGGTTTATCCGAAGGAACTGGATTCCGCGGAGGAGAGGTTCGGACCGGCGGTGAACCGCGACCTGCCCGTGAGACACCTCCTGAAATTCCGGCAAACGTGGGGGCTGATTTTTCTGCGGTCGCTCACGGGGCCGCTCTCGCATTTTTATTGGTTCTGGCTGCCGGAATATTTGAGCGACGCGCGCGGGCTCTCGCTGAAGCAGCTTGGGGAGATCGTGTGGATTCCGTATCTGTGCGGCGGGATCGGAAATATTTTCAGCGGATGGGCCGCGGGGAGGCTGCAAAAGAGCGGGCGCAGCGTGGACTTCAGCCGAAGGCTGCCGCTGTTTACGGGGGCGCTGATCGTGTCCGCGGCCAACATGGTGGTTTACTTCGCGCCGAGCGTATCGCTGGCGGTGGCGCTGCTGGGGATCGCCAACTTCGGGGCCAACATGATCGAACCGAGCTTCATCGGGTATTTCGGCGACTTCTTCCCGCAGGACGTGGTGGGGCGCGTGACCTCGCTCACGGGCGTGGGAGACAACATGATGAGCATGCTGCTGATGCTGAGCACGGGGATCGTGCTCGACCGGTACTCCTACCTGCCGGTGTTCGTGATCGCCGGGATTCTTCCGCTGATCATCATTGCGAACGTCATCTTCGTGCTGGGGCGCGTGCGGAGGGTGATGTGAAGCGGTGTGCGCGGGTACTATGCGCGCTGGTGCTGGTGGCCGCCAACCGGGCGGCGGCAGCGGATCCGTTCTTCCTGTTCGTGGCTCACCAGTTCGATGCCCCGGGCGAGGGCGAGGCGGTCGGCCACGTGCTCGCGCGCTATTTCACCAGCCGCGATTATATCGGAGCGGAGTGGCGGAAGGTGCCCGAGATCGCGGGGAGGATCGGGGTGGCGCACACGTTTGCGATTCCGGGATCGGTGAAGAATGCGCGGCGAGCGGCGGGGGCGCCGGAAATCGGGCTCGTCATGTACGACATCGAGCACTGGACGGCGACGCCGCAACCCGAGCAGCGCGATCCGGCGGTGGCGATCCGGCGGGCGGCGGAGGCGGTGCGGGCGATTCCGGGAAAGCGGTTCGGGATCACGCCGGATGGGCGGTACCTCGGCATCACGGCGGGAAAATGCGCGGTGGGCGACGAGAATATCCTGCGCGCGGTGGATTTCGCGCCGCTCGATGTGGTGCAGTTGCAGGCGCAGAGGCTGCTGAGCGACAAATGCGCGGGCCAGGGCGGCGCGCAGCTTTACACGGAACTGGTAAGCGCGAATGCCAAAGCCGCGCGACTGGCCAAGCCTGGGATTCTCGTGGCGGCGCAGTTTTCGTTTCGCTACACGCCGCCGGAGCGGATGATCGCCATCATCCGCAGCCTCGGCGGGACGGTGGACGGCTATTATTTGGCCTATCCGGCGAACTCGCGCGGGATCAAGTGCGGATACTGCGCGCCGGAAAATCTGGAGAAAGTGCTGGCTGCTTTTCGGACAAAACAGGCGGAGAATTAAGACTTGATGCCCGAGATCACACCGGAAATTCCGATCGAGCGTTTCGAGATTTTCGCCAACGGGCTGGACCATCCCGAATGCCTGGCTTTCGACCGCGGTGGCTGGCTGTGGGCCGGCGGGGAGGCGGGGCAGGTGTATCGCGTGCGGCCGGACGGGACGGCGGTGGAGACCGTCGCGGAGATGGGCGGATTTTGCGGCGGGGTGGCGTGGACGCCGGACGATGCGGAACTTTTCGTGTGCAATCCAAAGCACGGCGTGGTGCGGGTGAATCGCGATGGGAAATGGACTATCTTCGCGAGCCATACGGGCGACGGGCGGTTGATCTGCCCGAATTTCGGGCTTTTCGACAGCCGCGGGAATTACTTCGTGACGGATTCGGGAAACTGGAAGAAGCATAACGGCTGTCTGCTGAAATACACGAGCGACGGGCGCGGCGAGATGGTAGCTGGGCCGTTCGGGTACGCCAACGGGCTGGCGCTGAGCACGGACGAGCGGCACGTGTTCATGGTCGAGAGCGATACCGACAGCGTGTACCGCATCGACGTGGCGACCGGCGCGGCGGAGGTTTACGCGGAGCACGTGGGGCGGCTTCCGGACGGAGTCGCGCTGGATGCCGAAGGCGAGTTGTTCGCATCGTGCTATGCTTCGGACGATATCCATCGCATCGGCGCGGATGGCAAGGTGACGCTCTATGCGTACGACCGCTGGGCGATCCTGCTGAGCCGGCCGACGAACATCGCATTTCGCGACGGGTATATTTATGCCTCGAACCTGGGGCGGACGACCATTACACGCGCGCAGGTGGGGCGGGCGGGGCGGCCGCTGGCGAATCAACTATGATCCGGCTCGACGATAAAGTAGCCATCGTGACCGGCGCGGCGCATGGCATCGGCCGGGCGATTGCGGAGATCTTTCTGGAAGCCGGGGCGCGAGTGGTGGCGGCGGATATAGAAGAAGCGGAGTGGGCGAGGGACGCGGAGCGGCGCATGTTTGTGCGCGCGGATGTGAGCGTGGCGGAAGACGTGCGGAAAGTGGTCGAGCGCGCGGCGGCCATCAACGGGCGTATCGACGTGCTATGCAACAACGCCGCGTATCTGGGCGCGGGGCATGCGGCGGCGGAAGCGACCGACGAAGAATGGGAGCGCTGCTACCGCGTGTCGCTGCTGGGCTCGCAGCGGTTCATCGCGGCGGTGCTGCCGTACATGGTGCGACAGCAGGGCGGGTCCATCATTAATATTGCGTCGGTGCAGGGGCTGGTGGGGGCGCGGAATTCGGTGGCGTATACCAGCATCAAGCACGGGATTGTGGGGCTGACGCGCTCGGTGGCGTACGATTACGGGCCGCGGAACGTGCGGGTGAACGCCATCTGCCCGGGGGCGATCACCACGCGGATTTCGCCCGAACCGGGCTCGGAATTGTACCAGCGGCAGATCTCGAAGACTTTCCTGGGGCGCGTCGGAAAGCCGCGCGAGGTGGCGTACGTTGCGCTGTTCCTGGCTTCCGACGCGGCGTCGTATGTGACCGGCGCGGCCATTCCGGTGGACGGCGGCTGGACGGCGATGTGAGGAGCCAGGAGCTGAGGAGTTAAGGAGTTAAGGAGTTAAGGAGACCCGGTATTCGCGCACCTTTTCGTCGTCGAGTTCGACTCCGAGGCCGGGGCCTTCGGGGGGCAGCGCTTGACCTCCGGCGAGACGGAGGGGATGGGTTAGGATTTCGTCGGCGTAATAGAACGGGCCGATGATGTCGCAGGGGTAATCGTCCGGCGTGATGCCGGCAGTGGACAGCCCCAGGTGGATCATGGCGGCGGTGCCGATGCCGAGTTCGAGATTGCTGCCGATGGTGGCGCCGAGTATGGCGGATTCGGCAATGGCCGCGATCTTGCGCGCGGGACCAATGCCGGCGGCCTTGCCGGTGTAGATCGAGAAGGCATCGGCGGCGTGGGCCCTGGCGAGCGCCAGAGCGTCCTCGGGCGAGTAGACGCTTTCGTCGGCGAGGATGGGCACAGCTACCTGGCGGCGGACATCGGCGAGCGCGGCGACATCGCCGGGCGGGACGGGTTGTTCCGCGAAGTAAATGCCGAATTCGGTGAGGCGGCGGATCATCCGCACGGCCGTGCGCGGGGGCCATGCGCCGTTGGCGTCGATGCCGAGGCGGACGTCGGAGCCGATGGCTTCGCGGACGGCGCAGACGCGCGCGATATCCTGCGCGGGATCGATGCCGACCTTCACCTTCATGGTGGTGAAACCCTGCTGGACGGCCCAGCGGGCAATTTCGGCGGCGCGCGCGGGCTCGGCGCCGGAGATGGACCACTTGATGGGAACCGCGTCACGCACGGGGCCGCCGAGCAGACGATAGACCGGCAGGCCGGCGGATTTGCCGAGGATGTCCCAGAGGGCCATCTCGAGCGCGGCGCGGGTGAACGGATTGCCGGCGACCGCGCCGCGCATGCGGGCGGTGAGGCGCTCGATATCGCGCGGGTTTTCGCCTGTGAGCGCGGGTTCGAGGATGGTGCGGATGAAATGCGCGGCGGTGAACTGGTCCTCACCGCTCCAGCGCGGTGTGCAGGAGACTTCACCGAGGCCGTAGATCTGCTCGTCGGTGTGGACGCGGACCAGCAGGAACGGCGAGACGGAATGCGTGCCGGCCCTGGCGCGGATGGCTAGTTCGGGGCGGATGGGGACGCGCACGGGAATGGTTTCGATGTGAGTGATCTTCATGGCTCAGATTCCAGCGGCCCAGGTTTTGCCGCCGGCGCGGATGCGGCGGTCGTCAAGGCGCAACTCGGCGCCGTGAGCCGCGCCGGCCACCTCGTCGGGGATTTCGGTGCGGAAGCCGGAGCGGTCGAGTGCGGCGCGGATCGCGGGGTCGAAGTTGGCGGAGAGCTCGAGCGGATCGCCGGTGAGGGTGTGGATGCGCGGTGCGGTTGCCGTCTGATAAGGGCTCGCTCCATCGTCCACGATCCGTTGTACCATTTGGACGCTCACGCTGACGATGCGGCGCCCGCCGCGCGTGCCCATGGCAACGTCGCGGTCCCGCAGGCGGATGAGCAGCGGCGCAACGTTATTGAGCGGACGCTTGCCGGGACCGACCGAATTGGAGGAGCCGGGGCGCGGGTCGAAGCGGCACATGCCGTGCGAAAGGATGATGCCGGTGCCGGGCACGGCGAAGCAGGCGCCGAAGAGGCCGCCTTGCGAGATGGTGGTGCTGACGAGGTTGCCGTCGCGGTCCGCCGCTGCCACGTGGACGGTGCCGTGGGGGCTGGGGTTCGGCGGCGGCGAATCGGCCAGGCGGGCGCTCCAGAGACGGATGAGCGCGCGCGCCACGGTTTGCCAGTAGGCTGGATCGGTGGATGAGAGTACCGGCTCGCGCGCCAGTTCGGCGAGCGCGCCGAGCACGCTGAAGCCGCCATTGGGCGCGATGGCGGTGTGCACTTCCGCGCCGCGATAGGTGGCGGAGCACGGGTCGGTGAAGCGCGGCGCGAAAGCGGCCATATCTTCGCGGGTGAGGATGCCGCCTTGCGAAGCGACAAAATCGACGATCTTGCGCCCGAGTTCGCCGGTATAGAAATCGTGCCAGCCGGTGGCGGCGAGATGCGCGAGCGTGGCGGCGAGTTCCGGGCGGTACCACGTCTCGCCATGGCGCTCGAGAAACGCGGCGGTCGCGGGGAAGCGGGCGATGGCTTCGCGCTTGAAATCGACATCGCCGGCGATCAACGAATACGGAATGCCGCGCTCGACCAACGCACGGGCGGGGGCCACGATTTCGGGCCACGGCAGGCGGCCCCAGCGCTCCCAGATGGCGCCGACGCCGCCGAGGAAGCCGGGCACGCCGGTGGCGAGCGGGCCGTGGACATTGGCGTCGTCCTCGACGGAAACGCCGTACTCGCGCTCGTTGATGCCGTTTCCGGGGCGCCTGGGGAGGATGCGGAACATATCGGACGTGGCGGCTGCGGGTGCGACGGTGTTGGCATCGACCGACCAGACGCGGTTGGCGGACGCGTCGAGCACCACGGCAGCGAGCACGTAGCCGCCGAGATCGACGGCTTGCGGCTCCATGACCGCGCAAGCAAGGCAGGCGGCAGCGGCGGCATCCATGGCGTTGCCGCCGCGTTCCAGGATATCGGCGCCGGCCTGCGCCGCTTCCACCGGGCCGGTGGCAACGGCGCCGGATTCGCAGACGATATCGACTCCTTCGCGGCGCGTCATGGAATCTCCGGATGCTGAAATTTGAACCAAAGGAAGAAGCCGTAGATGGAGAGCACGACGGCGATGAAGATGAACCACCACAGGCGCAGGTCTTTCCAGCCGCTGTAGTGGCTCTGTTCGGCCGGCGGAAGCGGCGCGTAGCGCGGGTTCCAGATGATGCCCTTGGTCTTTTCGGGCGCGGGGGCGGGCGTCAGGAGCGAGGTGGCGATCATCACGATCATGCAGAAGACCCAGGCGATCAGCGCGCGGTGCAGGTAGTTGGCGTAGGGCGCTATGGCGGGCAAACGGAAAAGGTAAAACTGGAGGAAGAGTGTGAAGGCGAAGCCGCCGCCGATAGTGGCGAGCGCGGCGGTGCCGTTGGCGCGGCGCCACAGCAGGCCCATGGTGAAAACCACCGCGAACGGCGGGGCGATATAGGCAAAGCCTTCCTGGATGAGCACGAACAGCGAGGTGTGGGTTCTGCTGAACCAGAGCGCCACCAGGATGGCGAGCGCCATCACCACGGCGCCGCTCCATTGGCCGAATTTGACGAGGGTGCGCTCGTCGGCCTTGGGACGGAAGAGGCGCTTGTAGAGATCCATGGTGAGGATGGTGGAGGTGGAATTGATCATCGCGGAGAGGTGCGACATGAGCGCGGCGGCGATGGCGGCCAGGATCAGGCCGCGGAAGCCGCGCGGCACGAGCGATTCCACCATCACGATGTAGGACTGGTCGGGTTGCTTCATGTGGGGGAAAAGCTTGAACGCGAGGATGCCAGGGAAGACGAACAGGAACGGCAGAAACACGTGCAGGAAGCCGGCCGTGACCACGCCCATGCGCGCGTTCCACTCGTCCTTGGCGCCGAGGCAGCGCTGCACGATGTGCTGGCTGGTGCAGTTGTACCAGATGCCGATGCTGAGAAAGCTGGTGAACACGCCGGTGGCGGGGAAGAGCTGGTCCTTGGGGCCGTGGAACAACTGGAAGTGCGAGGGGTATTCGTGGACGAGGTTCGAGAGCCCGCCGACTTTCCAGAGGCCGATCACGGGCACCAGGATGCCGCCGGCCAGCAGCACGCCGATTTGCATGAAGTCGGTCCAGGCGGCGGATTTGAGGCCGCCGTAGATGGTGTAGGTGCAGGTGAGGACGCCGAGGAAGATGGTGCCCCAGACCAGCGGAATGCCGAACATGCTTTCGAGTGCGAGGCCGCCGGCGTAGAGCGGGCCGGCGATGAGCGAAAAAAGATAACCGATCACGCAGAAGACGGCGAACAGGTAACGCGCGGCGAAATTGTAGCGGCGCTCGAGGAATTCCGGCATGGTGTAGAGGCCGGTGCGCATGTAATACGGAAGGAAAATCCAGATGAGGAGGGTGTAGACGATCCAGGCGTTCCAGCCGAAGGCGGAGATCACGATCCCGTGGGTGTAGCCGGCGCCGACCTGCGCGATGAAATGGTCGCTGGAAATCGAGGTGGCCACCATCGAGGTGCCCACCACGTACCAGGGCAGCTTTTTCGCGCCCATGAAGTAGTCGCGCGGATTGGCGCGGTTCTTGCGGGCCACGAGAAAGCCTACCGCCACGGTGAGCAGCAGGTAGGCCGCAAAGATGGCGACTTCGTACGAGCTTAAGTGGAAGGCTGGCATGCCTCGATCCTCAGGACCTGGGGACCTACCGTGCGGCAGCGGCGGCACGCTTCAGCGAATGGCTTCCAGTCGTGCTTCCAATCGCCGGGGATGCGCGCGAAAAGGCTGGCATAGGTGGGCGCGCCTTCGAAGGTTTTGAGGCTGACGCCGCGGCCATAGACCAGGCAGACTTCGCCCACCGCGTGCGGCGGGCAGGTGACGTTGCCGCCGGCATCGTAAAAGTAGAGCAGTTCGCCGGGCAGCGGCACCCACGTGGTTTTCTGCGCCGGGATGGGCTGCGGGTTATCGATGAGTTGGAAGACTTCGGCTCCCGAAAACATCCCGTGGAGCGCCCGGTTTTCGAGCGGCAGCAGGCTCCAGACGTAATCGCAGATCCCCGGGGCTTCGTCGTCGAGCATATCGGCGACGACCGATTCACCGGTAGCGGGGAAACTGAGACGGATTTTTCTGCTCATGCGGTTCTCCTTTAGATTCCGGCGGCGCGCCCTTCCCGGCGGCAATCCGCCGCGCCTTCGAGGCACCCGCCGCGGCGCACGACGGCGTTCATGTCGGTGAGCGATGGCTTGGATTCGAGCCGATGGCCGCGGGCAGCCAGGGCGCGGGTGATGTCGGCAGCAAAGCCGCGCTCGACATAGAGGACGTCGGGCATCCACTGATGGTGAATTTTGGGCACGTTCACGGCGTCCTGCGGGTTCCAATCGAATTCGGTCATATACAGCAGCGCCTGCGCGAGCGCTGTGACGATGGTCGGGCCGCCGGGCGTGCCCATGACGATTTCGGCTTGGCCGGCGCGGCAGACGATGGTGGGGGCCATGGACGAGAGCGGGCGCTTGCCGGGCGCGATGGCGTTGGCTTCGCCGTGGACCACGCCGTAGAGATTGGGCGTGCCGGGGCGGACGGCGAAGTTGTTCATGTCGTTGTTGAGCAGAAAGCCGAGACCGGGGACGGTGACGCCGGCGCCGTAGCGGCCGTTCAAGGTGAACGTCAGCGCGGCGGCGTTGCCGGCGGAATCGAGAATCGAGACATGCGTGGTGCAGGGCGCTTCGCGCACCTCGGCGGGGCACAGAGGGCACCCCGCGAGCGACGCACTGGGGGTGGCGCGGCTCGGATCGATGGACGCGCGCAGGCGCGCGAGGTGCGCGGGATCGAGCAATTCTTCGGGAACGGCAATGAAAGCAGGGTCGCCGATGCGGGCCGCGCGGTCGGCGAAGGCGCGGCGCATGGCCTCGGCCATCCAATGCAGGAACGCGGAAGAGAGCGGGCCGTCCGCGGCGAATTCGGTGCCCTCCAGAATGCCGAGGATCTGGAGCAGGCCGACGCCGCCGGCGCTCGAGGGCGGCATGGTCCAGACCTCGCGGTCGCGGTAGGGTCGGATGAGCGGTTGGCGCTCGTCGCACGCGTAGGCGGCGAGGTCGGCCTTGGTGATGGCGCCGCCGTGGGCGGCACACGCTCGCGCCAGTTCATCGGCGGTCGCGCCGCGGTAGAACTCATCGGCGCCGTTGCGCGCGATGCGGTCGAGCGTGGCCGCGAGTTCCGGCTGGCGCAGGATTTCGCCCGGCTGGAATGGCCGGCCGTTGCGCAGGAAGATGCGGTAGGACTCGAGGTCGTGCGGCAGCACGCCGGAGCCGGCCAGCATTTCGGAGCGCAGATAGCCCACCGCGTGGCCTTCGGCGGCAAGTCGGATGGCAGGCGCAAGCAGGCGCGCCCAGGGCAGAGATCCGGCGCGGCGGTGGGCCGCGGCGAGGCCCTTGACGGCTCCGGGAACGGCCGCCGCGCGCCAGCCCATCATGCTGGCCTCGGGCGGCGCGCCGGCGAACATGTCGCGCGAAGCGGCCAGCGGCGCCTGCTCGCGGAAATCGAGGCACAGGCCGGCGCCATCGGCGAAGCGCGCCAGCAGATGGCCGCCGCCGCCCAACCCGCACATGCCCGGCTGGGTGACGGAGAGCGCGAACGCGGCGGTCACGGCGGCGTCGATGACGTTGCCGCCCTCGCGCAGCACGGTTACGGCCGCCTCGGTGGCATCGGCATCGGCGGTGGCCACCATGGCGCGGCGGCTGTGAACCGGCAGGGCACCCCAGCGCTCGAAATCCTTCAATCCAGTTCTCCGGCGGCAAAAGCCGCGGCCAGCGCGCACGCGGCATCCACCGCCGCGTCCAGAAAGCGCGCGCCTTTTTCCGCCGATGCCGCGCTGGGGCAGCCGACGGTCCCAGTTTCCGAGATCTCGTCGAAGTTGCGCACCATATAATAAGGCCGGCCGCGCAGCATGTCCGAAACGCGCCACGGGCCCGCGCCATGGGTCACCGGGCCATCGTCGCGTGCTTTTTCGGCGCGCACCTGCGCGGGGTAGAGCGCCATCATGACGGAGGTCTCCATCTCGCAGGCGTGGTTCATGCCTCCCGGCGGCGAGGTGCGGATGTGCCCGAAGGCCTCGGCGGCCAACGTCCAGTACGATGCGAATGCCACGCGCAGATCGGGCAGATCCACTTTGAGCTGGCACATGGCGGCGCGGCAGGGCGCGTCGTTGCCGCCGTGGCCGTTGAGCAGGAGCACGCGGCGGAAGCCCATGGCGGCGAACGAGCGGCAGAGGTTCTGGATGACGGCCATGTAGGACGCCAGGTCCAGGCTGAGGCAGCCGAAGCGCGCGTGGTGGGGCGAATGTCCGACCGGCTGAGCGGGAGCCAGCACAACTTCGCCCGGCAAACGCCGTTCCACGCGCCGGGCGATTTCGGAGACGATGGCGGTATCGGTCCAGAGCGGCAGGTGCGGCCCGTGCTGCTCAAGCGAGCCGAGCGGAACAAGGCAGACTCGCGAAACCACGGATTGAATCTCCGGCCACGCCAGTTCCGCGAGGATCATTTCGGCACGATGATATCACAGCCAGGCGGGCTCCGGCGCCGTGGAAATCGGCTTATTGATATTTGTTCGCCATAATGAACCATTCGATTAGCTGAACGCATGCTATCATTGCGGGGAGGTCCCTGGTGTGAAGACTGCCGACGACGCCGCCCGCAAAAAGTATTCCGTGCCTGCCGTGGAGCGGGTCTTCGACATGCTGGAGTTCCTGGTGTCCACGGGCGCGGCTTGCAATATCACGGATATCAGCCGGCATTTGAATATTCCCAAGAGCTCGGTGTTCGGGATTCTGTACACTCTGCGCCAGCGCGGGTACATCGAAAAGCTGCCGGACGAGCGGTATGGCCTGACGCTGAAATTATTCGGGCTGGGCGCTTCCATGGTGGCGACGCTGGACGTCCGTCAGCAGGTGGCGCCGGTGCTGAGGAAACTCGCGGCGGAAACCAATATCACCACGCACCTGGCGGTGCTGGCCAACGATGAAGCCGTGTACATCGACCGCGTCGAGGGCGCCGGATCGATCCGCCTGACCGCGTACGTGGGCTGCCGCCGGCCGCTGCACTCCACGGGCATCGGCAAGGCGCTGCTGGCCTGGCTGCCGGAGAGCGAGATCGACCGCATCATCGCCAGCCGCGGGCTGACGGCGTTCATGCCGCGGACCATCAGCAGCCCGGCGGCGCTGAAGGCCGAACTGGCGCAGGTGCGGTCCAACGGCTACGGCGTCAGCATGGAGGAGAACGAGCCGGGAGTGTGCGGGATTGGGGCGCCGATTTTCGACCACACCGGGCAGGTGGCCGCCGCGGTGAATCTGGCCGGCACCGTTTTGCAAATCAAGAAGAAGGACATTCCTTTCCTGGGCGCGTGCGTGGCGCGGGCGGCTGCGGAAATGTCCGAGCGGCTGGGCTACAGCGCCCCGCGGCCGTAGACGTGATCAGCAGGCGGACCATGCTCGCGGGAACCGGTTTCCTGGCCGCACCGGCGCTCGCGCTGCCGGGACTCGACAGGCCCGCCGAATTGCGCGCGCTGCTCCATCGCGACCTGTTCCAGGGTTTTCTGCCGTTCATGGAGCGGCACGTGATCGACCGCGAATACGGCGGCTTTCTGTGCGACACGGATTGCGATGGCACGCACGCGGACACCTACAAGACGCCGCTCAACGAAGGCCGCGGCATTTGGGTGTACTCGTTCCTGTACACGCATTTCGGCCGCGACGAGCGCTACTTGGACGTGGCGCGCCGCAGCGTGGCCCTGCTTCAGAAATCGCGGCCGGCAGACGGCGAATTCTGGAGCGCGAGGTTGAACCGCGAGGGCACGCCCGTGGCGCCGCCGGCCGCCACCATGCCCGGCGACCTGGCCGTCTGCGAAGGCCTGGCCGCCTATGCCCTGGCGACGAAATCGCAGGAGCCCCTGGACCGGGCGCGGCAGTTGCTGAACCGCGCGGTGGAAGCTTACGACCGGGCCGATTACAATCCCGGAGCCGGAAAGATTTTTCTCGGCCCGGATGCGCCGCCCACGCCGGGCGCTCGCAACGTGGGCTCGTGGATGCTGCTGCTGCGGTGCGCTGCGCAGATCCGCGAGGCGGATCGCAACGCGCGCACGACGGCCCTTGCGGACCGCGCAGTGGAAGCGGTTCTCCAGCACCATTTCAACCCGGCCTGCCGGCTGAATAACGAGATCCTGCCGCACGATTTGAGCGCGCCCGCGGCGCCTTTCGACCAACTGGTCTACTTCGGCCACACCATCGAGATTACCTGGATGCTGCTCGAGGAAGCGCTATACCGCCGCGATCCGGCGATGTTCCAGATGGTGACGGAGCGGTTCCGGCGCCACGTGGATGTGGCCACGGACCGGGTGTACGGCGGCGTGTTCCACAACCTGCGCAACGTGGATGCGAACCGCTGGCTGCTCGACAAAGTGCTCTGGGCGCAGTTGGAGACGCTGATCGACGCGCTGCTGGTGGCCGAGCACACCGGCGCGGCGTGGGCACGCGATCTATTCGACTCCATGAACGCCTACGTGCGGAGCAAATGGACGCTCCAGCAGCACGGGTCGCCGCTGTGGATGTATGCGGCCGATCGCCGTGCGACATTCGCCTCATTCGCCGCGATGCCCAAGCGCGTAGAGCACTACCACTACCCGCGGCACCTCATGCTCGACCTGCTGCGTCTGGACCGTCTTTAGCGCTGCGCCACCGCGCGCCGGAAGCGGTAGATGTGCACGTCGTGGGGACCGAACCAGTCGGTGAAGCGGCCGTTTTCCACCTGGACGGTGCGCGGCGCCTCGAAAAGGACCTCGCCGCCCTTGACGTTCGCCGGCAGTCCGCTGAAGGCCGCCTGCACGGTTTCGCCCTCGCGCCTGGCGGCCAGAACGTAAATAAAATCGCCGGATTCGCGCACGGCGTATTCCAGCCCGGACGCATCTTCCACGCGCACCGGAAGCGTCGAGTCCGGCGCGATGAGCGCCGGGTAGAGCGGTCCCTCGGGCCGCAACTCGTCCAACACCGGACGCAGCACGCGGTCGTAGAACGTCCAGTTCCAGCCGTACGCGGTGTCATGGTCGTTCCAGCACGCGCGCACGTTGCCGCCGAAATAGACCAGCCCGCGCGCCCCGCCGATGATCGCCTGGTAGGTCATGTAGCGCTCTTCGGGAAACGTGGGGAAGCGCAGGGTCTTTCCGGGGTTCGTGACGCCGCTCCAGCAGATTTGCAGCACCATCATGATAGGTTTCTGGTGGCCGGTTGCTTCGCCGATGATCCTGGTGTAATCGCCCACCACGCTGAGGTTCTTGTTGGCGATTCCGGAATGCAGGCCGGGCGGGTAGCTGACGGGGTAAATGTCGATGGCACCGATATCGAAAAACGAGTCGTAGGGGCGCAGGTCAGCGACTGTGCCGCGCGGCGCCTGCGTGATCCAGATGGGGTGGTTGGGATCGAGCTCGTGAATCGTCTGGTAATAGATGCGCAGGTCTTCGGCCGGGAAATGGCTCCATTGCGGCTCGTCCTCGCCTTTCCAGAACACCACCGCAGGATTGTCGCGGTACTTGGCTATAACGCGGCGCAGCTCCGCGATTTTGGCCTTCTCCCCCGGCTTGATGGCCTGCAGGTCGTGGATGGAGATCACGAAGTGGGTGCCCTGACGGTTCGATTCCGCCAGCAGCGCATCGAGCTGGGCTTCGCGGTCTGGGCCCCACATGCCCGGTGGGCAATACCAGAGCTGAAAGACGTAGCCCTCGCGCTTCAGCTCGGCCAGCGCCGGGCGGCCGGTGGGCGCAAGCGCGCCGAGCGTCGGGCCGCTCGTATAACCGACCGGAAAAGTGGCGGCATCGTTAATGAAGAAGCGGCCGTCGGGGGCGAGCCGCACGTGCTGAATTCCATCGGCAATCGCCGGGGCTGAGAGCAGCCCGCACAAGGCCACGACGCGCAGTCCATTAGCTGAACGAGTTTTCAGCATATCGAAAAAGCTATCATCTCCGGACCGTGGGCGTCAAGAAGCGGTACGCGTGCACCTCGTTGGGTCCGAACCAGTCGGTGAATCGTCCGCCTTCCACCTTCACCGTCCGCGGCGCTTCAAACAGGACCTCGCCGCCTCTCACGTTCGCCGGCAACCCGCTGAAGGACGCCTGCACGGTCTCGCCCTCGCGCTTGGCCGCCAGGATGTAAATGAAATCGCCGGCTTCCCGCACGGTATACTCCACGTCGCGTGCACCCTCGACGCGCACCGGAAGCTTCGAGTTCGGCGCGGCCAATGCGGGATAGAGCGGCCCATCGGGGCGCAATTCCTCCAGCACCGGCCGCAGCACGCGGTTGTAGAATGTCCAGTTCCAGCCATAAGCCGTATCGTTGTCGTTCCAACAGGCTTGCACGCCGCCGCCGAAATACACCAGCCCGCGCGCGCCGTCGATGATCGCCTGGTAGCTCATGTAGCGCTCGTCCGGAAAAGTGGGGAAGCGCAGCGTTTTCCCCGGCTTGGTCACGCCGCTCCAGCAGATCTGCAGGTACATCAGCAGCGGCTTTTCGTGGTTCGTCGCCTCGCCGATGATTTTGGTGTAATCGCCGGTCACGCTCAGGGCCTTGTTGGCGATGGCGGAATGTCCGCCCGGCGGATAACCGACCGGATAAATATCCATGCCGCCGATATCCTGAACGGGATTATACAGGCGCAACTGCTCGACGGTGCCGCGCGGCGCCTGGTTCAACCAAACCGGGTGGTTGGGATCGAGTTCGTGGACCGTCTGGTAGAAGATGCGCAGATCTTCCGGCGGCACGCGGCCCCATTGCGGCTCGTCCAGTGCCAGCCAGAAGACGATCGCGGGATTGTTGCGGTACTTGGTCACCACGCGCCGCAACTCCGCGATTTTCGCCTGCTCGCCCGGCTTGACGTGCTGCAAGTCGCGAATCGAAATCACCACCTTGGTTCCCAGCCGGTTCGATTCCGCGAGCAGCGCATCGAGTTGCTGTTCGCTCTCCGGCCCCCACTTGCCCGCGGGACATGCCCAGCGTTGAAAGATGTAGCCTTCGCGGCGCAGTTCCTCCAGCGCGGGTTTCCCGTCCGGCGCGAGCGCCCCCACCGGCGGACCGGCGGCATACCCGATAGGAAAGACGGCCGCATCGTTGATGAAGAACCGGCCGTCGGCGCCGAGCCGCACATGCTGGAGGGCGTCCGCGGCGAATCCCGGCCAAGCCACCACAGAGAGCAAAGCGACTTGACAAAGCCATGCGGAAACGTGCACTCTTCCATTAGCTGAACAGTTTTTCAGCATATAGAAACCGTACCATGAACCGCTTTGCCTTGACCTTGCCGGATGTGCTGGTGATTGCGGGCTATTTCCTCGTGGTGATCTGGATCGGGCTGGAGTGCCGCGGGCGGATCAAAGCGCCGGGCGATTACTTCGCCGGCGGGCACCAGGTGCCGTGGTGGCTGGCGGGCATTTCCCACTACATGTCCACCTTCAGCGCCCTTTCCTTCGTGATGTACGCACAGCTCGGCTACACGTGGGGCTGGGTTTCGGTCACGCTGTTCTGGGTGACGGTGCCCGCGTGCATCCTCGGCGGCCTCATCTTCGCCGGCCGGTGGCGGCAGGCGCGCGTCATCACCCCGGTGGAATTTCTGGAGCGCCGTTTCAATAACCTGATCCGGCAGCTTTTCGCCTGGGCTGGCGTTCCCATGAAGCTGTTCGAGGACGGCCTCAAGCTTTTCGCCACCAGCATCTTTCTGGCCGCCAGCATGGGAGTTTCGGTGAAGTGGGCCATCATCGTCTCCGGCGCGGTAACCATTTTCTATACGCTGCTGGGCGGACTCTGGGCGCTGGTGGTGAGCGACTACGTGCAATTCCTCATGAAGATGCTGGCCATGCTGCTGCTGCTGCCGCTGGCCCTCTGGCATGCCGGCGGTTTCCGCCACGCTTTCGCCAGCGCTCCGCCGGCGTTCTTCCATCCGCTCAACGGCCCTTATAATTGGGTCTACCTCCTGGGTTTCGCGGTCCTCATCGCCATGAGCTACAACGGCTCCTGGGCGCTCGCGCAAAAATACTATTCCGTGCGCGACACCCGCGACGCCTCCAAAGCGGCGTATCTTTCGGCCGCGCTGAATTTCATCGGAGCACCGATCATGATCCTGCCCTCGATGATCGGCCGCGGTTTCCTGCCCGACCTGATCGCGCAGCACCGCACCGCGGACGCTTACGTGCTGCTGGTGCTGAAGGTGCTGCCGGCGGGCATGGTCGGGGTCACAATCGCCGCGCTGCTTTCCGCGACCATGGCGACGGTCAGCAGCGATTTCAACGCCATTGCCAGCGTGCTCACCCAGGATGTCTACCATCGCCTGCTCCGCCCTAAGGCCGATGCGCGCCAACTGGTGCGCATGGGCCGGATTATCACCACAATCGTCGGCAGTATCAGCGTGAGTTGCAGCCTGTGGATCGCGTTCAGCGGCCAGCAGTCGCTGCTCGAGCTGATGGTGACCGTGGCGGGCGTGTTTCTCGCGCCTTCGTACCTGCCGCTGCTCGCCGCGCTGATCTGGCGCCGGCTGACGTGGAAAGGCGCGCTGCTCGGTTACTGTTTGGGGATCGCCAGCGGCTTCACCATGCTGTTCCTGCGGTTTTCGCTGGCGCATCATCATCCCGACGGCTGGATGCGGGGATTCGACGGCATCAGCATCCTTCTCAACACCGGCCTCACGATCTTCGGCATGTGGGCCGGCAGCATCTTGCTCCACAGCACCGAGAGCGAACAGGGCCGCATCGAGACGTTCTTCCAGAAGTTCGACCAGCCCGTGGCGCGGACCGCCGCCAGCCAGGGGCTCGGACCCGCGCTGGCCAAGACCACCATCGCGGTGGGCGGCTTGCTCGCCGCTGCCGCGGTGCTGACGCCCGCGCTCGCGGCGAAGGTCGTCGACTTCGCCGTAGCCCTGACGCTGATCCTCATCGGCGTGGCCATGTGGGTCCGCGCGTCACGCGCTGGCCGCCTCGGGGAGCGGGGCCACGGCCACGCTGCTCCCGGTTCGTAGCGATTCGTGGATGGCTTCGAGCGCGGCGGTGACCCGCCGGCCGTCGATGCCCGTGACGTGCGGCTCCGTGTCGTTGCGGAGGGCCAGCAGAAAATCCTCCAGGCACAACGGGAACGCGCCGCGCAGCCGGCCGAAGGTATCGGAAATGAGGAATCCCTTGGGATAGGAAAACTTCTTCTCCGTGCTGATCTCGATGGATTCGCGCTTGCGGTCCAGGCACACGTGACCAGCCGTGCCGATCACCTGCATCAACGAATCCACGGTCGAGGGGAAGGTATTGGGATAGATCCAACCGGATTCGAACGTGACGAATGCGCCCGAGGCGAATTTCACCTGCGCCTGAATCACATCGTAGGTGGGGATCCCCATTTTGACCAGCACTTCCTTGCGGCCCCACGCGTGCGCTTCCACCGGCTCGCTTTCCAGCCACCAGCAGATGAGGTCGATGTCGTGCGAGGAGAGAAACCATGCCGAGGTGGTATCGCCCGCCCAGGTGATGTGCTTGGTGGCGACATAAATGGTGTCGTTCTTGCGCGCGTAGCCCATCAGCGGCACGCCGATTTCGCCCGCCGCAATGGATTTCTTCGTCTGCTGATAGCACGAGAGCCAGCGGTGGTTGAACGCCACCTGGATCTTGAGCTTTTTCCTCCGGGCGATGCGGTTCAGCTCATCGGCTTCCGCCGTGACCGTGGTGAGCGGTTTTTCCACCATCACGTGGCGCCCGGACTCCAGCACATCGCGCGCCAGGGCGAAATGATGTGCGTCGGGCGTGGCCACGACCACGGCGTCCAGGTCGTCCCGCTCCAGCATCTCGCGGTGTTCCAAATAGCCCGCCGCGCCATACCGCTGCCGCGCCTCCTCCACCTGCTCGGGCACCTTCGCGCACACCGCCACGACCTTGCTCAGCGGATGCTCCGAAAACACCCGCGCGTACTGCTTGCCCATGATCCCCAATCCAATAATGCCGATCCGTGTCGGTTCCATCGATGCACCTTTCTTATGCCGTGCACTTCGTGCACAGATTTGTATCAGGGCACGGCTTGAGCCGTGCCGTTCCCGTGCGCAAGCCCCAAGGCTTTAGCCGCTGCTCGGGCCAGAACCAGTGGCTAAAGCCAGTCCGTTTCGTGCCATGTGCGGCACGGCTCAAGCCGTGCCCTGATACAAATCCTTTATGCGCCGCTGATGAGGCGCAGAAAATTGTTTCTCAGAATCATTTCCCTGGCGGCGTCCGGGATGCGCGCCGCCAACACCTGCCCCAGCGTCATCGACGCTTCCAGGAACGGCAGATCCGAGCCGAAGAGGATGCGCTCCAGGCCCAGGGCCTCCACGATTCGCTCCAGAATGAGCCGGTGACGCTGCGATCCCGAAAGATCGAGATAGAGGTTCGGCGCCGCATGCGCCGCCTCCACCGCCTGCATGTATCCGCGCCACGTCACGCCGGAGTGACCCAGCAGGATGCGTGCCTTGGGACACTGCCGCGCAATCGCGGGAAACAGCAGCGGCCCGCAGTTGGGGTCCGAATCCCACGTGTGCACCAGCACCACCGCGCCGGTCTGATTGGCGTAATCCCACACCGGCTGGTAATGTTTTCCGTGCACCGGATATTTGTGCAGCGAGGGGTGAAACTTGATCAGCGGCGGCGTGTGGAAAGCGGCCCATTTTTCGAGCTCCGCCAGCGCTTGCCCGGGCGGATTGGGATTGACCGTGACATATCCCCAGAAGCGGTCCGGGTAGCGTGCCAGCACATCCGCCACTTCGGCGTTGCCGCGCGGGCAATCGTTGTAGCAGGCCAGCGTGGAAGTGACTGCCAGGCGCTCGATGTTGAGATGGTCCATGACCGCGACCATTTCCGCGGACTCGGCGTGGTACGCCGGGAAATCGGGATGCGTGCCGACGTGGCCATGGCAATCGGCAATCGGGATGGGCGATCTCATGCGGTCCTCCCCACGGCGCGCGCCAGCAGGTGGTGCAGGTTGCCACCCGCGATGGCCAGGCGGTCGGCATCCGAAATGCGCGCGCTGGCCAACACCGCCAACGCCGAGCCCGGCGTGAACAGCGGCAGGCGCGAGCCGAAAAGCACGCGCCCGGCGCCGTGCTGCTCGACGAACGCCTCCAACTGCCGGTGCGCGAGGTACGTGGCGGAATCGAAGTGTAGCATGGGGAAACGGCGCAGCAGCGGGAAGAGATGGCGGTCGGCGCGGTAGCCGATATCCAGCAGCACCACCGGCAGCCGCGGAAAATTCTCCAGCAGCGCGGCAAGCGCGGGCCACTCGATATCGGGGCGCGCAATGAGCGTCACCACCGCGTGCTCCTGCAAGTATTCGAACAGCGGGCCGGCGCACCACGGGGCAGTGGAAAAATTGTGCTGCGCGGTGCCGGGCGTGAGCCGGACAGCGGCAGGCTGAATTGCCGCCAGGCTCGCGACGGAAGCTTCGTCCGGCAGCGCCGCCCACGCCGGCGTGAAGCGCGCATCGAGATCGCGCGCCAGCGCGCGGTTGCCCGTCTCCGCGTCGTATTCTTCCGCGGTCCAGTGCGAAACCACGGCTTCGCGAATATGAAAGCGGTCCATTTCTTCGAGCAGGCCGGCCGTGTCAAGCGCCAGTTCGCCGTGGACGCCCGATGGCCCGACGCGCGCGTTCACGTCGAACAGGTTCCACGCCGCGACTTCGCTAAAAGGCGTTTCGGATCCGGACACGATGTTCTCCTTTGCCGAGCGATGAGAGATCCACTTCGCCGCCGCGCTGATTGTAGCGCGCCGCTTTGCCGTCCACCGAGACGGCGGTCACGCGCCCAACGGCACGCACCGTGATGGCCGCGCGCGCATCGAG
>JAJYLS010000079.1 GCA_021787555.1 Acidobacteriota bacterium | reverse complement strand
CGGGCTGAAGTTCCTGTTTTTGCTAACGGCAGAAGCCCCCGCGATGGCGCGGCGGGGAGTTGAGCGGTGTGCCGGCGCGTGTGGAACAATGGGGAACGATGAAAGACCAGATTTCGCGCCGCGCCTGTTTTCAGGCACTCGGCGCCGCGCCCCTGGCCGGTGCCGGCTCCATGCCCGAGGCGGTGGACCCGCCGGCTTATCGCAACTACTTCGGCGACCTCCACAACCACGACAACGTCGGGTACGCTCAGGGCTCCCTGGGGCGTTCTTACGAGATCGCGCGCGCTCATCTGGATTTCTTTGCCTTTACGCCGCACGAGCAGTGGTACGACATTAGGAAGCGCTACGAATTAAACATCCAGGACAAGTGGATTAACGGTTTCGCAGTGACCCGGGCGCGCTGGAACGAGGTGATGGAAATGAACCGGCGGTTCGACGCTCCGGGCCGGTTCGTCGTCATCCCGGCATTCGAATGGCATTCGAACTCGGACGGCGACTATCATTGTTTGTTTCCATCGCTTGAAGCCGAGCTTCCGGGCACCATGCCTCTGGCGGATTTGCAGGCGTTCGCGCGGCGGCACGGCTGCATTCTCGTGCCCCACCATCCGGCCAACCGGCTGGGACATCGCGGAGCAAACTTCGCGACGCGCGACCCGCAGCTCTCCCCGGTGTTGGAGATCTTCTCCGAGTGGGGCTGCGCCGAGTCGGACCGTTCACCTTATCCTTACATCCGCCACACCGAGGGCGGGCGGTGGACGCTGAATACCCTCCAATCGCTGCTCGCGCGCGGATATCGCATGGGTGTGGTGGCCAGCACGGACGATCACCTCGGATACCCGGGCGCCTATCGGGAGGGCTTGGCTGCGATCAAGGCTTCGGAGCTGACGCGCGAAGCCATCTTCGATGCACTACGGAACCGCCGGACGTATGCGGTTACCGGCGACCGGATCGAACTGGATTTCAGACTCAACGGCGAAACGATGGGCCGGGAACTCCCTTACGTTCACGAGCGGCGCATCGAAGTTGCGGTCACCGGGTGGGACCAGGTGGACCGCGTCGAGATTTTCAAGAACAACCAGGTGATCCATCGCGACTTCCCGATGGATAACCGGCCCACGGCGCGCAGTTGGGAGCGGCCTGTGCTGGTCCGGTTCGAATACGGTTGGGGCCCGTGGCCGGCGCTGGGCATCGTGCGCGTTGCGGATTGGGCCATTCGCCTTGCGGTGAAGGACGGCGAGATCGAGGCGGTTCAGCCGTGCTTCCTCTCCGGTCCGTTGGAAGAGGGGCGGCGCGACCGGATTCTCGAACAAACCCCGCAAGCGGTGGTGGCCACCTCTTTCACGGCGTTGCGGCAGCAGATAGACGACTATTCGCAGAAGGCGATCGTGTTGCGCCTGCGCGGCACGGCGGCGACGCGTCTCACGCTCACGCTGGACGCACCCGCCAAAGTGTCGGTGGAGCGATCGTTAGGGCAGCTCGCCGAATCGAACGAACCTGTCTTCACCGGCGAGTTCCCGCGCGAATCGGGGTTGTTGAACCGCGTGGTCTTCGCCGATCACTACCACACCTCGTTTTCGTTTCTGGATCGCGATGACGGCTCGCAAGCGACGTGGTATTACGTGCGGGTCACGCAAGCGAACGGACAGATGGCGTGGTCCAGTCCGATCTGGGTAGAGAGGGCGTGAGAGTCCTCTACTGAATCTGCACCAGCCCGTCCTCGGGCTGGTCGCTCGCGGGCAAGGGCGTCAGGTCCTGCGGGCCGCGCCAGAAATCGATGTAGGAGATCTGGTGCACGCAGGCCACCGTGCAGCGCGGGGCGCAGCTCTTGGCCGTGCGGTATTCGCGGCGGATGTCTTCGACGGTGTACTCCATCAGCGGCTTGGCGGGGTAGCCGCGCTGCTGCGAGCAGTAGTGCACAAGGCCGTCCTCGCAAATATAGAGATAGCGCGAGCCGGCCCGGCAGCGCCAGCGGTTTTCGCGGCCGTGCGCGATGTTGTCCTGGAAATAATTGATCTGCGCGTAGCTGGACTTCTCCATCGAGCGCATGGCCGCATACACTTCCCGCTCCTCGTCGCCGAGCGGCTGAAGCTGGCCGTCGCCGTCGTGGATGATCCCCACCGTCGAGGTGAAACCCAGCTCGATGGCGCGGCGGCCCACCGTGAGCGCGTCGTGCGGATTGTAAATTCCGGCGCCCACGACCGAATTGATGTTGACGTGAAACTCGGCGTGCGCGGCCAGGAGCTGTAGCTTTTTGTCGAGCACCTTGAGGCTCTTCTTCGAGACTTCGTCGGGCTTCACGTTGTCTATGGAGATTTGCAGGTGCTCGAGGCCGGCGCGGTTCAAGCGCTGGACGCGGTCGGCAGTGAGCAGGTAACCGTTGGTGATCATGCCGGCGATCATGCCGCGCCGGCGGATGCGCGTGACGATCTCGTCGAGCTGCGGATGGAGCAGCGGCTCGCCGCCGGAAATGGTGATGATGGTGGTGCCGAGGTCGGCCAGGCGGTCGAGGCGCTGGTGCATCGTCGCAAGCGGCACCGGCTGGGAGTAATTGTCGTATTCGTTACAGTAGGCACACGAGAGGTTGCAGCGGCGCATGGGGATCACGTGCGCCAGGACAGGGTGGTTCCTGGAGAGCAGGCCCTTGGCAATCATCCGCAGCTCGCGGTAGCGGCGGGAGATGCGCCGACAGGTTCGCCTGAGCCCCCTCCTGAAGTGCGTTCCGGAATCCAGCATATTTCGGACAGTGCTCTAATTACAGCACAGGCAGGGCACGAAGCCGAGTCCCGAGCCGCGATTGGAGCCTAACGGGGGTTAAACGGTCGAGAAGGGGAATCCAGCGCCTCGCGGATCTTGGCGGCCAGGGCGTCGGGCCGCAGCGGTTTGCGCAGCAGGGTCATGCCGGGGCTGAGGGCGCCGGTGCGGAACAGCACATCGTCGGGGTAGCCGGACATGTAAACGATGCGGATGCCGGGGCGCTGCTGTTCGAGGCGGGCGGCCAGTTCGCGTCCCATCATGTGGGGCATCACCATGTCGGTGACGACCAGGTCGATTTCAGAGGCGTGCTCGCCGAAGATGCGCAGGGCATCTTGTCCGCCGGAGGCCTCCAGCACGCGGTAGCCGCGCCTGCGCAGGATGTGGGTGAGCAGCCGGCGCACGGGCTCTTCGTCTTCAACCAGCAGCACGGTTTCGGTGCCGGAGGGCGCCGGCCGGGAGGCGGCGGCATTGCCGCCGCCCTCGGCTTCGCTGCGCGCGCGCGGGAGACAAATCATAAAAGTCGCGCCCTGCCCGACCGTGCTGCGGACCCACACCTGGCCGCCGCTCTGCTTCACCACGGTGTGGACGGTGCTCAAGCCGAGGCCAGTTCCTTTGCCGTGTTCCTTGGTGGTGAAGAAGGGCTCGAAGACCCGCTCGATGGATTCGGCGTCGATGCCGTGGCCGGTGTCGCTGATAGTGAGCATCACCGAGGGACCGGGCGTAGCGCCACGGGCGGCGGCCTCCGCCGCATCCAGGTCGGCGTTGGCGGTTTCGACGCGGATGTACCCGCCCGAGGGCATGGCGTCGCGTGCGTTCAGGATGAGATTCAGGATCACCTGCTCCATCTGGCCGGCATCGGCCACGACCTTCCCCAAATCCGGACTGAGGGCGGTTTCGAGCTCGATGTGCTCGCCCAGAATGGGGCGGAGCATGCGCTCCATGTCGCCGATGAGGGCGTTGAGGTCCAGGGGACGGCGCTCGGCGGTCTGGCCGCGGGTGAAGCCCAGCAGTTGCGCGGTCATGCGCGCGCCGCGAGAGGCGGCGCTGCGGATCTCTTCGAGTTCGGAGCGGAGCGGATCTTTGCCGCCGATGCGATTTAGCAGGATTTCGCTGTAGCCGTTGATCAAGGTGAGCACGTTGGCGAAATCGTGGGCCACGCCGCCCACCAGGCGGCCCATGGCCTCCATGCGCTGTGCCTGGCGGTCCTGCTCGCCATCGGGGTTACCCGGGACGGCCTCCTCGGAAGGGCCGGCCGCCTGCTCCAGGATGAGCGCGTCGGCGCCGCAGGGCGAGATGGAAACGCTGCGATATCCACGGGCGGTGGAATATTCATGGACGAACCGGCGGCAAGCGCCGCTGAGGACTTCGGCCAATCCGGCGAGCAGGGCGCCGCGCTCACGTGTCGAAAGGTGCATTCCATCACACCAGGGTGCGCCGGATTCGCCCGGGCGCGGCGTGGGGAAAGCCGCCCGCCACTCACTATTGGCCTCCCGGAGATGGCCGTTGGCATCAACCAGTGCCGCGCGGAGGGGGAGCGATTCCAGGGAAACCGTGGCGCCGGTCCGGATTTCTACCGGCCATCGCGCGGGCAAGTTGGAAGCCGTTGCCACGAGGTGCTCCGGGCGACAAACGAGCAATCCCGGGGCCATTCGGCCCTCCAATGCTAATCATATGATTAGGAAGGAACAGTGCGACTCCGGCGGAAATGTGCGATGAGCGACAGGTGCTGGCGCAAGAATAATTTACCGGGAAGCGAGGCGGGGGTAAGCGGCGAGCCGACGGCTCTGATACCCTAGCAGGGAAACCAGCGATGGCGACGACAATCGGGGTACCAGTTCGCGAGCCGGCCCGGGCGCGCGCGGCGTGGTGGCGCTGGGGAGCGGTGCTGGCGCCCGGGACGCTCCTGTACTGGTTTCCGCCGGCCGGGCTGACCGCGCAGCAGGGACACCTGCTGGGGATCTTCGTGGCGACTATCGTGGCGCTGGTGGCGCAGCCGATTCCCATGGGGGCCAGCGTGGTTGTTGCCATGACGCTGCTGGCGCTCACCAAGACGCTGGCGCCGGAGAAGGTGCTCTCGGGTTTTTCGAACGTCACCGTGTGGATGGTTTTTTCCGCGTTCCTGTTTTCGCACGCCATCGCGGCGACGGGCCTGGGAAGGCGCATCGGGTACGTGGTGATCGAGCGGTTCGCGCGCAGCCCGCTGAGCCTGGGATATTCGCTGGCGGGGGCGGGCCTGGTCCTGGCGCCGTTCATTCCCTCGGACACGGGGCGCGGCGGGGGCGTGATTTTTCCCATCGCGCGCAGCGTGGCGTCGGCGTTCGGATCGGAGCCGGGGCCGACGGCGCGCCGCATCGGCTCGTTCCTGATGCTCGTGTCGTTTCACACCACCTACCCGGCGTCGGCCATGTTCCTTACCGGCATGGCGGCGAACCCGCTGATCGCACTGTTTGCGCTGAAGGTGGCGCACGTGGAGCTGACCTGGACGGGCTGGATCGCCGGCTCGATCGTACCGGGCCTGCTGACCATGGCGATCGTGCCGTGGCTGCTGGTGCGGCTGGTGAAGCCGGAGATCGAGGACACGGCGCCGGCGCGGGAGATGGCGCGGCGCGAGCTGGCGCGCATGGGCCCGCCCACCCGCGAAGAGAAGTGGCTGGCAGGGATCATGATCGCGGTGATGGGCGGCTGGGTGACGTATCCGCTGCATCGCATCGACGTGACCTTCGTGGCGCTGGCGGGGCTGTGCGCGATCCTGCTGGCCAGGGTGCTGCCGTGGGACGATCTGCTGGGCGAGAAGAAGGCGTGGGACGCGCTGGTGTGGTTCGCGGTGCTGGTGATGATGGCGGGCTCGCTGAACGACCTGGGGGTCATCCACTTCTTTTCGGCGCGGCTGTTCGGCGTGATGGCGGGATGGCCGTGGAGGCTGGCGCTGGTGGCGCTGGTGGTTTCGTATTGCTACGTGCACTACACCTTCGCCAGTATGACGGCGCAGGTGACGGCGCTGTATCCTGCGTTTCTGGGCGCGGCGGTGGCGGCGGGCGTTCCGCCGCTGGCGGCCGGTCTTCCGCTGGCCTATTTCTCCAGCCTGGACGCCGCCATGACGCATTACGGCACGGGCTCGGCGCCGGTGTTCTTCGGGGCGGGCTACGTGCGGCAGACGGAATGGTGGCGCGTGGGCTTTGCGATTTCAGTAGTCAATCTCGCGATCTGGCTGGGGGTGGGGATGGCGTGGTGGAAAGCGGTGGGGATGTGGTAAGAAGTTGTCAGTTTTCAGTTTTCAGTTGTCAGTTGCTGGTAGCTGGTATCGGTAACTGATAACTCACAACTACTTAGAGTGGGATATTCCCGTGCTTTTTGCGCGGCATCGTGTCCACTTTCGTTTCCAGCATGCGCAGGGCGCGGATGACGCGCGGGCGGGTTTCGCGGGGCTCGATCACGTCGTCCACGAAGCCGCGCTCGGCGGCGATGAAGGGATTGGCGAAGCGGTCGCGGAATTCCTCGACTTTCTGTTGCCGCACTGCGGGCCGATCGGCGGCCGCTGCCAGCTCGCGGCGATAGACGATGTTCACCGCGCCTTCCGGGCCCATCACCGCGATCTCCGCCGAGGGCCAGGCGAAATTGATGTCCGTGCGGATGTGCTTCGATCCCATCACGCAATACGCTCCGCCGTAAGCCTTGCGCGTGATCACCGTAATTTTGGGCACGGTGGCCTCGGCGAAGGCGAAGAGCAGCTTGGCGCCGTGGCGGATAATGCCGCCGAATTCCTGGCCGGTGCCGGGCAGGAAGCCGGGCACGTCTTCGAAGGTGAGCAGCGGGATGTTGAAAGCGTCGCAGAAGCGCACGAAGCGCGCGCCCTTCACGGATGAGTTTATATCCAGCACACCGGCGAGGAATGCCGGCTGGTTGGCCACGATGCCGATGGCGCGGCCGTCCATGCGCGCGAATCCCACGACCAGATTTTTCGCCCAGTGCTCGTGCACTTCGAAGAAATCGCCGTCGTCCACCACGCGGTGGATCACTTCCTTGATGTCGTAGGGCAGGTTGGATTCGGACGGCACGATGGCGTCGAGTGCGGGGTCCATGCGGCCGGCGGGATCGTTGTTCGGGCGGCGCGGCGGGTCCTCGCGGTTGTTCTGCGGGAGGAAGCCGAGCAGATGGCGGATCATGCGGAGGCACTCTTCGTCATTGGCGGCGACGAAATGGCCCACGCCGCTGGTGGAGTTGTGGGTCATGGAGCCGCCCAGTTCTTCCTTGGTGACGTCTTCGTGGGTGACGGTCTTGATGACCTCGGGGCCGGTTACGAACATGTAGCTGGTGCCTTCCACCATGAAAACGAAGTCGGTGATGGCGGGCGAATAGACGGCGCCGCCGGCGCAGGGGCCCATGATGGCGGAGATCTGCGGCACCACGCCGCTGGCAAGCGTATTGCGCAGGAAGATGTCGGCGTAGCCCGCGAGCGAGACCACGCCTTCCTGGATGCGCGCGCCGCCGGAATCGTTGAGGCCGATGACAGGGGCGCCGGTCTTGAGCGCGAGGTCCATGATCTTGCAGATCTTCTGCGCGTTGGCCTCGGAGAGCGAGCCGCCGAAGAGGGTGAAGTCCTGGGCGAAGACGTAGACCAGGCGGCCATCGATGCGGCCGTAGCCGGTGACGAAACCGTCGCCGGGGACGATTTGCTCGTCCATGCCGAAATCGCGGCAGCGGTGGGTGACCAGCTTGTCGAGTTCTTCGAAGGAGTTTTCGTCGAGCAGGAGGTCGATGCGCTCGCGGGCGGAGAGCTTGCCTTCCTTGTGTTGCCGCGCGCGGCGCTCCGGCCCGCCGCCTTCCTCGGCGGCCTGGTGGCGCCGGCGGAGTTCCTCTAATCGATCCATCGGGTTTATTGTAGCGGCAAGCTTCGGAAGTTCCCGTAGGGCATGCCGGTCCGCTCGCTACCCCAAAGAATACTTGACTTTAGCATCTTATTATCCTATATCTAGTTGCAGCACGTTTGCAGTTTCGCCATTCGCCACGCTTGTCACAGGTGGAAGCGGTCGCCCCGGCGGTGGGGTGGACTTTGATCTTGTCCCGGAAGGGGCGGAAAAAGAGGTGTCGCGCCATGATTCGCAATATCTGGTTCGGTGTCGTAGTGTCTTTGTTCGTCACTGGTGCCCTGGCCCAGCAGGACACCCGTGGAACGATTTTCGGCCGTGTGACCGATCCCAGTGGAGGGGCGCTGGTGGGAGCCAGCGTCCAGGCCGTCAATTCGCAGACCGGCGTAGCGCTGGAAGGGCGTAGCAACGATGCCGGGAATTATTCGATTCCCTTCCTGCTGCCGGGCACGTATGACGTGACGGTCCAGTTGACGGGTTTCAAGAGCCTGGAGCGGACGGGCATCCAGGTTCGTGTTGCCGACAGGGTCCAGGTCGATCTGGAAATGGCCGTGGGCGAGGTCAGCGAAAGGGTGGAAGTGGTGGCCTCCACGCCCATGCTCGATACCAGTACGGTGTCGCTCGGACAAGTGGTGGATACCAAGCGCATCAACGATCTTCCTATCCAATCCGGGAACCCGGCGGAGTTCGTCCTCCTGTCGCCGGGCACGGTGAACGCCACCGATTTGCGCATGCGCAAGGCGGCATTCAACAACGCACCCTCGCAAGTGGTGACCGACGGCAACCCACAGTACTCGAATGAGTTCGCTATCGATGGCGTGCCCAACACCTTCGCCGCCGGTCCGAACCCGCGCATCGCCTTCTCTCCGCCGCAGGCCGCCGTCTCCGAGTTCCGCGTCCAGACCACCACCTACGATGCCGCTCTCGGACACACACCCGGCGCAGTGATCAACACCATGACCACGAGCGGCACGAACACCTTCCATGGCGAAGGGCATTGGTTTGTCGCCAACAGCGCCTTCGACTCCGCCGCTTTTTTCGCCAATCGCTCGGGCACCAAGAAGACCGTCTACCAGGACAACCGCTACGGCGCTTCCGTCGGCGGGCCGGTCGTGCTGCCCGGGTACAACGGCAAGAACAAGACGTTTTTCTTCTATGCCTGGGAGGGCGATAAATGGGGCACGCCGACCACGGTCATCGCCACGGTTCCCACCCCCGCCGAGAAGCTTGGAGATCTCTCCCAGTTGCTGAAGCTGGGTGCCCAGTACCAGTTGTTCGACCCCTTCAGCACCACACCCACCGGCACCGGCCACTTCAGCCGCCAGCCGATTCCCGGCAATGTCATCGCGTCCAGCCGGCTCAACCCGGTCTCCCTGGCCATCGCCCAATACTGGCCCGCCCCCAACCAGGCGGGAACCGCGGACGGCCACAACAACTTCTCACAGAGTTTCCAGACCGGCGAAAATTACTACGTCCACTTTGTGCGTGTGGATCACAATTTCAGCGAGCGCAACCGCGTCTTTCTGCGCCTGGATTATGACAATTGGGAAGAGCACAAGAATGTCTCCGGCACGCTGTACTACCCGCCCGTCAACGGCGTCATTCTGAACCGCATCAATCGCGGGCTGGCTTTGGACGAGGTCTACACGATCAATCCGTCGACGGTGCTGAACGTCCGCTACGGAATTACGCAGCAGGATTTTCCCGAGCGCCGGATGGGATCGGGCTTCGATCTGGCGTCCCTTGGTTTTTCGCAGAACCTGGTCAGCCTGATCCCGAAAAACCTGGCGGTATTCCCCTATGTGAACTCCTCCAACTTCGTCCGGCTGAGCGCGTGGGAATCGGGAGACGGCACCAATACCGGCATGATTCACGCCTGGAATGGAAGCATTACCACGCTGCACGGCAACCACAGCCTGCAATACGGCGGGGAGTTCCGCCTGTACCGCAACTTCGAAGACCGCCATCCTTACGATGTTTCGCCCGGTTTCAACTTCACCGGCACTTACATGAACGGCCCCCTGGAAACCAATGCCGTCGCTTCGATGGGCGCCGATCTCGCCGGAATGCTGATGGGGGTGCCCGCGGGCCAGATGCAGCATACCAGCAGTTTCGCGGATCAGAACACGTTTTTCGGCCTGTACATCCAGGACGCCTGGAAGCTGACGCGCAAGCTTACCCTGACGCTCGGTTTGCGGGCGGAGCACGAATCGCCGCTGAGCGAGCGTTTCGACCGCTCGGTCAAGGGTTTTGCGTATACAGCCACGAATCCCATCGCGGCGCAGGCCCAGGCCACGTATGCGCAGAACCCGATCCCGGAACTGCCGGCCAGCAGCTTTAGTGTGCTGGGCGGGCTGCAATTTGCCGGCGGTGCGAATGGCCACAACCTGTGGAACAGTCCAAGCATCCAGTGGCTGCCGCGCTTCGGCATCGCCTATCAGCTCGATTCCAAGACCGTCATTCGCACGGGTTACGGGATATTCTTCGATTCGCTCGGCACCGACTGGTCGTCCGCCATTCAGAACGGCTTCACGGCCATCACCCCGATGATTGCCAGCTACGACAGCGGCGTGACGTATTCGGCCACCATGGCCAATCCGTTCCCCAGCGGCCTGCTGGCTCCGGCCGGCTCGTCGAACGGGCTCGCGACCGATCTGGGCCAGTCCCTCTCGGTCTATCCGCTCGACCGCTACCGTCCGTATGTGCAGCGCTGGTCGTTCGGCTTGCAGCGCGAGTTTCCGGCGGGCTTTCTGCTGGATGCCTCGTACGTGGGCAACCGCGGCATACGCACGAGCGTCAGCCACGACATCAACACGACTTACCGCAACTACCTGAGCACGTCGCCGGTTCGCGATACGGCTACCATCAACTACCTCGGGCAGTCGTTCCCGAATCCGTTTTACGGATTGGCAAGCGTCTATGGAACCAACATCAGCCGTGCCAACCTGCTGCGGCCGTATCCGGAATTCTCCAACGTGAACCAGACCGATCCGGTGGGCTTCTCCTTCTACAACTCCCTGCAAGTCACGGCGCAGAAGAGGTGGTCCCAAGGCTACACATTGAACCTAGCCTACACGTGGGCGAAAAGCATGGATGCCATGTCGTACCTCAATGCCACCGATCCCCGGCCGTATTACGACATAAGCAATTTCGACCGGAGCCAGCGCGTGGTGGTGAGCGGCGTGTGGGAGCTGCCGTTCGGGCACGGACGGCAATTCGGCGCCAGTATGCCGAAAGCGCTCGATCTCATCGCCGGAGGCTGGCAGCTCAACGGGATGGTGACGCACCAGAGCGGTCCGCCGCTGGGCTTTGGCAACATCATCTTCAACGGCGATATCCACAACATCAACCTTCCCGGCGACCAGCGCGGTGTCGAACAGTGGTTCAACGTGAACGCGGGGTTTGTCAAGAGTTCATCGCAACAGCTTGCAAATAACATTCGCACGTTCCCGTTCCGCTTTTCGGGGATCCGCGGCGATGGCCAGAATATGACCAATCTTTCGGCCATCAAGACATTTTCGATTCGGGAGCGGGTCCAGTTCCAGTTCCGCGCCGAGGCCTATAACGCGCTCAATCATCCCAACTTCAACAACCCGAACATGACCGTGACGAGCGGAGCTTTCGGCACCATCACGTCGCAGGATGGCGGACCGCGGTCCTTCCAGCTCTCCGGGAAGCTTCGATTCTGAGCGAGACTTGCCCGTTCCGGTGACCCCGCCGCCGTGCGCCCGGCTGGCGCGGGGCTGCCGTGGGCTCCATCGCACTTGATACATTTGTGAGAGACGCGAGACGATAGCTGCTCATCGCCTCCCGATTGCTCTCATGAATACGATCGCAATGGAAGGACTGGCGCCGGAGGCCTCCGGCAGGATTTTGGCCGGCGGCGAAGGCGCCGTGCGGCAGATCTATCTCAATAAAGCGGACCGCCTGAACGCGCTGGATCAGCAGATGCTGCTGGCCCTGGAGGGGCTGTTTGAGAAGTGGGAAGCGGGACCCGCGGCAGTGGTAATTCTGGCTTCGGCCGGCGAGCGCGCTTTCTGCGTGGGGGCGGATATCGAGGTGCTCTCCGGGCTGAATGAGCAATCCATGCAGGCGTGGGAGATGCTGGGGAACCGGGTGCTCGACCGCATACAATCGTCCCCGCTGATCTCGATCGCCTCCATCTCCGGCCACGCGCTCGGCGGCGGGTTGACGCTGGCGGCCGCCTGCGATTTCCGCATCTGCGCAGAGACCGCGACTTTCGGCCAACCCGAAATCGACCTCGGATGGATTCCCGGTTGGGGCGGCGTGGCGCGGCTGGCGCGGCTTACGGGCGTTGGCCGCGGGAAAGAGCTGTGCATGACCGGGAGGCGGATCGCGGCGCGCGAGGCGGAAGCGATCGGGCTCGTGCAACAAGTCGTGGAACCTGGGCAACTGGCCCGGAAGACGGCGGAATTCGCCGAACGCCTTGCCGGCAAGAGTCCGGAAGCGCTGCGCGGGATCAAGGTGCTGTCGGATTCGCCGGCGTCGGGCGCCGCGGCGCATCGTTTCGACGCGCTGCTGAACGCCGCCCTGCTCAACAACGAGCGCGGGCAGGCGGCGATTGCGAAATTTCTATCCAGGAAGAAATCATGAAAGACAAGCGACTCGCCTTCGAAGAGATCGGCGAGCTGATTCCCGACGGCGGCACCGTATCGGTGAGCGGCGCCTGGATGCTGGTGCCGGACGGCACCTTGCGAGCAGTCGGGGAATCGTTTCTGAAGACGGGGCACCCCAGGGACCTGACGGCGGTGTTCACGCTGTGTCCGGGCGGCACGCTCGACCAGCCCGGAATCGACCATCTGGCGCATCCCGGATTGGTGCGCCGCCTGATTGGCGGCTCGTTCCCGAACATTCCGCAGAGCCCGCTGCGGCGGCTGATCGTCGAAAACCGCATCGAGGCCTACAACCTGCCGGCGGGCATGATCGCGAGTTGGTACCGCGAGATTGGCGCGGGGCGTCCGGGCGCGATCGCGCGGTGCGGCCTCGGCACGTTCGTCGATCCGAGGCTGGAGGGTGGCCGGATGAATGCAGCATGCACGAGCGATGTGGTCTCGGTAATCGAATTGAACGGAGAGGAGTGCCTGTTCCTTCCACGGCGGTGCGTGGACGTCTCCCTCATTCGCGCGACCACCGCCGACGAAGCCGGGAACCTGACGATGGAACGCGAACCGGCGACGCTCACCGCATTCGTCCAGGCGGCGGCGGCGCGCGCGAGCGGCGGCAAAGTGGTGGCGCAGGTCGAGAGGGTCGTGCCGGCGGGCACGCTGAATCCGCATCACGTGAAGGTGCCGGGGGTGCTGGTGGATTACATCGCGGTCGCCCCGGAGCCATTGCAGGCAGCCGGCATCCGCTTCGACCCGTCTCTCTGCGGCGAGGTGCGGAAAGTGCCCGTGGCGGCGCCGGTCGCGTCGGCTTCCGACGGCTGGATCGCGCTGCGGGCGTTGCAGGAGATCCGGGAGGGCGATCTGGTGGTGCTCGGTTACGGCCTCTCCGCGTTGGTGCCGCATCTACTGCTCGAAGCGGGGCAGTTCAGGAAATGCTCCTTTGCCATCGAGCAGGGCTCGATCGGCGGATTGCCGCTCATCGACTTCGGATTCGGTTCGAGCGTCAATCCGCTCGCCATCCTGGACGCGGCGAGCCAGTTCGATCTCTTCCAGGGCAGTTGCTTCGACCGGGCCATGCTTTCCTTCCTCCAGGTGGATGGCGGAGGGCGGGTGAACGTCCACAAGATCGACGCGCGGCCCAACCTGTCGGCCGGGATCGGCGGGTTCCTGGATATCGCCGCCAGTGCGCGCCGGCTGCTTTTCCTGGGATATTTCACGGCCGGCGGGCTCGAGGTGGAGGCCGCCGCATCGCAGATACGGATCGTGAAGGAAGGGAAGATGAAGAAATTCGTGAACCGCCTCGACCACGTCAGTTTCGACCCCGCGCATTCGCGGGCGGAGGAGATACTCTACATCACCGAGCGGGCGGTGTTCCGATGGGCCGGCGGAAAACTGGCGCTGACGGAAGTGCCGGCGGGCATCGATGTGGCTCGCGACATCCTTGCGCAGATGGAGTTTGCGCCGATGGTGGGGCAGGTCAAGGTGATGGAGGCGTCCGCTGTCTAGGGTAATTTGGATTGCCCGTGCCACGGTTCTGCTGGCGCTAGGTCTGAATGCCGCGGCCGAAGTCCGTTGGGTGGCGCACCGGCCCGGCGCGAAGATTCCACACGATGCCGTGATCGCCGCAAAGGAAGGGCGCACGACGCTGTATGTGTGCCGGGCGCAGTTGAGCGACGGCGTTCACCCGGGGGCAACCGACGGCACACTCTGCCTGATCCCCAACAAAGGCAGTGTGGTGGAGGCAACGGAGTACGAGATTGCCGCCGGCCGCGATTATTCGTGGCTGGCGGGAGGCTGGCAAGACGCGGTGGCGGCGGGACTCCAGCACGGGCGCACCGCGCTCTATCCGTGCCGGGCGGCCGTCACTTCGGCCGGCGGGCGCAATGTGGTGGTGGTTGGCAAAAGCTATCGCACCGGCATGCATGCGGGGCACTGCTATGTCGGCTACCAGGACCATGAAGTCGATGTGACAACCGGCTTCGAAGTGCTCCGCTCCTCCACCGCCGCTCGAAGCAGATAAAGTGGACATATGGATCGACGCAGATTTGTGCAAACCGGAACGGCCCTCGCGGCGCTCCAGGGGTTCAGCGGCTTCAGCCAAAGCGCCGCGCAGGCGAATGCGGCGCGCCCGGCGAATGAGGGACAGATGGCCTTTTCTCCAGCCACCTGGTACCGGCCTTACACTTCCAAAGCCGCTCACGCCGCCGCCGCGTCCACGTGGGTGCAGATCGATCTCGGTGCGCCCTACACCGTCGATGCGATACGCCTCTACCCGGCGCTGCTGCCGGGCTACGACCGCAGGCCAGGACACGGCTTGCCCGTCCGCTGGAAGCTCGAATCGTCGGATGGCCCGTCGTTTTCCACGAGCCACGCGATTGTGGACAACACGCATGCCGACTTCGACAATCCCGAAGACCAGATCGTGCAGTACGCCGCCGGCGGGATACAGGCACGGTATATCCGCTTCACCGCGACAAAGCTGCGCCCCGCCACCCTGGGTTATGCCTTGGCTATCGGCAAGCTCGACGTGATTTCCTCCGGCCGCGATGTGGCTGAGGGCCGGCCGGTTACGGCGGATGAGACCTACGGCAATCCGAAAGATTGCGCGCAACTTACCCGTCCACCCCGCCCGATGGGGGAGGGCATTATCACGGATCACCCGGAAAACCTCACGCCGGCCAGCCAATGGAAAGCCGTGCCGTACAAGGCGCAGGCGCCGGTTTCCGGTGTCAAGGTAAAAGGCGAGTTCCGCCGCGCCATGGAGCAGAACGTGGGTTATCTGCTCAAATCGTTTTCCGTGGAGGAGATGCTGCGCCCCTTCCGCGAGCGCGCGGGCAAGCCCGTCCGTGCGGGTCTGCGCCCGCCCATCGATTTCTGGAACACCGAGCTTCCGGGTTCGAGCGCGGGCCGCTTTCTGATGGGCGCGGGCAACACGCTGCGCTGGATGGAGCATGCGGAACTGCGGCAGTGGATGAACGAACTGGTCGACGGGATCGAGGAATGCCGCGCGCCTGACGGGTACATCATGGCGTACCCCGAGGAAGCCATATTGGAAGGCGAGCGCGGCGGCTACACGCGCGCCTGGCTGACTCACGGGCTGATCGAGGCGGGCTACGCCGGTAACTCCAAAGCATTCGACTTACTAAGAGGATTTTACGACTGGTTCGACCACTGTACTTACCTGCCGAAGATGATGCGCGGCGGAGTCCAGGGCGTCCAGGGAATGATCGCCAATACGCGGATGTACTTCACGCCCGTCGGCAAGCCCGAGGATATCCAGGTGATCCAGCGCTACTATCAGGAGAATTACTGGCTGGCGGCGCTCGCCAAACGCGATCCGCGGGTGGTCTGGCAGTATCCCTACGATCGGCCGCACAACTACCTCATTACGGATTTCGACGCCTACATGGACGTGTACCGCGCGACCGGCGATCCGCGGTACTACGAGGCGATGCAGGGCGCCTGGGACCTGTACCACGACAATTGGGAGCACGTCGGCGGGTCGATTGCGATCACCGAATTCGGCGAATTTCCGCCCAAGTCCTACCGCCTGGTGGCGCAGCGGCCTTTCTGCGAGACGGGCGAGTTGTGCGGCAGCACCTTCTGGGTACGCCTCAACCAGCATTTTCAACTGCTCGAACCGGAACGGGAGAAATACGCGGCTGAAACCGAGAAATCCGTTTACAACGTGGGGCTGGCCAACCAGGTGCGGTCGTACGGGTTCATTTACCATGCGCGCCTCGTCGGCCGTAAAGGCGATCTCCAGAATCCCCTGTGCACCAACTCCTGCTGCGAAGGCCAGGGGACGCGGCTGATCGGCTCTCTGCCGGAATATATCTATTCGCTGGCGCCGGACGGCATCTACGTCAACCTGTACGAACCCTCCACGGTCACCTGGCGACCCGCCGGCGGTGAGATGACGCTGGCGCTTTCCGGCAATTTTCCCTATCGGCCCGAGATCAGGCTCCAGGTCACCACGGCGGCTGCCGCGCAAGCCAAAATCCGCATTCGTGTGCCGGGATGGGCCGCGGCGGCGATGCCGATTCACGTGAACGGTGCGGTCGCCGCCACCGGGCAGCCGGGCAGTTATGTCACCCTGGACCGCCGCTGGTCAAACGGCGACACGATCGCTTTCCGGCTTCCCATGGAGTTGCGCCTGACCCGCTACACCGGTCTCGACCGGATCGAAGGCCATGAGCGCTTTGCGCTGGAGTACGGGCCGGTGCTGATGGCCCTCACCGGCTCCGATAATGCTGCGCTGAAAGCCGCCGGCGGGAAGCACTCCGACATTCTGCGGCAAGTGAAGCCCGACCCTTTCCGCCCGCTCCAGTTCCTGATTGACGGGCATCCCGGGTACGTCTACATGCCCTATTGGAAGGTCCTGGACCAGCCGTTCACGTGCTTTCCGGTCATCGACCTGGCGTAGACAAGCTCGCGGGACGTTGAAATTATCGTTTTTCTAATGGAACCAGTTTAAACGTGCCGCTCCCGCGCTCTCATCGCGATGTAGTATAGGAATGCCATGATGAGACGACGGCAGTTTATCCAAGGCGCGGTAGGAACCGGCCCGTTTCTCGGCAGAGTCCTCGGCGCAAACGACAGGGTGGCCATCGCTCAAATCGGGCTTGGGGAGCGCGGGTACTACGAGTTGGGCCTGTGCTTGCAGAATCCCGGTGTGGATGTTGTCGCGGTCTGCGATGTGTACGATCCATTGGTCCGCCAGGCGGTTGGGAAGGTGGGCGGAAAGGCACGGGGCTATCGCGATTTCCGCCAGGTCCTCGAACGCAGGGATATCGACGGCGTATTCGTTTCCACCCCGGATCACTGGCATGCTCCCATCTCCATTCTGGCGTGTCAGGCCGGGAAGGACGTCTATTGTGAGAAGCCTTTGACCCATCGGATCGCCGAGGGGCGGCGCATGATTGAGGCGGCACGGCAATACGGGCGCGTCGTCCAGACAGGCAGCCAGCAGCGTTCGGCGCCTCATTTTGCCGAAGCCCAGCGGCTCGTGCAGAGCGGGTACATCGGCAAGGTATCGCGGGTGGAGTGCTGGAATTTTGCGAACCAGTATCCGGACGGCTGCGGCAATCCTCCCGATGAGGACCCACCGCCGGGACTCGACTGGAACTTCTATCTCGGTCCGGCGCCCCTGGTGCGTTATAACCGCAACCGTTTCATCTGGCATTATCGCTGGTTCTGGGATTATTCGGGCGGCATGATGACCGACTGGGGCGCGCACCATATGGACAGCACGCATCAGATCATGAACGTCGATGCACCTTTGTCTGTGTCGGCCTCCGGGGGCAAATACGTGCTGCGGGACAATCGCCAGACTCCCGACACCCTCCGCGCGGTCTTCCAATATCCCGGCTTCATGGTTTCTTACACGAATGACATCGTCAGCAGCCATCCGACCGCCAACCGCCGTTATGGGATGATGTTTTGCGGCACACTCGGGACCCTGATCATCGATCGCCAGAGTTATGAAGTGATTCCGGAGAAGTACCTGGGGCCGGGAGAAGTCGGTCTGGACGCACTGCTGAAGAGCCGGGGAATCCAGCCTCCCGCGGAGCGGCCCGAGGCGCACGGGCCGGCCCCGGTATTCTCCAAACCGACTTCGGTGAAAGGCATTTCGCTGGACCCGCAGATTCAGATCGTTCACATTCAGAACTGGCTGGATTGCATCCGCAGCCGAAAGAAGACCGTGGCCGATTGGGAAACGGGCCACCGCTCGGTGACCGCCTGCCACCTCGGCAATATCGCCTTTCGCACCGGCAGGAACATCCGGTGGGACGCCAGGTCGGAGACGATCATCGGCGATCCCGAGGCCGCTCGCATGATGACCAAAGAGTACCGGGCGCCTTGGAGTCTCCCCGCGGTGTGAACCAGCCGCGGCGGGGCGGATTCGGGGGATAGGGATGCACATGACCGATGCTGTCGAGAGCACGCGGCGAGCTTTTTTGGGGACGGCTCTGACCGAGGCCGCCCTGCTCGCAACGCCCCGGCGAGGTATGCTTCCGAACGAGTTCTTCGCGCTGGACACCGCGGTGGTCAGGCACCTGGGAAAGGATCTCGTTCAGGAGGGGGATATCGAAACGTTGGCCGCGCTGGGCTATGCAGGCCTGGCGCCGGTCGTGCCCGATCCGGCGGCCTGGCAGCACTTGATTCAGGTGATTCTGCCGGCCCTCGATGCCCGAAAGCTGAAACTCTACGCCATTTACTGCACCGTGCAGGTGAGCCGCGAGGGATATTCGTACAATCCTGAGTTGAAGCGGAGCCTGGGGTTATTGAAAGGCCGCGGCACGGTAGTCTGGCTGCCTCTCCGCAGCGACGTGTTCCAACCTTCGGATTTGCGGGCCGATTCGCTGGCGGTAGCTGCCGTACAGGAAATCGCGGACCTGGCCGCGGCACAAGGCCTTGCCGTCTCATTGTATCCGCACGCGGGCAGCCTCGCCGAAAGGGTTTCTGACGTCGTCCGCATTGCGGAAAAGAGCCGGCGTGCCAATGCCGGGGTCACCTTCAACCTTTGCCACTGGCTGCGCACGGATGGCGGCAACGGCCTGGCACAGACTCTCAAGCTGGCGATGCCGCGCCTCTCGCTAGTGACGATCAACGGCGCCGATCGCGATACGAAAGACTGGATCCGGCTCATCGAACCGCTCGATAGCGGCACCTACGATGTGGCCGGCTTCCTGCTCGAGTTATACCGCCAGGGTTATCGCGGCCCGATAGGCTTACAGGGCTACGATGTAGCGAGCAACTATCACATCGAGCCTCGAGAGAACCTCCGCCGGTCCATGGCCGCCTGGAAGAAGCTGAGAAGCAATCGCCTGTTCCGCTAGCCGGCCATGAGAACCGAGCGACATCGACGTGGGGGAAGCGTTCGAGAAGCGGCGCCGGCTTGCCGGCCGCCCAAAAAGGAAATACCGGCTCAATATTTGAGTGATTTAAACATTTTCAGTGGAGATTACGATACAGCCATGCCGCACACGACGACTATTCGTAAACCCTTGCTCGCCGCCCTCCTCGCGGCGTTCCTGACGGTGACCACAGGAAGCACGATCTGCGCGGGACAGGACCAGCGAACTGCTAACGCCGCCCCGGCTCCCTTCACACTTGATGTCTATGCTTTGAGAGGGCCCTCGGATACCCACGCCACGCTTTACATCGGGATTTATCCCGTCGATTTCCAGACCGCCCCTCCCGCCACGCTCAAAGATGTTTTGACACGCGTGACCAACACGCACGGTGCGCTGGAAAGCACCAACGACTACCATGCCGTACCCTCCCCCGGAGGAATGGCCAGCATCGATTTGGGCGACGTGCCATTGCTCGACACCGTTTCGGTCCAGGTGTTGGTGCAAACGGATCAAACCGTGGCCACACAAGTCCTTAGGGGGGACACGGCCGTAACGGAGTTCGCGCTGAATTCCCGGCAGATCGTGGCATCGGATTTCCACGGCTACGGCGCGCAACTGAATCAGAACCTGTATGGGGAGATCAGTGAGACGGTGAAGGGCGTGGCCTACAACAACGTCCCGCCCGAGGATCCGGAGAACGTGGAAGCCAAGGTCAAGAACATGCATCCGGGCCTGTGCCGGCTTTTCCTCTCCTCGTGGGCCTATCCCGGCGGAAAGAACTACAATTCCAGCATGATGACGTCCTTTTACAAGGTGGTGCAATTGGCTCAGGCGGCCGGAGCCCAGGTGGAGATTAACTGGATATCGATCACCCACCCGGGCACGCTCAATGGCGACGCGGAGGAGCCTTATATAGATACGGACATGCACGACTTCGCTGGCACGGTGAACGACCTAGTGAAGAATTATGGCATCACGGCCATCAAGTATCTCGCCATCCAAAATGAGCCGAGCACGGTAGCCTGGCTCAACGCGTACGCCCCCCAGTTCCCGCTCTATAAGTACGCCTACCAGCAGCTTGAATCCGACTTGGCGGGATATGGCATCCGAAACCAGTTGAA
>JAJYLS010000078.1 GCA_021787555.1 Acidobacteriota bacterium | reverse complement strand
TCTCTTCCACGGCACCAAGGCCACCCTCATGGTCAATCGCGGCGGCTACTGGGTTTTCCCCAACGACAAAAACAAGCAGCCCGTTGCCGTGACCGATCCCGCCATGCGCCCCATGAATCTGCCCCACTGGCAGAATTTCATGGAATGCATCCGCTCGCGGCAAAAGCCCATGAGCGACATCGAAAACTGCGTTCGCTCCACCACCACCTGCCTGCTCGCCAATCTTGCCATGCGCCACGACACCACGCTCGATTGGGACGACAAGGCATTCACGGTGAAGCAGGAAGACATCAAACCGTTCTTAAAAGCGAACTACCGCGCGCTCTGGAAACTGGAGGTTTAGCAGATATATGAAATGGCTTCATCTTTGCGCCGTCGTGGCCCTCTGCGCCGCCGCGGCTTTTGCCCAGACCGTCACCGGCAAATGGACCGGTCCGGGCACCACCTCGGATAACGGCATCGAGCTGACCTTCGCTCTCACCCAGGCGCCCGATGGCTCGATCACCGGCTATGCCACCGGCGGCCACTTCAACGAGCGCATCGTCGGCGGCAGCGTCGAAGGCAACCGGGTCACGCTCCAGGCCGAACGCCCCGGCCGCAACGGCAACATGCAGAAGGTCACTTTGCACGCCACGCTGGAAGGCGGCAGGTTGAAGATCGAAGTCCCCGCTCGCGGGCGCCCGCAGGTCTTCGAACTCACCCGCGTCTCGACCGCGGCGCCCGCGCCGCTGCCGCCGCGACCCGCGCTCGTCTCGCTCCCCATGCCCGCGCCCGTAAAGTATAACGGCCTGGCCAAAACTCCTCAGATGGGCTGGAACAGTTGGAACCGCTTTCGCAATCAGGTGAGCGACAAGATGGTCCGCGAGATCGCCGACGCCATGGTCAGCACCGGCATGCGCGACGCCGGCTACATCTACGTCAACATCGACGACACCTGGGAAGGCGCGCACCGCGACGCCAACGGCAACATCACTACCAATAACAAGTTCCCCGACATGAAGGCCTTGGCCGATTACGTTCACAGCAAGGGCCTCAAGCTCGGGATCTATTCCTCGCCCGGTCCTACGACCTGCGCCGGCTATGAAGGCAGCTACCAGCACGAAGTGCAGGACGCCAAAACCTTCGCCGCGTGGGGCATCGACTACCTGAAATACGACTGGTGCGGCGCCCGCGAGGTCTACGACACCCAGCAATCCACCATGGCCGCGGCCTACGCCAAGATGGGCAACGCGCTCCTCAAATCCGGCCGCAAGATTTTCTACAGCCTCTGCCAGTACGGCATGAATGACGTCGACGTCTGGGGCGCGCGCGCCGGCGGCAATTCCTGGCGCACCACCGGCGACATCCGCGATTCCTGGCAGTCCATGTCCAACATCGGCTTCAATCTCCAGACCGGCCGCGAAAAATATGCCGGCCCCGGTCACTGGAACGATCCCGACATGCTGGAGATCGGCAACGGCGGCATGAACGACGACGAATACAAGGTCCACATGAGCCTTTGGTGTATGCTCTCCGCCCCGCTCCTTGCCGGCAACGACATCCGCGACATGAAGTCCGACATCGCCGCGATCCTCATGAACAAAGAGGTGATCGCCATCGACCAGGACAAGCTCGGCAAGCAGGCCGTCGCCATCGCCAAGGAAGGCGACACGCAGGTCTGGGCCAGGCAACTCGCCGGCGGCGGCCATGCCGTAGGCCTGTTCAACCTCGGCGACAAGCCCGCCAAGGTGACCGCCAAGTGGAGCGACATCGGCATCACCGGCTCCCACAGCCTCCGCGAACTCTGGAAACACGAAGATCTCGGCCGCATGACCGAAGCCTACACCGCCGAAGTGCCGTCCCACGGCGTGGTGTTGATCAGGATCGCGAAATAGACGCAAGACCGTCACCAGCGGCGGTTCATAACCAGCGCTCTTTTGCTGAGGAGTTGGGTCGCTACGGCATGACGCCCGCCCCGTTCACCGCTGCGGATCTGATACAGGCTGTTCGGGAAAGTGCGTATAACTTAGCGGCTGCAATTCTACTCGCTTGGGGCGCGGTCGCAGAGCTGCGGTCTCGCAAAGAGGCGGCTGTCCTCAATCCGCTGATCTACGCGGTGTCGATTATGACCGCCACTGCGGGGACGGTTTCGGCCTATCGCGGCACGGAATTCATTCTCTGGCTGGTCTTGGTCTCCGACCTCCTATTTCTGCTGGTTCCGGCGATCGGCCTCATGCTCTATCGGTGCGAAATCGGGAAGACCCTCGGCCGCCTTCGCAACGCCGCTCGATAAGCGACGTATTCACTTACTCACACCGGAATCGCCCGTTCGATTCTGCCCGGCGGCAGCGCGGTTCAGCTTTGCCTGGATCTCCGGTGTCAGGCTGACTTCCGTGACAGCCGCGTGTGGCCCGCGGGTGTCAACCTGTATAATCTCCCCATGCCCGTCGACTTCGTCCGCCGCCTCTGCCTCTCGTTCCCGCGCACCACGGAATCGGTGCAGTGGGGCGAGAACCTCGTGTTCAAAATCCGCGGCAAAATATACGCCATCGCCGCGCTCGAACCGTCCGATGTCTGGCTCTCGTTCAAGTGCAGCCCCGAGGATTTCGCCGACCTCACCGAACGCCCGGGCATCGTCCCCGCACCCTACCTGGCGCGCTCCCAATGGGTGGCGCTCGAATCCGAGGACGCGCTGACCACCGCGGAATTGAAGCGCCTCCTGCGCCAGGCCTACAACCTGGTCCGCGCCGGGCTGACGAAAAAGCAGCAGGCGGCGCTCGTCTAGCGCTTCAGCAGCTTCATCATTTCCACCGCCACCTGCGGCTGCGCCACTCCGCACCGCGGGCATGCCGGACCGCCGCCCGGAATGTTGAGCCAGTATCCGGCCACCACGCCGCGCGTGGCCCTCACCGCATCGAAAAGGTCCTTGGGCGTCACGTGTTTCCCGCTGGGGTTGGTGCTCAACCCCGCGAAAACCGTCACCTTCGGATTGGCCGCCCGCGCCTGCGCCGCCGCCGCCTTCACGAACCGCGTGTACAGCGCCAGATTTCCGAGGCTCCCCTGCGCCTGAATCTCGTAAATATCCGCGTACCGCGCCGCGTCGCGCGCAATCCCCAGCCGCACGAATTCGTCGTAGCGGTTGCTCTTCACCTGTGGGCTCAGCACCCTCGTGAGGTCCGTCGCGGGCGTGGCGATGAAGATCAGCCCCCGGCTATGCACCAGGTCCGCTGCCAGCTTGTCGAACCGCGCGATGTCATGCTGCTCCTCCGGCGGGGTGAACTGCCACGATTCGGGGTCCCAAAGGACGGCCTTCACTTCCTTCGGCAGCCGCCCGCTCTCGATCGCCTTCTTCAAATCGGCATAGCTGCGGAAACTGGCGGTCGGCATGGCGCGGTAGCCCGCCGGAAAGCCTTCGGCCCCCTTCATCCCGCTCATGATGAAGTTGCCGGGGTCCGCGAAAAACGGCTCCGTGGATCCGCCGGCTTCCTGAAAACGCTGGATCGCGCTGATGGCCACCATCCAATGCGGATCGGCGGCCGCCAGGCCGGCCGCTGCTGCCAGCGCCAGCCCCATACTCCTGAGGAATCTCATCTTTCCCGATTATCCCCTGACTCCGCCAGCCCTTTTCCGGCGTCTAATAGAATAATGAGGTTTTCCTTCCCGCGGCCAGCCCCCGGCCCCTGGCCCCTGCTCCTGGCTCTCCCGGCGCTTGCCTGCGCGGCCATCCTCCCCGACACCATCGGCCCCTGGCAGCGGACCGCAACCTCGCCGCCCGCGCTTGCGGACCAGGCGGTTTGGCAGGAGTACGGCCTGAAAGCCGCCGAAACCGACACCTACGCCAACGGCAGCCAGCACTTCACCGTGACCGCGTGGCAGCTTCAGGACCCCACCTCGGCCATGGCCGCCTTTCAATGGCAGCGCCCGGCCGATTCCAAGCCCTCCAAGGCCGCTCCGCTGGCCGCCGAGACACCGGATAGCCTCATGGTCGCCGAGGGCAATTACGTGCTTTATTTCACCGGCCACAAGGTCACCACCCCCGAGCTCGCGGCCGCCGGCGGCTCGCTGAAGAACGTGGACGAAACCGCCCTGCCTGTCCTCCCCAGCTATTTGCCCGATGACCACCTCGTTGCCAACAGCGAGCGCTACATCACCGGGCCGGCCTCGCTCCAGAAGTTCGAGCCCTCCATCCCCCCCTCCGTGGCCGCCTTCCACCTAGGCGCCGAGGCCCAGATCGGAGTTTTCCACAACCCCAACGGCGATGCCACCCTGGCCATCTTCAATTACCCCACCCCCCAGATCGCCATGCAAAGGGTGATCGAGTTTTCCAAGCTTCCCAACTCGGTGGTGAAACGCAGCGGCCCCCTCGTAGCGGTAGTACTGGGCTCTCCCGACCCCGACTTTTCGGAGCGCCTCCTCGGCAAAATTCGCTACCAGGCCCAGGTAGTGCAGGACGAGTATACCCCCGTGAGCTACTGGCGGGGTTGGAGGGGTCTGATTTTAGGCAGCTTTGTTTTCATCGGTTTACTGCTTGCGTTCGCAGCCACGTCCGGCCTCGCTTTGGGCGGTTTCAGGGTTTTGTGGCGCCGCACGCATAAAGGCCAGGAGCCCGAAACCATGATCACGCTTCATTTGGAGGAGCGATAAGCTTCTGCTTTTGTGCACCTTAGACTGAAATCCACAAGTTCCGCATGGACTTTCGAGGGGCTGTGGAAAAGCTGTGAAAAAGATGTGCATGATGTAAATCATTGTGTTTCAAGAGCTTGCAAGCCGAAATTTTGCTCCGGATTTTTACTTGACTTGCGGGCCGGAGGGAAATAATATCCAACTACAAAGTTTTGACGGTTGCGATTCCGTCGAAGCTGATTCTCCCATCGAACATCACCCCTGGTAGAACAGGGGCGCGAATGCTCACCCTTCGGGGTGAGCATTTCTATTTTGGGGCAGCCCCCGCGCCGGTTTACACTGGGTAAGCAGCCAAATGAGCGATCACAAACTACAGGTAATTCCTCTCGGCGGTCTGGGCGAGTTCGGCATGAACATGACCGCCATCCGCTACGGTGACGACATCGTCCTGGTGGATTGCGGCATGATGTTCCCGGATGCCGAGTTGCTGGGTGTCGATCTGGTCATGCCAGACCTATCCTATCTCAAGGAGAACCAGGAGTTTATCCGCGCCCTGATTCTCACGCACGGCCACGAAGATCACATCGGCGCGGTGCCGTATTTCCTGACCGAGATCAGCGTCCCGGTCTATGGGACGGATTTCACCCTGGCGCTGGTGGACCGGCGCCTGGAGGAATACGAGCTCGAATCCGAGCCACGCTTCGTCCAGGTCAAGCCCAAGCAGATGGTGGAGATCGGTCCGTTCAAAATCGAGTTCATCCACGTCACCCACTCGATCGTAAGCGCGGTCGCGCTGGCCATCACCACGCCGCTGGGCGTCATCGTCCACACCGGCGATTTCAAAGTCGATCCCACCCCCACCGATAACGAGCTGTTCGACCTGCACACGCTGGCCGAATACGGCCGGCGCGGCGTGCTCCTGCTGCTTTCCGATTCCACCAACTCGGATCGCCCGGGCTACACCGAATCGGAGCGCGCCGTGCACCCGCGCATGGAGGAGATTTTCGCCAGGGCCAATCGCCGCATCGTGGTCTCCTGCTTCAGCTCGTCCATTCACCGCATCCAACTCGTGCTGAATCTGGCCGAGGAATACGGGCGGCGCGTGGCGGTGATCGGCCGGAGCATGGTGTCGGTCACCGAGATTGCGCACTCGCTCGGGCTGCTCGACATTCCGGATGGGATCCTGCTGCGCCCGCAGGACGCCATGGAGATGGCGCCGGACAAGGTCGCGGTGCTGATCTCGGGCACGCAGGGCGAGCCGATGTCCGCGCTGGCGCGCGTGGCGGTGGACAACCACAAGCACGTTTCGGTAGCGCAGGGTGACACGGTGGTGCTGAGCGCGCGCATCATCCCCGGCAACGAGAAGCCCATTTACCGCATGATCGACCACATGTCGCGGCGCGGCGCCGATGTTCTGTATGGAACCATGAACCCGCCGCTGCACGTCTCCGGGCACGCCAGCGTCGAAGAGATGAAGCTGGTGCTCAACCTGGTGCGGCCGCGGTATTTCATGCCCATCCATGGCGAATTCCGGCAGCTTTCCAAGCACGCCCACCTGGCGGACCATCTGCGCTTCGCCGGGCTGGAGGAAACGTTTATCATGGATTCCGGCGAGGTGCTGGAGATCGATGGTCACGGCGCGCGCAAGGCCGGCACGGTGCCGGTGGGGCGCGTGTGCATCGATTCCGGCTCCATCGAGGACGTGGTGGAAGAGGTCGTCATCCGCGACCGCCGGCATCTTTCCGAAGACGGCATCGTGCTGCCCATCATCGCCATCAACCGCCATACCGGCCGCATGGAGAATTTTCCGGAAATCGTCAGCCGCGGCTTCGCGCTGGCCGAAGACGGCTCCGAGTTCATGCAGGCGGCACGGCAGATCGTGGCCAAAACACTCGAGAGTTCAAGCCAGGAGGAGAAAACCGATTGGGGGGTCATCAAGGAGAAGATCCGCGCCGACTTGAAGCGGTACATCACGAAAGAGACCTCGCGGCGGCCGCTGATTATGCCGGTGATTTTGGAGATATGAGTTGTGAGGTGTGAGTTATGAGTTGTCGGGCATAACTCACTACTCATAACTCATTACTCACAACTGATGACTGAGAACTACCTCGAAGATGCTTCCGGCCTTCGCGGCCACGCCGACCGCGTAATCGTTCCCGCCGACGAATCAGCCGTCGCCGAAGCCTTGCGCGAAGCCGCGGCGGCGGGCGCGTCCGTCACCATCGCCGGCGCGGGAACCGGCGTTACCGGCGGCGGCGTTCCGTTCGGCGGCTGGGTCCTCTCGCTCGAAAAGTTCAACCGGCTGGAAGTTCGTTCCGGATACGCCATCGTCGGGGCGGGCGTGCTGCTGCGCGATCTGCACGCGGCGGCGCAGCGTAGCGGCCAGTTCTACCCGCCGGATCCCACCGAAACGGCGGCCTCCATCGGCGGCACCATCGCCACCAACGCCAGCGGGTCGCGCAGCTTCAAATACGGCGCGACGCGGCGCTGGATCGAATCCCTGCGCGTGGTGCTGGCGGGGCCGGACGGGCACCCCGCGGTCCGCGAGTTCCAGCGCGGCGATGCCATCGATTTCAATCCCGGCGCCATCCCCCTGCCCAAGGTCCGCAAGAACACCGCGGGATATCTTCTGCGGCCGGGCATGGATTGGCCGGACCTGTTCTGCGGCTCCGAAGGCACGCTGGGCGTGATCGCCGAAGCGCGGGTGCGGCTGCTGCCGATACCGCCGGCGATCCTCTCCGGCGTCCTCTTTTTTCCGACCGGCGATGCGGCGCTGGGCGCCGTCGAGGCGTGGCGCGGCAGCGTACCGGGCCTGCGCATGCTCGAGTACATGGACGTGAACTCGCTGCGGTTGCTGCGCGAGCGCTTCTCCGCCATTCCCGCGGAAGCCGCCGCCGCGCTGCTCATCGAAGATGAAGAGACCGACGTGGACGCATGGCTGGATCGCATCGCGGCCGCTGGCGTGCTGGAGGAGGCCTCCTGGTTCGGCATGTCCGCCGGCGATCGCGAGCGCTTCCGCCACTTCCGCCACGCGCTGCCGGAGATCGTCAACGATACCGTGCGGCGCAACGGATATAAGAAGATGCACACCGACTACGCCGTGCCCGTCAAGCGCAACGGTGAGATGCTGGCGTATTACCGCCGGCGGCTGGAGGAGGAATTCCCCGGCCGCTACGTCATCTTCGGCCACATCGGCGACGCGCACGTGCACATCAATGTGCTTTCCGGCGATGCCGGGCCGCTGCTCGAAGAGTTCGCGCGGCAGGCCGTGGCGCTGGGCGGCACGGTTTCCGCGGAGCATGGGCTGGGAAAGCGCAAGGCCGCGCTGCTCGCCCTGCAATACGCGCCCGAGCACCTGGAAGCCATGCGCGCCGTGAAGCGCCGGCTCGATCCGCACAACCTGCTGGGCCGCGGCACCCTGTGGGGCGACGGCCTATCCGCGTAGCTTGACGGCGTCCTTGGATGCGCCCGCCTCAAACGCCACCGGCTCCGCCGCCTTGGATAAATCGCCCCCGTCGATGCGGATGCCCCGGCTCCCGGCGCCCTCCACTTGCAAAAACACGCGCGCGGGCGTAAGCAGGCGCGCCGCGGTCACGAGAACGTCCCGCGCATCGGTAAAGCGCAGCGCCGCGGCTGCATCCGGGTTGCCTCCCACGCTGAAGCCGTTCACCGCCGCGTCTTCGACGTGCTCGAAGCGCACGGCCGGCCGCAGGTCCGGCGCGGCAGCCTCGAACCGCACATTGGCGAGCGTCAGGCCGCGCACGTTGCGCGCGTAGAGAGCATAGGCCGGCGGAATTCCCAGTTCGAAATATTCGCCGGCCGTTTGAGGCACCTCGCGCGCCGCCTCCGCGGCCGTGCCGCCCCCGGGGAAAACCGCGTGGAAATCGCTGAAGCTGATGTTTTCAAGCCGCCCCTCCACCGCGTTGAGCACGATGCAGGTCTTGTATTCGCCGGGCTGGTAGCCGCCGAAATGCACGTCCGGCAGCACCACCGGGTCCACCACCGTGGCGCGGATCCCGCTGAAGGAAATGTTGCGCACCATGGGCGCCGGTCCCGGCGGCGGGGTTCCGCTGCCGTGCCAGGCATGCGTGCCGAGGTTGATCGAGATCGGCCCGGTCACGTCCTTCAGGATCAGGTTCGAAAACGAAATATTCTCGAAGCGCGAGCCCGGCCCGCACTGCATCTTCACCGGGCAGCCGTAGGTCTCGTAAATCAGGCAATTGGAAACCGCGATGTTTTCCGGCTCGCCGCCGCCGAAGCGGAACACCGACCACCGCGTGCTGAAAGACGAATTCGTCACTGTGACAAACTTGCAGCTTCCGAACAGCGCGCAGGCGTCGTCCTGCGCCTGCACGTCGCAATTGCTGATGTGCACGTACTGGCTGCTGATGAAGTGGAAGCCGTCGTTATTGCCGGTCACGCGGTTATAAATATGGATACCGTCGATTTCCACGTGCCGGCTCTGAATCACGCGCACCGAGTGGTAGGCGCTGGCCACCAGGCGCACGCCGCGAATCGCCACGTTCGTGCATTGATAGAGGAGCACGTGGTAGGGCCGGTCGTTGCCGCCGCGGCCGGAGGGCGGAGGCACGCCGCGCCCCGGGCTGTGGAATTGCGCGCCCTGCCCATCGATCGTGCCCGGCCCGGTGATCGCGATGTTCTCCGCCTTGACGGCGACGATCAACCCCACGTTGCCGTCGCGCATCGTGGCGTCGCCGGTGAGCGGGATGGCGTCCGCCGCGCGATACTGCTTGCCGTCGCCGCTGCCCAGGAGCTTGCCGGCGGCGGCCAGGTGCAGCGCGACATTGCTCTTCAGTTCGATGGTGCCGATGACGAAAACGCCGGCGGGCACCAGCACCGTGCCGCCCTGCTCGCGATGGCACGCGTCGATGGCCGTCTGCACCGCGGCGGTGTCCAGTGTGACGCCGTCGCCCTTGGCGCCGAAGTCACGGATATTGTAGGTGCGTGCACCGAGGTCGTGCCCGGCGGCGGGCGTTTGGGCGCCGGCCGCGCCGGCGGCCAGCAGGCCCGGGCCGAGCGCCGCGGTCGAAGCGAGCCACTTGCGGCGGGAGGTATTCATGCAAGTTAGTGTAGCGAACGCTCCAAGACAGTTTATCCGACAGCCCTGCAATCCCCGCCTCCTGCCTTCTGACGGCTAAGCGCATCCGTGCCACTCTGCTATTCTCTAGTTTCAGCCCCATGGCCGCCATTCCGGAATCTGCGAAATTGTTCATGTCGGGCCTCATCGAGCGGGCTCGGAAACTACGCAAGACGATCGTCTTCCCGGAAGGGGATGACGCGCGCGTGCTGGAAGCCGCGGCCCGGCTGGCGCGCGAAGGCTTCGTGAAACCCGTCCTGCTCGGGCCCAGGCCCGCGGGCGCGCCGGAAGGCGTCGCCTTCGTCGAGCCCGCCAAATCCCCGAAGGTTTCCAAATACGCCGCGCTCTACTACGAGCGGCGGCGGGCCAAGGGAGTCACCCAGGTCGAGGCCGCCCAAATCGCGCGCCGGCCGCTCTACTTCGCTTCTCTGATGGTCGGCGCCGGCGAGGCCGATGGCAGCGTCGGAGGCGCCGTCAACAGCACCGCCGAAACCGTGCGCGCGGCGCTCCATTGCGTCGGGCCGGACCCGCGCGCGCGCCTGGTTTCGAGCGTCTTCATCATGGCCCTCCAGGACCGCTCGCTGGGGCACAATGGCCTGATGGCCTTCGCGGATTGCGCCGTCGTCGCCGAGCCTACGCCCGTCCAGCTTGCCGAAATCGCCATCGCCACCGCCCGCAGCACGCGCGTGCTGCTCAACACCGAGCCCGCCGTGGCGATGCTCAGCTTCTCCACCAAGGGCAGCGGCCAGCACGCCGAAGTCACGAAAGTGGTCGAGGCGCTGCGCATCGTGCAGGCGCGTGCGCCCGAGTTGAACGTCGATGGCGAGTTGCAAGCCGACGCCGCGGTCTCGGAAGTCGTGGCCAGTACCAAAGCGCCGGGCTCCCAAGTCGCCGGCCGTGCCAACACCCTGATCTTCCCCACGCTCGCCGCGGCCAATATCGGATACAAGCTCGTCGAGCGGCTGGGCGGCGCCATGGCCATCGGGCCGTTCATGCAGGGCCTGGCCAAGCCGGCCAACGACCTCTCCCGCGGCTGCTCGGCCGAAGACATTTATAATGTCGCGGTGGTGACGGCGTTGCAGTCCGAAGGACTGTAAGCCTCGAAACGATGCTGCCCTTCCGCCTCATCTATCATCGCGGTTACGACCTCAACCTCGGCCCCCACGTTTTTCCCTCGCAGAAATATAAGTGGCTGCGCGGTTACCTGCTGGCCGGGCATTTCGCCGAAGAGGCCGATTTCCTGGCGCCCGCTCCCGCGTTCGATGAAGATATTCTGCTGGTGCACCGGCCCGAGTGGGTCGAGAAGCTGACCTCCGGCACCCTGACCTATCACGACATCCTGCTGCTCGAGGTCCCCTATTCGCGCCGTATGGTCGAGGCCTTCTGGCTGGCGGCCGGCGGCACCATCCTGGCCGCGCGCCTGGCCCTGGAGCAGGGAATCGGTTTCAACCTCGGCGGCGGATTTCACCACGCGTTTCCGGACCACGGCGAAGGCTTCTGCGCCGTCAACGATATCGCCGTGGCGATCCGCCGCTTGCAGGCCGACGGCGCGGTCCGCCGCGCCATGGTGGTGGACTGCGACGTGCACGACGGCAACGGCACCGCGGCGATTTTTGCCAACGATCCGTCCGTTTTCACGCTCTCCATCCACCAGGCGAATAACTACCCGAGCGTGAAGCCGCCCTCGAATATCGACATCAATCTGCCCGACCGCGCCGGCGACGAAGAATATCTGGTGCGGCTGGGCAACGGCTGCCGCGCGGCGCTGAGCATGTTCCAACCGGAGCTGCTGATCTACGTGGCGGGTGCGGATCCGTTTCAGGGCGATCAACTCGGCGGTCTCAGCCTGACCTTCGAGGGATTGCGGGAGCGCGACCGGCTGGTGCTCGGCATGGCGCACGCGCAGCGCATTCCGGCGGCCATCGTGCTGGCGGGCGGCTACGCGCGCGAAGTGGAAGACACGATCACGATCCACGCCAACACGGCGGCGGTGGCCAAAGAGGTGATGGCGCAGGGGGGCTAGCGCAGCACCTCCGCTTCAGCCTGCAAGCTCACCTCGGCGAACTCGATATCGAGCGTTCCGCGATCGTACGCGCAGCCGCGGCAGCTCTTGTCGAGCATGGCGAGAGCGCGCGCGGGATTACCAGCCATCTCGTGCGCTTTGGCCACCGCCGTGTAAGCAAACGCGGCATCGGCGCTCTCCTCTCCAGCGGTTTTCGTGGCGAGTTCCAGCGACTCCTCGGCCACCGCCAGCGCTTCGCTAATGCGGCCCTGGCCCAGGCGCAGCATGGCGGTCTCGCTCAGCGTCTGAGCCAGCGTCGCATCCTTGGGCCGGAATTCGCGCTCCGTGCGCAGCGCTTCGCCCAAGAGGAAATCCGCGCGTTCGTACTCCCCGCGGATCATCTTCAGCCCGCGGAGGATGTTCATGCAGTCCAACGCGCGATCGTCCTGCATGCCCAGCGAGCGGCGAAACAGGGCCAGCGATTCCTCGAATTCCGGCAGCGCCTGCGCGGAAATAGCTTCTTTGTAGAGGCGTTGGGCCGCGGCATAATCGCCCCGCGAATACGCCGAGAGGCTGCGTTCGTTGAGGTCGCGCGCCGCCTGAGGCTGCCCGCCTGCGGCAGAAAACGCGAGAAGCAGAACCGCCAGGTGTCTCATTGCACACCTCCCGCGGAATTGGTATCAGCTTCTGGTGCGGGACTGCGGGGAATTCGTTCCCGCTGAGGATTAGGACCAAACAGTCCGATTTGGATGATTCCTTACAGAGCGGTCCGGAGCCTCAGGAATTTTCCTCGTCGCTCTGCCCCACCTTCAGCACGGCGAGGAATGCTTCCTGCGGAATTTCCACGCGCCCCACGCGCTTCATGCGCTTCTTGCCTTCCTTCTGCTTTTCGAGTAGCTTGCGCTTGCGCGTGATATCGCCGCCGTAGCATTTCGCCAGCACGTTCTTGCGCATTGCGGAGATAGTTTCGCGCGCGATGATCTTGTTTCCGATAGCAGCTTGCAATGCAACTTCAAACATCTGCCGCGGAATCAGCTTGCGCAGCCGCGCGATCAGCTCCTTGCCGCGCTCGTGAGCGAAGTCGCGGTGCACGATCATGGAAAGCGCGTCCACCGGCTCCCCCGCCACCAGCACATCCAGTTTCACCATCGGCGAGACGCGGTGTCCCGCCAGGTGATAGTCCAGCGAAGCGTAGCCGCGCGAGGCGGATTTCAGCCGGTCGTAGAAATCCAGCACGATCTCGTTCAGCGGCAGTTCGTACGTCAGCAGCACGCGCCCGCCGCCGATGTACTCGAACTTTTTCTGCACCCCGCGCTTTTCTTCGAGCAGCTTTAGAATGCCGCCCAGGTATTCCTCGCGCGTGATCACCGTGGCTTCGATGATCGGCTCTTCCACCTGCCTGATTTCCGACGGGTCCGGGAACTTGGTCGGGTTATCGACTTCGATGACCTCCCCGGCGGTGGTAGTAACCCGGTACCGAACCCCCGGCGCGGTGGTGATCAGGTCGATGTTGAATTCGCGCTCCAGCCGCTCCTGCACGATTTCCAGATGCAGCAAACCGAGGAAGCCGCAGCGGAAGCCGAAGCCGAGGGCCACTGAATTTTCCGGCTCGAAGCTGAAAGCGCTGTCGTTGAGCCGCAGTTTTTCGAGCGCATCGCGCAGCAGCCCGTGCTCGTGCGATTCCACCGGATAGAGCCCCGCGAAAACCATCGGCTTCACGTCCTCGAACCCGGACAGCGCCTCACCGGCGGGAGTCTCGTGATCCACCACGGTGTCGCCGATCTTGGCGTCCGAGACGGTCTTGATGTTGGCGAACAGAAAGCCCACTTCGCCCGCCGAAAGCTCGTTGCACGGCGTGGCTTTGGGCGCTTGATACCCGAGCCCCTCCACTTCGTAAACCTGTCCGTTCGACCACAGCCGGATTTTCTGCCCCAGGCGCAGCCGGCCATCCACCACGCGCACCAGGATGATCACGCCGCGATAGGTGTCGAACCACGAATCGAAAATCAGCGCGCGCAGCGGCGCATCAGGGGACCCTTTCGGCGGCGGCACCAGGTGCACGATGTGCTCCAGCACGTCGTGCACGCCCACGCCCTGCTTGGCGCTTACCAGCACGGCGTCGCGCGCGTCCAGGCCGATCACCGTTTCGATCTGCTCGCGGATGCGCTCCGGTTCCGCGGCGGGCAGGTCGATCTTATTGATCACCGGAATGATTTCCAGGTTGTGGTGCAGCGCCAGGTACGTGTTCGCCAGCGTCTGCGCCTCGACGCCCTGCGAGGCATCCACCACCAGCAGCGCACCCTCGCACGCCTGGAGGCTGCGCGAGACCTCGTACGAAAAATCCACGTGCCCGGGCGTATCGATCAGGTTCAGTTGATACAGGCTGCCGTCGTCGCCGCGGTAGTTCAGGCGCACGGCGTGCGCCTTGATGGTGATGCCGCGCTCGCGCTCCAGGTCCATCGAGTCGAGCACCTGCTCCATCATCTCGCGCTGCGACAGCGCGCCGGTCACTTCGAGCAGCCGGTCAGCCAGCGTCGATTTCCCGTGATCGATATGCGCGATGATAGAAAAATTTCTGATGAATTCGCGGTCCATGCGAAGCGGGCGCCAGCGAGCACTCGCCGGTGAAGACTCACCTGCGCGCAATGCTCACTTGATTATCCCACACGCGCGGATAGCGGCATGGCGCACAAAGGCGATTCCGCGAGGTAAGAAAGAAAAAGCGCCAGCCCCGCGGGGCCGTCGACGGAGTAGCGCGCCGCCGAGGGGCGGTTGCCCACCTGTACCGAGATGCAGCCGGACCGGACGCGGAACATGTCCTCGTCGGTCGCGTCGTCTCCCGCGCAGATCACCGCCTGGTCCTCGCCGCGGAAATGCCCCAGCACCAGGTCCAACGCGGATCCCTTGTCCCACTCCACCCGCGGGCGCATTTCCCACGCCTTGCGCGCCGGTTTGAGGACCAGCCACTGCGCGTAAGGGCGCATCACCCCGTGGACGGTCGCCTCGATCCACGGCCAAAGGTCCCGCGGCACCTGGCGGTAATGCACCGTCGCCGAAAGGCCCTTGTCTTCCACCAGCACACCGGTGATACTCTCCAGCACTTCCCGCAGGTCCGAGCAGATGCAGTCGATGGCCGGCCGTGCCCTCGCCGCGCCCTCGTGCAGGAAGCGGATGCCGTCGCCTTCGATCTCCAGGCCGTGGTTGCCCGCCAGGATGCAATCCGCCTGGATGCGCGCCTGCAAATCGGCGAGCGACCGGCCGCTCAGGATCACCACGCGCAGGCGCTCCGATGCGCTCAGGTCCCGCAGCACCTGCATCGTCCCGGGCGGCACCGCGGCCAGTTCCGGGCGCTCCACGATAGGGGCGAGCGTGCCGTCGAAATCCAGCGCCAGCACGATTTCATTCGCTGTGCTAAGGCGCTGGAGGATTTCGGGAGCCGCGGAGAGCAGCGACGCGGTCACGCTTGCACCCCGGAGGAAAACACCATCGCCTGAGAGTGGCCGAAGACGCCCGGAGCATTGTTCGCCTCCAGAAGCGCTCCCATGACCCGCCCCGCCCACGTGTAAATGTTGTTTTGCCGCACGATGGCGCGCAGCGCGCGCATCCGGCGGGCGCGCTCGTCGCGGGGCATCACCAGCGCCGTGCGCAGCGCCTCTGCCATATCCTCCACGGAGAATGGATTGATCGGCAGCGCCGCGCTGAGCTCGCGCGCCGCGCCGGTGAAGCTGCTCAGCACCAGCACGCCGTCCTCGTCCACGCGGCTGGCGGCGTACTCTTTGGCCACCAGGTTCATGCCGTCGTGCAGCGAAGTCACCATGCAGAAATGCGACAGGCGGTGCAGCGCCATCAGCTCGATCTGCGGCAGGTGCCGGCTGCACAGCCGGATGGGACGCCACGACCCCCGCGCCCACTTGCGGTTGATCTCCCCGCAGATGTCTTCCACCTCCTGGTTGAGGCGCTGGTATTCGCCGATCTGCGTGCGGCTGGGAACCGCCACTTGCAGGAACAGGAGCTTCCCGCGATATTCGGGATAGCTTTCGAGCAGCCGGTCCACGGCCCACAAGCGGTCGGGAATGCCCTTGGTGTAATCCGCGCGGTCTACCCCGATCCCCAGGAATTGGTGGCCGTTGCCCAGTTCTTTCCGCCACCGTTCCATGTGGATCGCGACCGCGGGACTGTCCGCTTCGAGCGTATGCTGCTCGAAATCGATGCTGATCGGGAACGCCCGCACGCGGGTCAGCCCGCCGCCGCGCCACACCTCCGAGCGCTCCATATCCACCAGCGATTCCACCCCGCGGTCAATCGTGTCGAGAAAATTGTTGCAATGGTAGCGCAGGTGGAATCCCAGAACATCGTTGCCCAGCAGCCCATCCAGCAGTTCCTCCTTCCAGGGGAACACGCGGAAGGTCTCGCGGTTGGGCCACGGGATGTGCCAGAACTGCGCCACCGTCAGGTTCGGATTGCGCTCCTTGAGGAGGCGCGGCAATAGGGCGAAGTGATAATCCTGAATGAACACCACGGCGGGCTCGCCGTCGGCCTCTTCCAGCACCGCGTCGGCGAACAGGCGGTTCGCGCGCCGGTAACTTTCCCAGTCCTCCTGCCGGAAGACGGGCCGGTGAAACGCCACGTGGCACAGCGGCCACAGGCCTTCGTTTGCCAGGCCGTAGTAGTAGCGGCGCTCCGTGGTTTGGTCCAGCCAGACGCGCCGCAGAGTGTAGGAAGGCTCCTCGGGCGGCACGGCCACGTGGTCGCGCCGGTCCACCGCACTGCGGTCTGCGTCGCCGCTGCCGTGCGCCACCCACACGCCCCCGGTGGCGCGCATGATCGGGTCGAGCGCCGTGGTCAGTCCGCTCGCCGGCTGCGCGCATTCCACGCCGTTCGGTCCGCGCCGGTGAATATACGGCTCGCGGTTCGACACCGCAATCACCCGCACGTCGCGGAACTCGCTGCGGATCAGCTCATGCAGCGCGTTCCTGGTCCAGGTGGTCGGGTGACGCTCCCACGTCATAGCTCGAAGCCCGCCACGGCTTGTTCCGTGCCGTCCTCCGTCCAGACCAGGCAGTCGAGTACCTGTGTCACCGTCTGATCGAGTTGACGCGCCGCGGATTCCGCCACCGGAAATTTGAGCTCCGCGGGCGGCCGCGCGCCGAACCGGCAGATCAGCAGGAAGGTCCTGGGATTCACCGCGCATTCGACGAACTCCCTCGGCTGGCGCGTCGACCGGATGGTCAACGTGCCCGCCAGCCCCGGTGATTTCACCGTTTCCCAGAGCCGCTCGCCGGCCACGCAATTGCCCTCCATTACGCGGAATTCGGCCAGTTCCTGGAACCGGTACCACAGGCGATCCAGATCGCACAGTTCAGGTGTAACTTCCTTCTCCGCCATACGAGTCCATATTCCCGCACAGGCGCCGCCGCGGTAATCCCCGAAATCCGTGATACCGCCGCGAAAAACCGGTGAGCCCGGTTTTCTGTCCTATATGCTCCTATCTGTCTGTAGTTATTGGGCTTGGAAACACTTGGCCCTACGCGATAATCTTCTTCCTCACCGCGTACAGCACCAGTTCCGCCGTGTTGTGCAGGTTCAGCTTCTGCATCAAATGCGTCCTGTGCGAATCCACTGTATAAACACTCACATTAAGTATCGTCGCCGTTTCTTTGTTGGACTTACCCTCGGCAAGCAACTGAAGCACTTCCTTTTCCCGGTCGGTCAGCAGATCGTAGGAATCCTGCAAGTTCCGCTGCTGGAGGAAGCGCATATAGTCTTCCAACATGGTCTTGGCGATCTCGGGGCTGAAGAAGGGTGTGCCTTTGTGCACCGCCAGGATGGCGCGAACCAGGTCCACCTCCGCCGAATCCTTGAGCAGATAGCCCCGGGCGCCGGCATTCAGCGCCGAAAGGAGGTAGTCCTCGTCGGAATGAACGCTGAGAATAATCACGCCCAGCGCGGGGTTGCGCTTCACCATCTGGGCGGTGGCTTCGATGCCGTTCAGCAGCGGCATGCCGATATCGATAATCACGATGTCGGGATGCAGTTCCTCCTCCAGGCGCACGGCTTCGCGCCCGTCGGCGGCCTCGCCCACAATTTCCATGCTGGGCTGCCGCTCCAGCAGAAAACGCAAGCCTTTGCGCACCACCCCATGATCGTCAGCCAGCAGAACGCGAATGCTCATAGGATGCCACCTCGCGGGGCAGCGGAAGCCGGGCCGAAAGCGTCGTGCCCTTCTGCGGCGCCGAGGAGATGGTGAGAGCGCCGCCCAGGTCCATCACGCGCTCCTGCATTCCCACCAGCCCGAGCCCCCGGCCCCGCACTTTCGAGGGATCAAACCCCACGCCGTCGTCCCTCACCGACACGCGGATCGCGTCCCCCTGTCCGTCGATCGCGATATTAATGCTGCGCGCTCCGGCGTGCCGCGCGCAATTGGTGAGGGCCTCCTGCACGATGCGGTACACGCAGATGCGATGCGCTTCCGGAAGCCGCGTCGGCATGTTCTCGATGCGCACGTTCACCGGGATGCCGCTCTGCTTGGCGAACTGCCGCGCCTGCCACTGTAGCGCCGAGCCCAGCCCCAGGTCGTCGAGCATCGACGGCCGCAGCCCCATTGCCATGTCGCGCAGCGCGCGCAGCGACTGTTCTCCCAGCCGCTTGGCTGCGTCCATGTGCTGGTCGAACTGCGCTTCCGGCGCGGTCCGCAGCTCCTGCAAGCTGCGCAGCTCCATGCGCAGCGCCGTGAGCATCTGGCCCACCTCGTCGTGCAGCTCGCGGGAAATGGATTTGCGCTCCTCTTCCTGCGCCTGCACGAGTTGGCGCGACAGCCGCCGCAGCGCGCGCTCCGCCTCTTCCGTGCGCAGCCGCTGCTCTTCCGAGTGCCGCTCCAGCTTCGTCATCCGCACCACCGTGACCGCCGCGATGGCGCCGCCCAAAATCAGCGTGATCGCCAGCATGCGCGCGATGAACCCCGCCATGGCGTTCTGGTTGCGGTCCACTTCCTGGCGCTGCCGGTCGAGGTTGGCCTGCGCCAGCCGCGAAACCTCGCTGGTGATGCTCAGCGCCGCGCGCCGGTGCGGCAGCACCTCGCGCCGCAGAAACGCCCAGCTATGCGCCGCTTTTTCCTCCGGGGTCCACTGGAACAGCGGATCCAGCGCATCCCAGAACCCTTCGACCTCGCTCTTGAGCCTCGCCAGTTCCGGCTTGTCCTGCTCCCGCACGGACCGCCCAAGATCGCGAAACGCCCCCTCCATCTCCGTGCGTTCGGCGATCAGTTGGGAACGGTAATCGGCGGCCCTCACATTGGAAGGGTCCAGCAGGTAGTCGCGCGCGATCAGCCCCACCATGTAGATCCCCGAAGAAACCGAGTTCAGCACCTGGTCGGTGTGCCGATAGCGTTCGTTGAGCGCCGAAAGAGCCCGATAGGTCTCCCGCGCGCGATGCAGGGCGCCCAGTCCTGAGACCGCCACCAGCCCCACCAGCACGCCGAAAACTCCAAGCAAAACGGGTGCGGAACGGTTCGGTTTCATCGTGGGCCGATCGTTTTCATTGTACTGCGCGGGTAGATCCGCCGACGACTGGCCGTTCGGCTACACCGCGCCCCGCCAATCGGCCCCGCGCCTACGCGGTGTTACACTGATCCATAAATGTCTTACAACCACATCCTGTTCGAGGCGGATGCTGCCGGTGTCGCGCTCATCACCGTCAACCGTCCCGATAAGTTGAACGCCCTCTCGGGCGCCGTGGTATTGGAATTGCGCGCCGCCTTCGAACGTGTGGCCCGCGATCCCGGCATTCGCGCCGCCATCCTCACCGGCGCGGGTACAAAAGCCTTTGTGGCGGGCGCCGATATCAACGAACTGGCGGTTCTCTCGCCCATCGAGGCGCGCGCCTACGCCGAGCGCGGCCAGGCCGCCTTCCGCGCGCTCGAAACCTGCGGCAAGCCGTCCGTGGCCGCCGTGAACGGCTACGCCCTCGGTGGCGGCCTCGAACTCGCCATGTCCTGCACCGTGCGCTTCGCCTCCGAAAACGCGAAGCTCGGCCAGCCCGAAGTCAAGCTCGGAATTATTCCCGGCTACGGCGGCACGCAGCGCCTGCCGCGCCTGGTGGGCCGCGGGCGCGCGCTCGAAATGCTGCTCTCGGGCGAGCCCGTCACCGCCGCCGAAGCCCACCGCATCGGCCTCGTCAACGCCGTAGTCCCGCGGGCTGGCCTGCTCGACCATAGCCGCGCCTGGCTCGCCGGGGTGCTGGCCAACGGCCCGCTGGCGCTCGGCCTCGCCATGGAAGCCGTGGATGTCGGCCTCGATTCCGGCCTGGATGCCGGCCTGCGCTTCGAAGCCTCCGCCTTCGGCGTCAGCGCCGCCACCGACGATCGTCGCGAAGGCACCCGCGCGTTTCTCGAAAAACGCACGCCTGTCTTCGCGGGAAAGTAAGCACATGTCTAGCACATTTGAAGGTCAACTTTCCGCCGCTGGCTTGCGATTCGCCGTAATCGTCAGCCGCTTCAACAGCTTCATCACCGAGCGCCTGCTCGCGGGCGCCATGGACGCCCTCACCCGTACCGGCGCCGACATGACCCTCGTCGATTTGATCAGGGTCCCCGGCTCCTGGGAGATCCCCCTGGCCGCCGCCGA
>JAJYLS010000411.1 GCA_021787555.1 Acidobacteriota bacterium | reverse complement strand
CGCCGGTTGATCGACGGCGAATAGACCAGCGTGTACGACATGTGGGTGGAAAGGTGGTCCGAGCTGGATTCGGTGCCGAGCTTATAGCCCTTGGCCAGCGCGTTCCAGTAGAAGCCCAGCGGGCGGTATTGCCCGTGGGCCGAAACCTTGTAATAGGAGGTTTCGGCGCGCGGCGCTCCTTCGTACTCGTAACTGGCGTGATAGCCCTGGTAGATCTCCATCAGCGGTTCGAGATCGGGGTCGTTGTCGCGCCAGTCGGTGCCCTGGTCCGTAGCGGTGGAATGCGAGAAGCAGATGCCGCGATTCTGCTTCAGCCAGGGATAAATCACCTTGCCGCTATTGATCTGCCCGTGTTGTTCTTCCGGGCTGATGGGCAGAATCTTGACGCCGCGGTGCGCGAACACCACGTTGCGGTGCCCGTTGGGATAGGGCACGCTGCGCTCGTATCCGAACAGCGGCGTGTAGCCGCCCGGGATGTGGTACAGGTCGTCGGCCTTTTCGGTGCGCCACCAAGTGTACTCCTGGCCGCCCTCGTCGTGGTCGGAAACGATGCCGATGTCCATGCTCGCGGCGTCGATCATGTAGCGGAAGTAGTCTTCAAGCGAGCCATCGCCGGCGCCATCGCCGGAAACTTCGGTGTGCCGGTGGAAGTCACCGCGCAGGATGCGCAACTGCCCGCCGTCCGCGGCGGGAATGCGGTAGGCGCGAATGCGCGCCACATCCGCGGGCTCGTGGCTCGGCGTTTCGGCCGCTGGCCCTCTGGCCGCGGCCGTCGCACCCTTCCGGCCTGCCTGAGCCGCGCCGCCGCGGCCTGGCCCGCGCCCGCCGCCGAACATTCGCATGGGCACATCGCTGAAGGCTTCCAGCACCGGTTGCGCCACGGGCGAATGGTCGTCCAAGCGCGCGAACTCGATATCGTAGACGCGCTTTGCGCCGCCCAACCCGCCGCGCCCGCCGAAGTTCGACACGCGGTTATCGTCCGCCCACGCGGCCCACACGCCCGCGGCCGCGGGAAGCATGGCGAACGCGCCGTCCGGCCGGCTGCTGGAATGCGGAAACGCCACCGCGGGCCGCCAGTGGTCGCCCTCATAGGCGGTGAGGTATTCCTCCCATTGTCCGCCGGAGCCCCAGCCATCCACGCGCTGCGTCTGCGCAAAATCGCGGACCTGGAGGCGCATCCAGATGCGCCCCGCGCCGTCGCAGGCCAGCACCGGCTCTTCGACGTAGCGGTTGTACCGCATCGAAACGGCCGCCATGGGATCCACCACCGGCTGCACCCACTTGCCGTTCTCCAGCACCGCCACGCGCGGCCGGCGGTCGGCATACAAGGTCGTGCCCTGCAGCATGTCCTGCCGCGACCAGTCTTTGCCCCAATTCGTGCCGGATTCGTCCCACGCCAGCCACGCGCGGCCCGCGCCATCTACGGCCAGCGAAGCATGCGCCTGGAAGCGCGGCGAGCTGGTCACCTGCATGAGCTCGCCGAGTTGGCCGTCAGCGCCGATGCGCCGCGCGTAAATGTCGTAATTGCCGTTTCGATAGCTGTCCCAGGCCACGTAGAGGTTGCCGTCAGCATCGGCCGCGGCATCCGGCATCCAGGCGCTGGCGCCGCTGATTTCAACCGGCGCGCTCCATTGATCGCCCGCCAGCTTGCTCCACATGACGTGCGATTGGGTATTCAGATGTGCCACCCACACCAGGTGCAGGTTGCCCGCGCGGTCGCGGACCAGGCGATGGAAGAAGTTCGGGCCGTTGGCGTTCGTCAGCTTGCGCGGAGCGCTCCAGGCGCCGCCATCCAACACGCGCGCCACCAGGTCCCACTCCTCGCCCTGCCGCTGCGCCCAGACTACCCAGATGCGCCCGCGCCCGTCTTCGGCGATGGCGGTACGGAAAATGTCCTGGCCCGCCGCGGTCAGAGGTTCGGGCGAGGACCAGCCCGGCCCCGAGGGCGCCCCCGTCGAGTGCGCCACCAGCACCTGATCGCCGCCAGGCTCGTAAACCTGCCACGCGGCCCAGGCGGTGCCGCCGCGGGTCATGGCGATGGCCGGGTAATCGTGCTCGGCTTCGGCGCCGGCCGGCCGCTCGGGCGAGAGTCGCGTGGGCACCGCGACCGACTGCACCAGCACGTCGCCGTCTTCAAACGTCAGCTCGTGGCCGGTGGCGAGAGCGTCCAGCCGGAAGGTATACGTGCCGCGCGCCGTGTGCACCACCGCGTTGGCCGTGGACGGCGCATCCACCACCGCGGTAAAGCCCTTCGGCAGCACATGCTGCATTCCGCCGAAGCCGCCGCTCATGGGCGAGGGATTGTTCGGCTGCGCCTCGCCGAAAGTGCGCCGCGTCTCGATCGTCCAGGCATTCTCGCCTTTCACCGCATCGTCGCCGGTGAAGCGCCACGGAATGATCTCGCTCACCCGCCCGGCGCTGAGCGTGAGCGTGCCCGAGTAGTCCGTGGGCCGCTCGATCCGGTCGCCAAAGATGAAATGAATGCCCATGCGCGCGGCCGGCGCGGCGCCCGCCGCCGCGGCCCCGCGCGTTTGCGGGCTGTTCTGCGCGATGCTCAGCGCGAGGAAGGTCACCGCGGCCAGCACCATGGCCGTGGGCACGATCCAACGCCTGATCTGGAGGATGCGCGGTTTGCTCATAAAGTCGCTTTCAGCCAGTCCACTGCCTTCAACGTGTATTCCTTATTCACGCGCGCGGGCGATTTCGGATCGAACGTGGTCAGCCCCGCGATCTGCTGCTTCAGCGGCGCCGCCTTCTGGCCCAGCGCGGTGATGGCGTTGAGCGCATGGATGGCGATGTAGCTGTTGTTCTTTTCCGAATCGGCCAGCCCGATCAGGAGGTCGAGCACCGGCTTGAGGTCTTCATCCGAGCCATATCTGCCGAGTGCTTCGGCGGCGGCGATGCGCACGTGCGGCGAAGAATCTTGCATCGCCTTCCGGAGCGAGGCGTGGGTCTTGTGCACCTCTTCGGAGCCGCGAATCAGGACTCCCATCGCACCCCAGTAGCGCACGCCGCAATCGGGATCGCGCATCGCCTTTTCCAATTCCGCGGTTGCATTCGGCTGGCCGGAACTCGCCAGGTCCGCCGCCGCCAGAATCCGTTCGGCTGGGAATTTCTTCGGATCGTGGCCCATTTCGTACGGCGTCGATCCTTCCGCCCGCGCGTGCATCTCACCTTCCGGCAGCAAGCCGACATCTTTCACTTCCAGCTCATACCGGTGATGCTCCTTGCGGAAGCGCTCCAGGGTGGCTTTGTCCTCGGGCGAGGAGGCCAGGTTGTGCACTTCGGAGCGGTCGGCGTGGATGTCGTACAGTTCCTCCGGCGGTTTGGTCTGCCAGAAATAGGTCTGCGGCGGTTCCAGCTTGCCTTCCTTATAGAGCCGCTCCCAGACCGGCGTGGAAGGCAGTTGCCAGGCGTATTCGACGTGCTGCCCGTAGATCTTGTGCGGATTGTAGTTACGGATATAGACGTAGCGTTTGTCGCGCGTACACCGCATCAGGTCGTACCGCTCGTCCATACGGCCGCGCATGCCGTGCAGGTACTCGCGCGACGCCGCTTCGAAATGGCCGGCGAAGGCCTTGCCGTGGTAGAAATCGGGCGGCTTGATGCCGGCCAGGCTGAGCATGGTGGGGGCGAGATCGACCGTGTTGATGAGCCGGTCGCTCCTCCCGCCGGGGGTGTAATCTTTTGGCGCGAGGTGCCGATATTTCTCAGGGAAGATGAGAATCATGGGCACGTGAAGGCCGGAATCGTAGGGCATGCGTTTGTAGCGTGCGATGCCGCATCCGTGATCGCTCGTGACCACGATGATGGTGTCCTGCGTCAGCCCGTCCTGCTCCAGTTGATCGAGCATCACCTGGTGTCGCGCGTCCACCGCGGTGAGCAGGTCGTGGTATTGCGCCCAATCGCGGCGCATCTCGGGGGTGTCGGGCTCGAACGCCGCCAGCCAGGCCCTGGCCGGGTCGTGATGGATCTCCGGATTCCTGGCACTGCGGAAGATCTGGCTCTCGTGGGTCATCACGTCGTTGAAGACGGCAAGGAACGGCTGCCCGGGTTTGCGCGCGCGCCAATGGCCGTTGGCCGGATCGAGCGGCGGTGTCGCGCAGATCGGAA
>JAJYLS010000410.1 GCA_021787555.1 Acidobacteriota bacterium | reverse complement strand
CCGGCCGCATGCGAACCACACGCCGCGCGAGTTCGGGCCCGTCGAGCACCGGCATGATCATATCGGTAAGGATCAGGCTGACTTCGCATGTCTCACTCAGGACGCGTAGCGCCTCCGCGCCGTCGCCGGCTTCAAGGCATCGATAGCCGCACTGCGAGAGCATGCCACAGACCATCCTGCGGATGGCTTCGACATCTTCGACCACGAGTATCGTGTCCCTGTCACTCGAGCCTTCCACAGACTCTCTCCCCGGCGCGTGGCAGAGCAAACCACTTGCCAGATGTGCGCGGTTGCCCACAAGGTGCGGGGTTGCTATAATCATGTTTTCGACACCAGAGGGAGAGTCTTGCCTTATGGCACGAGTTTGCGACGTTTGTGGCCGCGGACCGCAGTTCGGTAACCGCATCAGCCACGCCCATAATCTTACCAAACGCCGGTGGAACCTGAACCTGCAAACGGTCCGCGCGGTGGTCAATGGCGCCAACCGGCGCCTGCGCGTATGCGCGTCCTGCATCCGTTCGGGCAAGGTGCAGAAAGCCGCTTAGGGCTGTTACCCTAGGTCACTTCTTCATTCGGAACAGCGTAAGTTCTTCGCCTCCGCTTGAGGTGTGCGCAGTTGCACAGCTCACGACGGCCCGGTACGTGCCGCTTCTACCGGCGGGATGCCGGTGCAGGATGCGACAATCCAAACGGCTGATTTCAATCCCTACCGTTATCCGCAACACGCGAAGGCGCGCCGCGACGAAGTACTGGGCTTGATGCGCGAGAACGGCTATCTCACCGCAGCCGCGCGGCAGGAGGCCGCCGCTACTCCGATAAAGTTGGCGCCCGATGCGTCCAGCAGTCCCTCCGCCCAGTACTTCGTCGATCTGATGAACGACGAGTTGCAGGAAAAGCCCGGCGGCTCGGAACAGCAGATGCGCTCTGTGTATACAAGGCCGAGCCACCGGAACCGATCGAAGAGCAACCGCCGCAACTCATGGCGCCGCAACCGCTTCGACCTACCACTCAAGACTCACAACTCAAGACCCACGACTGAAAACTGTTACCTTGGAACGCATGAAACCGCTCGCGGTTTTACTGCTCCTCGGTTCCCCGATCTTCGCCGCGCAGACGCTCTCGCTTGCCGGCGAGTGGCGCTTCCAGTTGGGCGCGCAGGATCCGGCGCAGGCCATTCCCGCCGGTGAGGCCATCTTCCTTCCCGGCAGCACCGACCAGGCGGGCTACGGCAACCGAACCGCCGGCCCGGAATACGGCCGCCTCTCGCGCCCCTACACCTACGAAGGCCCCGCCTGGTACGAGCGCGACGTGGTCATCCCCGCCGCGTGGCGCGGCAAGCGCATCACCCTCTTCCTCGAGCGCGTCCACTGGCAATCGCAGGTGTGGGTCGATGGCGCCTCGTTCGGCTCCCAGGACAGCCTCTCCACGCCGCACGTCTACGACCTCAGCCGCGCCCTCACGCCCGGCCGCCATCGCATCACCCTGTGCGTGGACAACACCTACCGCATCGACGTGGGCCGCAACGCCCACAGCGTCACCGAGCAAACCCAGACCAACTGGAACGGCGTCGCCGGCCGCATCGCGCTCGACGTGTGCGACCCCGTCTGGATCGATTCGGTCGAACTCTTCCCCGAACGTCGCGCGGTCGTCACCGTCGGCAATGCCACCGGCGCGCCGGCCAGCGGAACCCTCTCGGCCAACGGCGCCTCCGTCCCGTTCACCGCGCCCGGCGCAGAGCAGAAAGTCGAACTGCGCTTCCCGTTCCCGAACGACCGCTGGAGCGAGTTCGAGCCGCGGCTGCACAATGTTGCAATCTCGCTCGCGTCCGGCTCCTACCGCGACGCCTGGCACATGCAATACGGCGTGCGCGAAATCGCCACGCGCGACGGCCAGTTCACCGTCAACGGCCATCCCACCTTCCTCCGCGGCACCGTCGAATGCAACATCTTTCCCCTCACCGGCTATCCGCCCACGGATGTCGAATCCTGGACGCGCATCTTCCGCATCGCGCGCTCTTACGGTCTCAACCATTTCCGCTTCCATTCCAACTGCCCGCCGGGAGCCGCCTTCATCGCCGCCGACCGCGCGGGTATGATGCTGCAAATCGAGCTGCCCGTCTGGACGCGCTTCCACGACGGCGCCAAGACCATGGACTTCATGCGCGCCGAGGGCTACCGCATTTTGAAGTCCTACGGCAATCATCCCTCGTTCACCATGCTGGGCCTCGGCAACGAATTTGCCAGCAAATTCGATTTCCTCGACCAGCTCGTCTCCGAATTCAAGCAGGCCGACCCGCGCCGCTCTTACACGTTCTCCGCCAACTATATCGGCCGCCACGATCCCAGCCCCCATTCGGATTACTTCATCGGCCCGGCCACGCCGCTCGGCCCCATGCGCATCCACGGCTCGCGCTTCGCCAAAACCGATTCCTCCACCGATTACGATTTCTCGAAGGCCATCGCCGTTACGAGAGTCCCCGTGGTGGCGCACGAGCTCGGTCAATGGGTCGTCTATCCGGATTACAGCGAAATCGCCAGCTACACCGGCGTGCTGAAGCCGCGCAATCTCGAAGCCTTCCGCGGACAACTCGCGGAGCGCGGCATGGCCGACCAGGCGCACGCCTTCCAGCAAGCCTCCGGCGCCTTCGCCTGGCTGCTTTATAAAGAGGAGATCGAAACCGCCCTTCGCACCCCGCACTATGGCGGCGTGCAGCTTCTGGAACTCGAAGATTTCCCCGGCCAGGGCGAAGCGCTCGTCGGCCTGCTCGACTCCTTATGGCACTCGAAAGGCATTCTCACGCCGGAGCAGATGTGCGAATTCTTCAGCCCCACGGTGCCGCTGGCGCGCTTCCCCAAATACACCTGGACCTCCGCCGAGACTTTCACCGCCAAAGCCGAAGTGGCGCACTACGGCGAGCACGACATCCCCGGCGCCAACGCCACGTGGTGGCTCGGCCCTGACGCCGCACATCCCCTCGCCAGCGGCCGGTTCCCCGCCGCAAACGTGAAGACCGGCGAAGTCACGCCGCTGGGCGACATTCGCGTCCCGCTCGCCGCGGTCCACGCCCCGGCGCGGCTGCGCCTCGAGATAACCATCCCCGGCACCGCCGCGCGCAACCACTGGGATATCTGGGTCTATCCGCAATCCGTGGACACCGCCGCGCCCGCCGATATCGCCATCGCCCACGATTACGCCGCTGCCCGCCCCGCGCTCGCCGCGGGCAAGAAGGTCTTGCTCCTCTGGCCCATCGACCGCGCCGGCGCGTCCACGCTCCCCAACACCTTTCTGCCCGTCTTCTGGTCGTTGAGCTGGTTCAAACAGCAGCCCGGCACGCGCGGCATCCTCTGCGACCCGCACTATCCCGCACTCGCCCAATTCCCCACCGATCCGCACAGCAACTTCCAATGGTGGGACGTGATGCAGCCCTCGCGCACCTTCATCCTGGACGACACGCCCTCGGAGTTCCGCCCCATCGTCCAGGTGATCGACGATTACCATCGCAACCACAAGCTCGGCGCGATCTTCGAAACGCGCGCCGGCGAAGGCCGGCTGCTGGTCTGCGGCTTCGATCTCGAATCCCGCCTCGGCGAGCGCCTCGCCGCGCGCCAGTTGCGCCGCAGCCTGCTGGCGTATATGGAGGGCCCCGACTTCCACCCCTCCGTGGAACTGCCGCCCGGCGTGCTGGAGAAAATCCTCGATCCGGCTCCCTTACGATAAGATCTTGGAGTGATGATGCGACGCCGTGATTTACTCCGCGCCTGTGCCGCCGCGCCCCTGGCGCTGGCAGCCCGTGCCGACACCCGCTACCAGGCCAATTGGGACTCCCTCGACCGCCGCTCCTGCCCGCGGTGGTACACCGATGCCAAGTTCGGCATCTTCATCCACTGGGGCGTCTATTCCGTGCCCTCCTTCGCTCTCCCGCACGCCCGGAATCAAAACCCCTACGCCGAGTGGTATTGGAACTCCCTCACCCGGGGCAAGGAGGCCAAGGGCCCCACCGATCCGGGCGCGCTCACCTGGGAATTTCACAAGCGCGTCTACGGCGCCGATTTTCCCTACTTCAATTTCGCGCCCATGTTCCGCGCGGAGCTTTACGACCCCGACCGCTGGGCCGATGCCTTCG
>JAJYLS010000077.1 GCA_021787555.1 Acidobacteriota bacterium | reverse complement strand
ATTTCGATCTTTCGCTCATCAAAGACACCAGGCTGAAAGAAAGCCTGACGCTCCAATTCCGCGCGGAGGCCCTCAATCTGACCAACACCCCGGTGTTTGCCCCACCGAACACCGTGTTTGGTTCACCGCAGTTCGGAGTGGTCAGTGCCCAGGCGAACCAGCCGCGTGTGCTACAGTTCGCTTTGAAGCTGTTGTTCTAATTAGGCTCTCCATAGGGCGGAGTCCCATAGACGCCACCGACCGCAGCAGGGAGCGGTCGATCCTGCGCTCCTGCTGTACTCCGTGAGCTTCTGTACCATTCGGCACCACTGCCGCACTCAGTAACTGTTGTATATCTTGCGGGCAATTTGTCTGCCTACGGTGTTGATTGTATCGACTCCATTCAAATCTCAGCATACACTCGATCCCACAGGGTGAGTATTTCGGCCCAGAGGCCGTATAAGAAGCTCTAAGAGGAGAGTGCGCATGTTACGTCTGAGATGCGTCTCTGTGTTAGTTGCGATTCTGTTGATCGTGGCCTTGCCAGCTATTTCGCAAATCCTCACGGCCACCTTGGTGGGCACGATTACCGATGCAACGGGAGCGGTAGTGCCGAATGCCAAGGTGACCATCACTGAAACCAATACCGGCGTGGTCCACTCCAGTGTGTCTAACGCCAGCGGCAATTATATCTTTCCGGACCTGCCCCCCGGGACCTATTCGGTCTCCGCCGAGGCGGCCGGGTTCAAGAAAGAAACCCGCGGCGGCATCATCGTCCGCGTCGATAGCACCGTCCGCGTGGACGCGCAGTTGACGCCCGGCAACGTCACGGAAACCGTGGAAGTCTCTGCCGCGTCGCCGGTGCTCCAGACCGAGACCGCCGAGACTGCGCAAAAAGTCGATACCACCGTTCTGGCCAACGTGCCGCTCATCAGCTCCAACCGGAATTATCAGGCGCTGCTGAATCTCGCGCCGGGCGTGGCGCCGGTCACCTATCAGCATTCCCAGTTTTTCAACGCCTCGAGTTCGCTGCAAACCGAGGTGAACGGCCAGATGCGCGAGGGCAACAACTTCATGATCGACGGCACCGACGATAACGAGCGCACCGGCCTGCTCCAGATTTACGTCCCGCCGGTCGAGGCCATCCAGACGGTGGACATCGCGTTGAGCAATTTCGATCCGGAGATGGGCCGCGCGTCGGGCGCGGTGGTGAACGCCGTTCTCAAGTCCGGCACCAACGATTTTCACGGCGCCGCTTACGAGTTCCTCCAGAACAGCGATTTCGATGCCCGCGCGTTCTTTAACCCTTCCATTGGTCATATTGCATACAACTACGTCGGCGGCAACATCGGCGGGCCCATTATCAAGAACAAGCTCTTCTTCTTTGGCGATTACCTCCGCACCATGGATCACGAGGCCAACGCCAACAACGAGACCATCCCGCCCGACCCATGGCGCACCGGCGACTTCAGCCAGGCGGCACAGACGATCTACGATCCCGCCACCGGGAATCCGCTCGATGGCACCGGCCGCACGCCCTTCCCCGGCAACATCATCCCCACCAACCGCATCAATCCGGTTACGGCCAAACTCCTGGGCCTCATGCCGGGTACGAATGAGAGTTACGACATCGCCAAGCCCGTTCACAATTATTTCGCCCTCCTGCCGTCCCAAAAGACCACCGACTCGCTCGACACCAAGGTGGACTACAACATCAATGATAAGGATCGCCTGAGCGGCCGCTTCAGCTACTCCAAACCGGTGATTTTCCAGGCCCCGATTTTTGGCGCCGCGCTGGGCGGCCCAGCGCAGGGCGCCTTCGAGGGCACCGGCTACCAGCGAACTTACAGCACCGATCTCAACTACGACCGCATCATGTCGCCCAGCCTGATCATGGAAACCCGTTTGGCCATTTCCTACTACCTGAACGAAGCGCTGCCCGCCGACTACGGCGCGACGGATGCCACAAACATCGGTATTCCCGGCGCAAATCTCAGCCCGTTCACCAGCGGCATGACATCCATCAGCCTGGGTAATGGTTTTCCCAGCAATTTGGTTGGTTACTCCGCCAGCCTCCCCTGGATCCGCTCGGAGGTGAATGTCGATGCGGTGAACACCTGGACCAAGACCAAAGGCAACCACACCATCAAGTGGGGCGTGGACCTCAAGCGCATCCGCGACAATTTGCTTCAGGACCAGACCTACGGCCCACGCGGCGTCTACAATTTTGGCAGCCTGCAAACCTCCCTTTGCCTGCCGACCAAGATCGGCGCCAACGGTCTGGCCGAGAGCTGCAACAACACAGCGGTGTTGCCCGGCATCGCCAACGACATGGCCAGCTTTCTGCTGGATACACCCTCCAGCCTCGGCCGCGACGTCAACACTTATTTCCCCGCCTATCGCCAGTGGGAATTGTTTCCCTTTATCGGCGACAAGTGGCAGGTGAGCTCGAAGCTGACTCTCGATCTTGGTTTGCGCTGGGAATTCTATCCGCCGGCTACTCCGGAGTTCCCCGGCGGCTTCTCCAATTACGACCCAACCAACAACAGCCTGGTGATCGCTGGGGTCGGCGGCAATCCGTCGAATCTGGGAATGAAGACGCGGTATAACTACTTCGCGCCCCGCATCGGCGCTGCCTATCGCGTCACCGACAAAACCGTGGTTCGGGCCGGCTTCGGCACCAGTTATACTCCATTCCCCGATAATACGTACGCCTACAACTACCCCGTCCGCTCCAATAACGACTATCCCAATGTTGGCGACGGTTTCGCGGTTCCCCTTCTTCCCAACGGTCAGCCCGCGACCTTCCAGGCAGGCTTCCCCCTGCCCGTGCCCGTGCCGGTTCCGGCGAACGGCATTATTCCCGCCACCGGTCCGCTGCTCACCCAATCGTTCGATGTGATCAATCTCAACTTTAAGAACCCCTACACCGAAACCTGGAACATCGCCGTAGAGCGCGAGTTGCCCGGCCATCTGGCCCTGGACGTTGCATATCTGGGCGTCCATGGCGTCGATACCGTAGCGAATTACAACCTCAACAACACCATGAATCCGGCGCTTCTTGGCTTGGGTACGGCGAGCGAGCCGTTGTACCAGGCGTTTGGCAAGACCTCGGGTGCCACCATCCGCTGGGTCGGGTTCTCCTCCAGCTACAACGCCATGCAGATCAAGCTGGATCGCCGCATGGCCGACCTGAACATTACGACCTCCTTTTCCTGGGCCAAGGGCATGGATTACCAGGGCGACGATGATGGCGGCCTCATGTGGCTCATCAACGCGCAGCGCAATTATGCCCGCACCAGTTTCGACCGTACCCTCACCTACGTGCAGAGTTACGTCTACGAATTGCCATGGGGTAAGGGGAAGAAATGGCTGCACAGCGGTCCCGCCGCCTACGTTCTCGGCAACTGGCAGCTTTCCGGCATTCTGACTATGATGACCGGTACGCCCCTCACCTTCGGCGCTAGTGGCTCCAGCCTGAATACCCCCGGAGAATCGCAAACCGCCGACCAGGGCGCGCCCGTGCAGATTTTGCACGGCATCAACGTCGGGAATCCCTGGTTCAGCCGCAACAGCTTCGGCCAGCCCACCGGAGTGCGCTTCGGGACCACCGGCCGGGATATCATCAGCGGCCCCGGGCTGTTCTCGCTGGATCTCGCGCTCATGAAGGACTTTCACTTTACCGAGCGCCTGGGTATGGAGCTTCGCGCGGAGACGTTCAACTTCACTAACACGCCGGAGTTCGGCAATCCCAACACGAGCATCACCGCCGCCACTTACGGCTATGTTACCGGCACGGTCGGCAGCGGCACAGGGGTGAACGGCATCGGTGGAGGCCGCGCGCTCCAACTCGGCGTCAAGGTATTTTTCTAAGTACCGCGTCGCATCAGCTATCCATTGTATCGACTGTCGTGCGCTCTTGCCCCAGAATCGACAGTATCGGGTCTGTGCTGCGGTATGTAAATTACCGTGGCAAATGTGAGATTATTTACCCTGTATACTGTGAGCTTCCGCACTCTTTGCTGAGGTCGTCGTGGTTGCGAAGGTGGCCGGCAAGGTCGGCTGTTACAGGGCAAACGCCTCCAGTTCTCGTTTGCCCTAAGGGGGGTTAGATCAATGCGGTATTCCATGGCTTTCCGTATTAGCAAAGCAAACGTTTTACTTGCTTTTGCCTTAGTCCTTACCTGCCTCGCGCCCGCCGCGAGGTCCCAACAAGTAGCCGGCGCCGAAATCGACGGCTATGTCACCGATCCCAGCGGCCAGGCAGTCGCCAACGCACAGGTCAAAGCCACCAACGTGGATACCGGACAAGTGCGCAATACCGTCACGGACGCCACCGGCCGCTATGCCCTGCCCGACCTTCCGGTAGGGCACTACAACCTCGAAGTGTCCGTACCTGGTTTCAAGACCTACGCACAGCACGGAATCGAACTCCAGGTGGCCAGCAACCCTAAGATTCCCGTACAACTCGACATAGGCGCGGTCACCGAAACCGTTCAGGTTACCGGCAATGCAGCTCTTGTGGAAACCAAGGAGAATTCCATTTCGCAGGTAGTCGATACCCAGCGTCTGGTCGATCTCCCGCTCAATGGCCGCAACCTGACCCAGCTTTTGACCATCACCGGCTACTCCACGCAAAGTATGAACACGAGCCACTTCGACCTCACCGGCAGCAAGAATATCCAGGGTTCGGATGGCTCAGGGACCTTTTCCATCGCGGGCGGTGCGGCGAACGGCGTGAATTACCTGCTGGACGGCGGCGACAACAACGACGCCTTCAGCAACGTGAATATGCCCATTCCGTTCCCCGACGCAGTTCAGGAATTCAGCGTTCAGACCAACGGTCTGCCGGCGCAATACGGCCTCCATCCCGGCGGCGTGGTCAACATCGTCACGCGGTCTGGCACCAACGCCCTTCACGGGGACCTGTTCGACTTCCTGCGCAATGGCGACTTGAACGCGCGCCCGCACGGCGATTTCGGCCACCAGCCGATCCGCGATTCGCTCAAGCGCAACCAGTTCGGCGGCACCATCGGCGGCCCCATCAAGAAAGACAAGCTGTTCTTCTTCGCCGGCTATCAGGGCACGCGTCAGCGCAGTGACCCCTCCAACCGGACGGCGTACGTGCCCACCGCCGCCGCGCTGGCCGGCAATTTCAGTATCCTGGATGGACCCAAGTCCGCCGGCGGCTGCCTGAACAGCGCGCGGACTCTCAGGGACCCAAATGGCAACCCGTATCCTGGCAATACCATTCCCGTTTCCCAGTTCGATCCGGCTGGCAGGAAGCTGGCGACCAGCTATTTGCCGACCTCTCCGGATCCCTGCGGCAATTACGAGTACGGTTACCCGGCCAACAACCCCGACGATGAGATCATTGGCCGTGTCGATTACAACCTCAGCAGCAAGCAGTTCCTTTTCGCCCGGTACTTCATCTACGATTACACCGGCGAGTACTTCTTCAACGGAACCAACGCGCTGACCACGGCGCAGTCCGGAAACCAGGACCGCACCCAAACCGTCACCATCGGCGACACGTATACCCTCAGCCCGACCGCCATCAATTCCTTCCACGCCACCTTCGACCGCCGCCGCGACGATCGCGCCTCCACGCTCTTCAGCCCACAGGACCTCGGCGTGAATATGTTCATCAACGCCCCAGACTATAGCCAGATCGGCGTCAGCAACTACTCTGGCGGAGGCTTCAACATCGGCTGCGGCACCTGCGCGCCTGCTAACTTCGATATCAACACGTATCAGGTGGCGGACGACTTCACCATCATCCGCGGCAAGCACCAATTGCAATTTGGATTTGACGGCCGCCTGGACCAGTTCAACTCGTACAACTACCAGCAGGCCAACGGCCAATTCAGCTTCAACGGCAGTTTCAGCGGCGACGGCATGGCGGACCTGCTCCTGGGCCATTTCTCCAGCCTGACGGACGGCAATGTAATCACCGATTACATCCGCCAGACCGTCATGGGCTTCTATGCGCAGGACGCCTTCCACGTCAACAAACACTTCAGCATCAACTTCGGCCTGCGTTGGGAGCCGGACCTTCCGGCTTACGACAAATACGGGCGCGGCGACCAGTTCCTGTGGCCGCTCTTCAATCAAGGCGTGCACAGCACGGTCTATCCGAACGCGCCGGCGGGCCTGATTTTCAACGGCGATCCCCAGGACAAATACGGCAAAGCCTTGACCGATTCGCACTGGGCCACGTTTTCACCTCGGGTGGGCATGGTCTGGGACCCCAAGGGAAACGGCAAACAGACCATCCGCTCTTCTTTCACCCTGATGCACGACACCCCCGAGTTGTTCTATCCCGAGCGCTGGACCACCAACCCGCCGTATGTCTCCTCGATTTCACTGACCAGCGGCCAGTTCTCCAACCCATTCGCCAATTACACGTTGAACGGCAAGACCGGCGATCCGTTCCCGGGCGCCTCGATTTTCCCGACGCAGGGCGCCTATATCAGCCTTCCACCGAACATTCCGCCCACTTACATGATGCAGTGGAACCTGAGCTATCAGCGGCAGATCTCCCAGAATTGGGTCGTGACCGTGAATTACATGGGCAATGTCTCGCGGAATATCTGGGGCTCCACCGATGTCAACTACGCCGTCCCTGGCCCTGGCGCCACCACCGCCAACACCAACGCGCGGCGCCTGACCAACCTGGCGAATCCGGCCCAAGGGCAATACTACGGTGGGATCATCCAGACCGATCCGGGCGGGAGTTCCAGCTATAACGCGCTGTTCCTTTCGATCGAGCATCATTTCGCCAAACACTACACCCTGCTGACGAACTACACCTGGAGCCACTGCGTCAGCACCTGGGACTTCACCGGCGAGTTGGCCGGCGCGCAGTACCAGAACCCGCTCAACCGCGCCGGCGAACTCGGCCCGTGCGATTGGGACCACCGCCAGAACTTCGTCACCACCATGGTGGTGGAGAGCCCGGGTTTCGGCAGGGGATTCACCAAGCGGCTGACCAAGGACTGGATGCTCTCGCCGATTCTTAACTTCTACACCGGCGCTCCCTTCAACATCACGGACGGCAAGGACATTTCGCTCTCCGGGCAGGGGAACGATCGTCCGAACGTCATCGCGCCCTCGCAGGTGTCTGCCCTTCCCACCGGAACGCTTCCGTACTGGTTCAACCCCGGGGCCTTCCAGTGCGCCGGCTCCAACGCGTCGTGCAGTGCGTTCAGCGGTCAGTTCGGCAACCTGGGCCGTAACGCGCTCTACAGTCCCGGCTCCATCAATTGGGACATGAACATCACTCGTATGTTCCAGTTGACCGAGCGCTGGCAGGTCCAGTTGCGCGCCGATTTCTTTAACATCATGAACCACGCCAACTGGAACGCGCCGAATACGAACGTTTCGAGCAGTAATACCTTTGGAACCGTCACGAGCTTCAGCGCGCCCCGCATCGTCCAGATGGCGCTGAAAGTGTATTTCTAAACCGTTGGCGCCATCCAACGCTCCAGTTGCACCGCCAACTCGAGCAGCAGTTCATCCTCGAACGGCCTGCCCACGAGTTGCACACCGATGGGCAGGCCTTCGCTCGATTTCGTAATCGGAATCGTCACCGCCGGCAGCCCGAGCACGTTCGCGATCACCGCCGGCATCATGGCCTGAAACAGCCCGATCTGGCGCCCTTCGATCTCGAACCTCCGCTCGCGGTGCCGGAATGCCGCGATGCCGCAGACCGGCATCAGCAGCGCCGCCGGTTTGGACAGCGCCGGGTCCATCTGACGCAGCAGCGCCGACCGCAGGCTGTCGCGCGCGGCCAGATTCACCAGCACCTGCTCCGCCGTTACCGGCTTCGTGATCAGCGATTCCAGCAGGGTCCAATGCGCCTCGTCCTCGCGCCCCTGGATGAGCTTGCGCGTCGCCAGCGACGGCCACTGGTTGAACAGGAACGCCCACACGTTGGGCGCGCGCTCCAGCCCACGCGGCTCGAACTTCTCCACGCCGAATCGCGCCCGTTCGAGCGCGTGCGCGGCCTTGCGCAGCGCCGCGCGGATCTCCGGATCCACCGGCACATCGTAGAATTGCTCCCACACTCCGATGCGCAGGTCCTGTATCGCGGGTTCGGTAATCGGCAGCGGCGCCGAAAACGGGTCCTGCGGATCGTAGCCCACCAGCGCCGAAAACAGCAGCCGCAGATCTTCCGCGCTGCGCGCCATCGGTCCCACCACGGTGGTCAGGCCGGCGGGATAGCCGAGCGAAGGAAAATGCCCGCTCGCCGGAATGCGGCCCGGCGTGGGCTTGAGCCCGGCGATGCCGCAGAAATGCGCGGGCACCCGAATCGATCCACCGCCATCGCTGCCGATCCCGCCGGGCGAGCAGAACGCCGCGATCGCCGCCGCCTCGCCGCCGCTCGATCCGCCGGGAGTCCGTTCCACGTCCCAGGGGTTATTCGTGCGCCCCGTAATGAAATTATCGGTTTCGTAACTGGCCAGTAACTCGGGGGTATTCGTCTTGCCTAAGATGATCGCGCCGGCCACCCGCAGCCGCGCCACCGCTCCGGCATCCGCCGCGGCCTGATGCCCCGCGCGCAGCCGGCTTCCCACGAGCGTCGGCACCCCCGCGATATCGAAGCTGTCTTTTACCGTCAGCGGAATGCCATGCAGCAATCCCATCGGCTCGCCGTGCGCGGACGCCTCCTCCCGCGCCCGCGCTTCCTCTGTCGCGGTTTCCGCGAAGAGCACCGTGAACGCATTCAACCCGGGATCGCGATTGGCGATTTGTTGAAGGTGCGCCCGCACCAGCTCGCTGGGCGAAACCGCACCCTCCCTCACCATGGACACCATCAGACAGAGCGACGATCGGTAAGGCACTCTGCCTGTCTTACCATATTCCGGTGCGCTTCGCGCTACCCCCCAATCGGGATCTGGCGCGTCTTGCGATGCTGCTCGGAATACGGCACCTTCACTTCGAGCACGCCGTTTTTGAATTCCGCTTTGGCCTTGTCCACTTCCGCGTCTTCCGGCAGCGGAATCACGCGGCAGAACCGCCCATAGCTGATTTCCGAGCGCCGGATGCCACCCCCCTCGGCTTTCTGCTCGCGGCGTTTCTCGCCCTGAATGCACAGCCCTTCGTCCGTTACCTCCACTTTGACATCGTTCTTATCCAGTCCCGGGAGCTCGGCGGTAATCTCGATATTGTTATCGCGCTCACGCACCTCTACGGGCGGCGCCCACGCGCCCCATTCGCCGAACCCGCGCGACAGGCCAAACGAGCTCGAGAATGCGCGGTCCATCTCCTCGGAAAGCCTGCGCATCATCGTGAATGGGTTGAGGCTGAAGAGGTCGCGCGACGGAAAATTCTCCTGCCGCCGCGTGACATCACGTTGCTGTTCTGAAGTCTGTTGATTCTGGACTTTCGATTCGGCCATAATTTTTCTCCTCCAATTCCCATTGTGGTAAGCCAGCCTTGCCTGTTCAACATTCTCCGTGTTGCCAATGTGAAAGTGACAACCGAAGGGTGCGGCATAATAGATTTTGTGGGCCCGCTAACTTTCCCCGAAGCGCGCGAGACCGTGATTCGCAAAGTGCGCGAGGCGCGCCACCTGCCGCCGGTGGAAGGAGTCGAACTCGCCTCGGCCGCCGCGCGCGTGCTGGCCGAAGACGTGGCGGCGGACCGGGATTCTCCCGCACTGGCGCGCTCCGTGCGCGACGGTTTCGCCGTGCGCGCCAGCGACCTTCCGGGCGAACTCGCAATCATCGGCGAGGTTCGCGCGGGCCGGCGCTTTTCCGGGGAAGTCGGCCACGGCCAGGCCGTCGAAATCATGACCGGCGCGCCCATTCCCGCCGGCGCCGACGCCGTCGTCATGGTCGAGCACGTCACCCGGCATGACGGCCGCATCCGCTTCGATGGCACCGTCCAGCCGCGGCAGTTCATCAACCCGCGCGCCTGCGAAGCCTCCGCGGGCGAAACCGTCCTCCACTCCGGCAAGCGCCTCGACTACGCCGATATCGCCATGCTTGCCGCCTTCGGCTGCCCGCGCGTAAAAGTTTTTCGCGTGCCCGAAGTTGCCATCCTCGCCACCGGCGACGAAATCGTCGAGGTCCAGGAGACCCCCGCGGAATTTCAGGTTCGCAATTCCAACGCGTACTCGCTGGCCGCGCAGGTCGCCCGCGCCGGCGGCGTTCCGCGCCTGCTTCCCGTCGCGCGCGACAATCTCGCGCACACCCGCGCATTGCTCGAAGAGGGCTTCCGCGCCGATCTGCTCCTCCTCTCCGGCGGCGTTTCCGCCGGCAAGTACGACGTGGTCGAAGAAGCGCTCGCCGCGCTCGACGCCGAATTCTACTTCAACCGCGTTCTCATCCAGCCCGGCCAGCCGCTGGTTTTCGGCCGGGCGCGCGAAAAGTTCTTCTTCGGTCTCCCTGGCAACCCCTCTTCCACCATGGTGACGTTCGAAATCTTCGCCCGTGCCGCGCTCGAGATCCTCGGCGGCCAGGAAGAAGTCGAACTGCACACGCCCTTCGCGCGCCTGACGCGCGATTTCCGCCACCGCGCCGGCCTCACGCGCTTCCTTCCCGCGCGCCTTTCCGCCGACGGCCAGTCCGTCACCCCCGTAAATTGGCACGGCTCCGGCGATATCCCGTCGCTCACGCGCGCCAACGCCTACCTGGTCGCCGAACCCGACCGCGCCGAATATCCGTGCGGCGAATGGATCCGGGTGCTGCACAAATGAAGAAGCTCTCGCACTACGATTCCGCCGGCAGCCCGCGCATGGTGGATGTCTCCGCCAAGCCGGAAACGCATCGCACCGCCCGCGCCCACGCGTTCGTCCGCATTGCGCCCGCGGCCCTGAAGAAGCTGCCCGAAAATCCCAAGGGCGACCCGCTCGAAATCGCCCGCATCGCCGGCATCGGCGCCGCCAAGCGCACCGGCGAATTGATCCCGCTCTGCCATCCCCTGATGCTCACGCACGCCGATGTGGATGTGACCGTCGAGCCCCGCGGCGTGCGCATCCTCGCCAGCGCCGCCGCCACCGGCCCCACCGGCGTCGAAATGGAAGCGCTCACCGCCGCCGCCGTGGCCGCCCTCACCGTCTACGACATGGTGAAGGCCCTCGACAAGTCCAGTGAGATCCAGGACATTTACCTGCTCGAAAAAAGCGGCGGCAAGAGCGGAACCTTTCGGAGAAAGCCCTCATGACCAACGCCGCCGTTATCACCATCAGCGATTCCGTGAATTCCGGCACTCGCGCCGACCGCTCCGGTCCCGCCGTGCGTGAACGCCTGGAACAACTGGGCTGGAGCGTCTCAGTCATGGAGGTCATCCCCGACGAAGCCGCCGAAATCAGCCGGCGCCTCGCCACCCTCGCCGACGGCGCCCAGGTCTCCGCCATTTTCACCACCGGCGGCACCGGCGTGGCCCCCCGCGACGTCACCCCCGAGGCCACGCGCGCCGTCATCGAGCGCGAAATCACCGGCTTCGGCGAGTTGATGCGTGCCCGTGGCCGCGAAGCTACGCCCCTCGCGGCGCTCTCCCGCGCCACCGCCGGCACCCGCGGCCGGGTCCTCATCGTCAACCTCCCCGGTTCGCCCAAAGGCGCAATTGAATCCCTGGATGCTATCGTAGAATTGGTGCCCCACGTGCTGGACTTACTGCGCGGCTATACGGAGCACGCCACCGTCGCAGGTCCGCCGCGGACCACTGGAGGGAGTCTGAAATCGTAATGCCTCGGCTGCTTGTACTGGCGCTCATCGGCGCCGCGCTCTTCGCTCAGCAGAAACCCCAGCAGAAGCCTTCCGCCCAGCAGATGGAGAACCTCCCGCCGCCCATTCGTGTATCCGTCGAAGAAGTGGTCGCGCCGGTGCTGGTCTTCGATCAGGAAGGCAACTATGTCAACGGCCTCCAACCCGACCAGTTCCGCCTCTTCGACAACGACAAAGAGCAGAATATCCACGTAGACGTGGCGTACAACCCCATTTCCCTGGTGATCGCCATCCAGGCTAATGAGCACGTCCAGGGACTGCTGCCGCAGGTCAACAGAATCGGTAATCTTGTGGCGCCGCTCCTGATCGGTAATCAGGGCGAGGCCGCCGTTGTCGCCTACGACGCGCGCATCCGCACGCTCCAGGACTTCACCTCCGACCCCGACAAGATCACCCAGGCCATCAAGAAGATCTATCCCGGCAGCACCTCCAACCGCATGGTCGACGCCGTGGTTCAGGGTACCCGCATGCTGAACACGCGCCCCGCCAACCGCCGCCGCATCCTCCTTCTTATTGGTGAGACCCGCGACATGGGCAGTGAAAACCGCGTGCGCGAAGCCCTTATCAACCTGCAACTTGCCAATGTGATCTTCTACTCGGTCGATATGTCCCGCTTCATCACCACTCTGACCGCGCCGCCTCCCGTGCCCCGTCCCAACACCAATCCGCCTGCCAGCGTTCCGCTGCCGAGCATTGTTGCCGCTACGCCCAACATGGTCGAGAACACCTATGGCCTGGATGACCGCAGCGCCAACTTCCTGCCCCTGCTGCTCGAAATCTACCGCGACGCCAAAGCCGTCTTCAAGGCCAATCCGGTCGAGTTGTTCACCAAGGGCACCGGAGGCAGCGAGTTCGGCTTCCACAGCCAGCGTACGCTCGAAGACGCCATGCAGCGCATCGGCGACGAGCTGCACAGCCAATATCTCATCAGCTACGTGCCCAACGACAAGGAAGAGGGCGGCTTCCACCACATCACCGTGGAAATCACCGGCGCCCCCCAGGTCAAGCGCGTGCAAACCCGCCCCGGCTACTGGCTCGCCGCCAAATTCGAGCCCAAGTAGGTGTTACACTTCGTGATTTGAAGCTCCTCATCTTCTCCGACATCCACAACGATTGGAAAGCGCTCGAATCCCTCCTCCACCAGGAGGCCGACTATTACATCGCGGCCGGCGACCAGGTCACCTGGGGCAAGGGCATCGACCGCTGCGGCGAATTACTCAAGCAGCGCGCCGATAAGGTTTACGTTCTGCCGGGGAATCATGAGTCGGCCGACCAGGTGGCCGGCATGTGCGCGCGTCATGGCCTGCACGATTTTCACGAGCGTCATTTTCAGGTTGGCAGGTGGCACGTGGGCGGCCTCGGTTATTCGAGTCCGACGCCTTTCAACACGCCTGGCGAGTATAGCGAGGCTCAAATCTCGGAGCGCCTTCAGCGCTTCTCCGAACTCTCGCCGCTGGTTCTCATCTGCCACGCCCCGCCCTACGGTACCGCGCTCGACCGCGTGAACGCGAAGACGCACGCCGGCTCGCGCTCGGTGCGCGAGTTCGTCGACACCCGCCAGCCCGCGTATCTTTTCTGCGGCCACATCCACGAAGCCGAAGGCACGGCCGTGACCCTCGGCAAGACCCGCGCCCGCAACGTCGGCAAGCGCGGGTATCTCCTCGAGCTGGATTAGAGCCCGCGCCTACGAGTGCCCGTCGGCTCCGCCCGTCGGCGCCACCGCAGTCGGGCCACCGTACTCCCGATCCGCTTCCGCGTTTCGTCCCACCAGCCGCAGCGCCGCCGCCGTGACATGCTCCGCCGTGAAGCCGAAATGTTTCATGACTTCCGCCCCCGGCGCCGAAGCCCCGAAGTGGTCCGTTCCGATGACCGTGCCCTCGTCGCCGGCCCATCGCTCCCAGCCCATCGTGGCTCCCGCTTCCACCGTCACGCGCTTCTTCATCCCCCGCGGCAGCACCGATTCGCGGTACTCTTCGCTCTGCGCCGCGAACAGCTCCCAGCTCGGCATGCTCACCACGCGCGCCCGCACGCCGTAGCCTTTCAGCTTCTCCTGCGCCTTGGCGCACAGCGCCACTTCCGATCCCGTCCCTATCAGGATTACCTCCGGCGCGCCGCCCTCAGCTTCCGCCAGGATGTACGCGCCTTTCGCCACCGCTGGCTCCTTCGCCCGCGAGCGGTCCAGGTGCGGCACGCTCTGCCGCGTCAGCGCGATCAGCGTCGGCCCGCCGTGCTGCACCGCGAATGCCCACGTCTCCGCCACCTCGTTCGGATCCGCCGGCCGGATCACCGTCAGCCCAGGAATGGCCCGCAGCCCGGCAAGCTGCTCGACGGGCTCGTGCGTGGGTCCGTCTTCGCCCACCCCGATGCTGTCGTGCGTGAAAACATACACGCATCGCAGCTTGCTCAGCGCGCCCAGCCGGATCGCCGGCTTCATGTAATCCGAGAACACCATGAAGGTCGCGCTGAACGGCAGCACGCCGCCGTGCGCCGCCATGCCGTTCACCGCCGCACCCATGGCGTGTTCGCGCACGCCGAACGCCACGTTGCGCCCGCCGTACCCCCACTCGCCGCCGACCGCGCCCTGCGTCGCCGGACCGCCGAACTCCGGCGGCTGGAAATCGCCCATGCCCTTCAGCGCCGTCTCCGTCGACGGGTTCAAGTCCGCCGACCCGCCGATGATATTCGGAATCCGCTTCGCCAACGCGTTCAGCGCCTGCCCGCCGGCCACGCGCGTCGCGAGGGCTTTGTCCGCCGTCTTCCACTGCGGCAGGTCCGACGCCCAATTCTCCGGCAGCTTGCCGCTCACCATCATCTCGAATTCCGCCGCCTCGGCCGGATACGCCGCCTTGTACGCCGCGAACCGCTTCTGCCAATCCTGCTGCGCTTTCGCGCCTTTGCCCACAGCCTCGCGGAAACGCGCCAGCGCGTCCTGCGGCACGTAAAACTTCTCCATGGTCGGCCAGCTCAGCGCCTTTTTCGCCGCCTGCAATTCTTCCTCGCCCAGCGGCGCGCCGTGCACCCCGAACGTGTCCTGCTTCTTCGGCGCTCCGTAGCCGATGTGCGTGCGGCACAGGATCAGCGACGGCCGCCCGGTCTCCGCCTGCGCCTCGCGAATCGCCGCCGCCACGTCTTCGAGATCGTTTCCGTCCGCCACGTGCCGCGTGTGCCAGCCGTAAGCCTCGAACCGCTTCGCCACCTCTTCGGTGAACACCAGGTCCGTGCCGCCCGCCAGTGAAATATGGTTCTGATCGTACAGGTAGATCAGCTTGCCCAGCCGCAGATGCCCCGCGAAGGAGGCCGCCTCCTGCGTCACGCCTTCCATGAGGTCGCCGTCGCCGCAAAGCGCATACGTGTAATGGTTCACAATGCGGTGCCCCGGCCGGTTGAACCGCGCCCCCAGCCACGCCTCCGCGATGGCCATCCCCACGCCATTGGAAAACCCCTGCCCCAGCGGCCCCGTCGAAACCTCCACGCCCGGCGCCACGCCGCGCTCCGGATGCCCCGGCGTCCGGCTCAGCAGCTTGCGAAACCGCTTCAAGTCGTCGAGTGACAGATCGTATCCCGATAGATGCAGCAGGCTGTACAGCAGCATCGACCCGTGCCCCGCCGAGAGCACGAACCGGTCGCGGTCGAACCACTGCGGATCTTTCGGATTGTGCTTCAGAAACCCGGTCCATAGCACATAAGCCATTGCCGCCGTGCCCATCGGCATTCCCGGATGTCCCGAATTGGCGTTCTGCACCGCGTCGGCCGACAGGAATCGGATCGTATTAATACACAATTCTTCCAGTGTTTGCATAGCCGTCATGTACTCTAACCTATCAGCTTTCACCCCTCCTTAACTCCTGACTTCTCAACTCCTAACTCCTCAGTGCAGCACCCTCCACTGCCGGTGCTCTCGCGCCATCAGTTCGTCCGCTTCCTTCGGCCCCCACGTCCCCGCGCGGTAGTTCGGAAAATTCCGCGGCGGCAGCGCCTTCCACACATCCAGCACCGGCTGCACCACGCTCCATCCCGCTTCCACCATGTCCGCGCGCTGGAACAGCGTCGCATCGCCGATCATGCAGTCGTATAGCAGCCGCTCGTATCCGGTGCTCGGCTCGTTGCCGAAATAATCCGAGTAGTGGAAATCCATGTTCACCGCGCCGATGTCCACCATGATCCCCGGCACCTTCGCGCCGAACCGCAGCGAGATCCCCTCGTCCGGTTGAATATGCAGCACCAGCGTATTCGGCGCCAGCCGCTCCACCGGCGTGTCGCGGAACAGCACGAAGGGCGCGCGCCGGAACTGAATCGCCACCTCCGTCACCCGCGCCGGCATCCGCTTCCCCGTGCGGATATAAAACGGCACGTCCGCCCACCTCCAGTTATCGATCGAAAGCTTCAGCGCCACGAGTGTTTCCGTGGTCGAATCCGGCGCCACGTTCGGCTCCGCGCGGTAGGCCGGCACCGATTGCCCCTCCACCGCCCCCTCGCCGTACTGGCCGCGCACCGCGCGCGTGAGCACCTCTTCCGGCGAGAGCGGCTGGACCGCACGCAGAATTTTCGATTGCTCGTCGCGCACCGCGTCCGCATGGAACGAAATCGGCGGCTCCATCGCCGTCAGCGTCACGAGCTGGAAAATGTGGTTCGGCACCATGTCCCGGAGCGCCCCGGCGCGATCGTAATATCCGCCCCGCTGCTCCACTCCCAGCGTCTCCGCCACCGTGATCTGCACGTGGTCGATGTACCGCCGGTTCCATACCGGCTCGAAAATGCCGTTTGAAAACCGGAACACCAAAATGTTCTGCACCGTCTCCTTGCCCAGGTAATGATCGATGCGGTACACCTGGTCTTCCCCCAGCACCTGCCCGATCTCATGGTTCAGCGCGCGCGCCGAATCCAGGTCGCGCCCGAACGGCTTTTCGATCACCACCCTCCGCCAGTGCCCGCCGCTCTGGTCGGCCAGCCCCGTCGCCCCGAGCTGCCGGATAACCTCTCCGAACAGCGTCGGCGCCGTCGCCAGATAGTAGAAATAGTTTCCGCCCGTCCCGTGCTTCTGGTCCGCGCCCTCCAGCACCGGTTTCAGCCGCTGATAGGTTTGCGGATCGCGGAAATCCCCCACCACGTAGTACAGCCGCTCCAGCAGCCACTCGCAAAACTGGCCGCCTTCGCTGGCGTTCCCGAACTCCACCAGGTTGGCGTGCACCTTCTGCCGGAACTCCTCCTCCGTCATTTGCTCGATGGAGCACCCCACCAGCGCGAATTCCTGCGGCAGCAGCTTCTTCTGTCCCAGGTTGTACAGCGAAGGCAGCAGCTTCCTCTTCGTTAAATCGCCCGACGCGCCGAAAATCACCATGGCGCACCGGTCCGCCGGCCGCCCGTGCCGCTCCTCCGCCGTTTTCTCGGCGGCCGTTGGTTCTGCCAAGGTCTGCGTCATTTCCCGCCCCCTCCGCCGGAGCGCTCTTCGTGCCCACCGAATTGGTAGCGCATCGCCGAAAGCAGTTTATCCGCGAAATCCGCTTCCCCGCGCGACGTGAACCGCTCGTACAGCGCCGTGCTCAGCACCGGCGTCGGCACCGATTCGTCGATCGCCGCCGAGAGTGTCCACCGCCCTTCGCCCGAATCCGAGACCCGCCCCGTGAACTCCGCCAGGTCCGGCTGCTCGAACAGCGCGATGGCCGTCAGATCCAGCAGCCACGATGCGATCACCGTCCCCCGCCGCCACACCTCCGCGATTTCCGGCAGATTGAAATCGTACTGATACCGGTCCGGATGCCGCAGCGGCGTGGCCTCGGCGCTCACTTCGCCCGTCTGCTTCCCCGCGTTCGCGTGCTTCAGCACGTTCAGCCCCTCGGAGATCGCGGCCATCATGCCGTATTCGATCCCGTTGTGCACCATCTTGACGAAATGTCCCGCGCCCGCCGGCCCGCAGTGCAGGTATCCCTCCTCCGCCGTCCCGCCGGCTTTCTCCCGCCCCGGCGTCCGCGCCACGCTCCCGCGCCCCGGCGCCAGCGTCTTGAACAGCGGATCGAGATGCCGCACGACATCACGCTCTCCGCCGATCATGACGCAATATCCGCGCTCCAGTCCCCACACCCCGCCGCTCACTCCGGCATCGACGTAATGCAGCCCGCGTTCGCCTAATTCCTTCGCCCGGCGGATATCGTCGATGTAGCACGAGTTCCCGCCGTCGATGAGTATATCGCCGCGCTCCAGCCGCCCCGCCGTCTCGCGCAGCGTGGCATCCACCGCCCCCGCCGGAACCATCAGCCAAACCGCCCGCGGCGGCGCGAGTTTCTTCACAAAATCATCGAGCGATGCCGCGCCCGTCGCGCCTTCACCCGCGAGTTCGTTTACATTGGCGTAGTTTTTGTCAAAAACGACGCACTCGTGGCCGTCCCGCATCAGCCGCCGCGTCATGTTGGCGCCCATCCGGCCCAGCCCGATCATCCCTAGCTGCATGTCGTACCCTCCTGAATTCAGGTTACCGCGGACCGCGATGCGCCGATTCCGACCCTCTCCTGGACGCCTCTTCCGAATGTGGCGAAAACGGCACATAATGGAATTGGAGCCGCGCTGGGAGAACTCCTGGATACCGACCTGAAGCATTTCCGGAAAATTCCCAGGATCGAAGCTCACGCGCCGTACGCGCGCTCGTGATCTCACTCAGGGGCATCTCGTGACGCAGCCCCGAGGCCTACAAAATGTTCACCGCGCGCGCCGCCAGCAGCGCGATCGTCGCCAGCGAGATGGCAGCCTGGATCATCATCAGGGTTTTGGCCCAGCGCGACAGCACCGGAACGTCCGTTGGGGAAAATGCGGTGCTCGTGTTAAAGGCCAGAAACAGGTAATCCACGAACGCGGGCCGCCATTGGTCCTCGCCCATTTCCTTGCGAAGCTCGGGATCCAGCACCATCTGCGGAAACAGGAACGCCCCGTCGGTATGCGACCGCCGCAACGCCCGCTGGTGCGGCCCTCCGGCATCCAGCCTCCAATACCAGCAGGCGAACACCAGAATGTTGCAGACCCACAGCATGGCCGCCGCGCGCAACAGTTGGCTCGGCGTTTCGCTGTGCGATGGCAACCGCGAGATCAGTAACCCCAGCGAGATACCTACGCCCAGAGTTACAACCGAGTTCATCACATAACCCAAAACGTGGCTAATCCGCCAGCTTCCGTAATAATGCGAGATTAGAGCCGGAATTGACAGGATTCCGACGAGCACCAGCACCAGCCAGTCCGGTCCCAGGCTAAGTTTCGGCGGCAGCGCGTAATAAAGGAACCCGATAGACATCAGCGCCACTACGGAAGGCCAGCGGGGCTCCAAAGTACGCGCAGTCTGTTCCGGCATATTCTATTGTGGTCTCACGCCACCCGCTCCACCACCAGCCCCGCAATCGCTATCGTCGCGCACAGCAGTGCAAACCAGTTCCCCCACCTTGTATATAGCGTCTTCTCCGAAATATAAGTGAACCCCGTGTAAGACGTCGCCCGCACATACAGCGGCAGTGTCCCCCGCACCCGCCCCGCCGGATCGATCGTCGCTGTAATCCCGTCGTTGGTCGACCGCAGAATCCACCGCCGGTTCTCCGCCGCCCGCATCCGCACGATATTCAAATGCTGCCACCGCGCCGCGCTCTTCCCGAACCATCCATCGTTCGAAATGTTGAAAAGCACCTCCGCCCCGCGGTTCGCGAACTTCCGCACGAAGTCCGGAAACACCGACTCGTAGCAAATGAATGTCCCGATCTTGTGCCCGTCCACCGCCGAAACCACCACCCGCTTTCCCGCCGCGAAGTCCCCCATCTGGTTCGAAATCTTGTTGGCGAACCCGAACGGCCACGGCACAAATTCTCCGAACGGCACCAGGTTGACTTTGTCGTACCGGGTCACCGGCAGTCCCTGGGGCGAAATCAGCAGCGCGGAATTGGTCGGCGCCCCAGCCGCGGTGTGTCCCACCACGCCGGTCAGCAGGTACGCGTGCGCCGCGCGCGCCAACCCGTTCGCATACGCGCGGAACTGCGGGTCCTCGTCGTAGTACAGCGGCGCCGGCACTTCCGGCCACACCAGGATCGACGGCGGTTGCTTCGGCTCCTCTGCCGCCGCCCGCAGCGTCAGCCCCACCAGCCCGCGCTGCATCGCGTCCACCGATTCCGGCGTCCACTCCTCGCTCTCGGAAATATCCGGCTGCACCAGCAGCGCCGCGTCCTTGCCGCGCTCGGCCTTGGGCATCGCCGGCAGCAACAAAATCAGCGGCAGCACCGCCAGCCACAGCAACTCGCGCCGCGGCCTTCCCATGGCCGCCACCGCCAGCGCCGTTGCCAGCATGGCGAACACGAACGAAATCCCGTACACGCCTGTCACCGGCGCGAGGCGCAGCGGAACTCCCATGTTGATGCCCGCGTTCCCCAGCGCCAGCCACGCGAACCCCAGCGGGCCGTTGGTCACTTCGATGGCCACCCACAGCGCCGCCACCGCCGGAATCGCCCACCACCTCCACATCAGGATTCCCGCCAGCAGCGCGAACACCGCGAAGTGCAGCCCCTTGGCCAGGGCGAACAGCGAGAACACCGCCCAGCCTTCGACATCCCCGAGCCCGCCCCAGTACGAGAGCACGAACTCGATCCAGTAGCACACCCCGAACCAGTAGACGATGCCGCATCCCCACCCCAGCAGGAACCTGCGCCACGGCCGCCGCTCCCAAGTCACCGCCAGCAGCAGCGGCGCCAGCGCCACCGGCGCAAACCACGTGATATTGAATCGTGGAAAACTAAGGACCA